>CALXKY010000174.1 GCA_944389055.1 uncultured Spirochaetaceae bacterium | reverse complement strand
GATGATCGTCTCATCGTAGAGAGATACGAGATGCACCTCGCAGCCGTATTCGGATGCGATGATCTCCGCCGTCTCATGGTCGATCTGCTGGTTGATCGTCACCATAAGGCCCATATTGAAGAGCTTCGAAATGATATCAGAGGCCTTGAGGTTCATCTTCTTGGCAAGATCAGCGACTGTGATACTCTCCATGATATCGATCGACTTGGGAACGGAAGCAAGCTTCTGCTCCTCACGCTTCTTCTTCTGGAACTGGAAATCCAGCTCCTCATCCTTCTGGTATCTGTCGTAATCCTTGCGTCTCGAAGCACCCTGAGGCTTCTTGCCCGGTCCTTTCTGATTGATCTCAGGAGCACCCTGGCCGCCGCCTGCTGGGCGCTGGAAGCCGGGACGTCCGAACCCGGGTCTCTGCCCTGGCCTGAATGCAGGACGGTCACCTGATGGCGTATAGCTCTGGCCGGGACGCGGCATCCTCTGTCCCTGCTGTCCCTGGCGCTGGAAGCCTGGCTTTCCCGTTCCCTGGAAACGCCTCTGTCCGCCCTGCTGCCTGTATCCGCCTGCAGGGCGTCCTCCGACCACACCTGCGACTCTTGGCCTGTGCGGTGCCTCTGCCTCGGCGCCATCGACCTTCTGCCCGGGAACGGGAGGAAGGTCAGAGCTCTTGATGATGACGGGCCCGTTATGGAGCGGGGACTGTATCCTCGAGTTCTGATGGTGGACCGCTGTATTGGTCATGAAGCTCTTTCCGGTAAGGACAACAGTCTCTTTCGGAGCCTCCGCCTTAGCCGGCTGCGGAGCAGGCTGCTTCTGTGCGGCAGAGGATTTCTGAGGCTGCGTCTTCCTCGGCTCCGGATTGATCGGAGGAAGCTTGCTCTTGTCATAAGGGATGACCCTCGGACCGAATGAAGCCGCTCCCGACTCAGACATCGGGCGCTCAGCCTCAGCCTTAGGAGCTTCATGCTTCTCCTCTTCCTTCTCCTTGACCTTCACAACGATCGTCGGCTTCTTCTTGAGGACAATGACCTTCTTTTCCACATCCTGCTGAGGCTCTGCGGCCTTCTGAGGCTGGGGCGTCTGTGGCGTCCTCTTGATTACATTAACCTTGATCTTTTCGTCGTTCTTCTTATCTTCAGCCATGTTCATCCTTTATCATTCGAACTCGAACTCAGCGCCGCAGTTCGGGCAGACTTCTGTACCTGCAGGAAGCTCGGTATGGCAGATCGGGCATTCGAAGCTGCCTCCTTCATCTTCTTCCTCGGTGATCTCAACGCTGTTGCGCACAGCAGCGATCTCCTCATCCGAAAGTCCCTTCTCCCTGAGCTCCTCATCAGTGTAATCGAAGAACTCCTGTATGGACCAGATATCGACATCGTGCAGCTTCTTCACGAGATCATCCGCGAGCCCGATATCCGTAAGCGGCGTGTCATCGGGATCGATGCCGATCTCATCATTCGTAAGAGCCTTCTCTGCAGCGATCTCATCGTCGGATTTGAAGAGGTTATCCACATTCCTGTAGATCTCCATCGTCTCCTCCATCTCGTTGAACTGATCCTGCGTCTTGACTTCGATGTTCCAGTCGCAGAGGGCCTTGGCAAGCTTGACGTTGACGCCGCCCTGTCCGATTGCGATTCCGAGCTGGTTATCATCAACGATCGCAACGACATGCTTTGTCGCAGGGTCGATTGTGACGACGCGCCTTACCTGAGCAGGAATGAGTGCATTCGCGATGAATACAAGCGGATCATCGGAATACCTGACGACATCGATCTTCTCGCCTTCGCACTCCGTCATGACGGTCTGGATCCTCGTTCCGGCCTTGCCGACGGTCGAGCCGACCGGATCGATATCGGTCTTGCGTGTATCAACAGCGATCTTGGTCCTTACGCCGGCATGCCTTGCGATAGCCCTGATCTCGACATCACCGGAAGAAATCTCGGGCACCTCATTCTCGATGAGCGCCTTCACGAACTCCTTGGAAGAACGTGTAAGGAGGATCCTGACGCCTCCCCTTCTCCTTCTGTCGCGTCCGTCACGGCTTCTCTGGTCATCGCCCCTGTCTACCTTCTCAACGAAGAACTTGAGCTTCTCCTGGATCTCATATGTCTCCCTCGGAGACTGTCCGCGGACGGGGAAGATGGCATCCGTATCCTCGAGATTGAGGTTCACAAGGTAATCGCCATTCCTCGTTGTCTTCTTGATCTCGCCGATGACAAGGCGGCCTTCCATGGCCTTTGCATCGACATAGACACGGTCAGTATTGTACTCCTTCACGACCTGCTGTGAGCGCTGCTTCGCACTCTGGACCGCACTGTACTCGAAGCTCTTCGGATCAAGCGGGATCTCAAGCGAGTCACCGGGCTCGACGCCATCAACAAGAGACTGAGCCTCATCGACGGGTATCTGCTTGACGCTGTCGTACCAGTTCTCCTCATCGACGACTTCCTTGACGGAATAGATCTCCACGGCCCTGTTCTCCTCTCCGGTCTTTCCGGGGAAGAAGCGGACAACCGCATT
>CALXKY010000173.1 GCA_944389055.1 uncultured Spirochaetaceae bacterium | reverse complement strand
ACCACGCTCCGCATCTGAGAAGAGCTTTCCGGATAGCTGCTTTATCGCTGAGAAGCTATGATCTGCAGGCATCAGCGCCCAGCTCTTCGTGCGTTTGAAGACAAAACCCGTATCAGAAGGTTCAACAGAGAAGAAACCCAGCCCGATGCGCGGGTTATCATAGCTTATGAAGCCATTTCCTATATAGAGCATGCGGCTCTCCCCCGGTTCAAGCGAGATATTCATCGTGCCCTTCGGACCGGTATTGAACCCAAGGGTCACGGCACGTATCTCCGGCGTTGCGCCATCGAAAAGAGCCCATGGAGCATCCATCCTGCCAAGGTAGTTCTCCGCGATATCCACATTCGGCAGGATGAGGGTGCCTTCATCCCCCTCATGGGGCGTGAACATGAAATAGAGCAGCTGGCAGCGCGGATTGTTGACAGCGGCCCATCCGATCGCGCCCTTCTCCGGGATCTTGCCGATCATGTAGTCGTATGTTCCCGTAGGAGGCGGCACGAATCCTGCATCGGCAGTGCCGCCGCGCACAAGAGGAGCATGCTTCAAATCATCGAATACCATTCCGGGAAGGAAGCGGTTGACCCCCGATTCGCGCCTTGAAAGAGCATATGCTGTCCAGTATTTTGCATTTGAGGCTATCAATGTACCAGTCTCAAGAAGCGGTGCGCCGATCATCGAATGCCATGATGAGGAACCCAGCAGCGTCTCGGAACCAGTATTGGTTATCCTGATCGCAGTATACAGCACAGGATGCCCGGGAAGTATCATATCGATCTTCTCGAGCCTGTACCGATTGCCCTCTTCCCTGCTCTTCATCTCTGAAAGCCGCCAGACACCCCCATGATCCTCCTCCGTGCCATAGCGTCTGAGCGTCCAGTATGTATTCACTGAGCTGATATGATCATCCGATGACGATGGGAACGTGAAGTATCCGCCTCCCGCCTGATAGAGCGCCTCATTGTTCTGCCACCACTCACCGTTATCATCAGAGATGACTCCGGCACCGGTTCCCCTGAAATATGGAAGAGCCATAGCATTGATGCGTGCTCCTGAGAGAGTTCGGGACGTAAGCTCAAGGAGGACCTCACCCTGATCCTCAATCAGGGCCGAGAAGATATCATTGGACATGTAAGTAGCGTAGCGGCCCTCCCAGAGGGCAAGCCTCCTGATATCCATAGGTTCCTCCGGAATAACGACAAATCATCCGATCTGGGTTAAGATTATTGTAAAGCATAATTCCGAGGTTATCCATGATCGAAGCAATATCGAAAAGCATATTCCATCTTGCGACAGAGAACACAAGCTATATGATCCGCATACTCGAGACGGGTCACGCAGAGCATATCTACTATGGCAGGCGGCTGCGGGATGCCGCCTCCTCCGTATCTGCGCTCGGAGAGAAGCACTATGTACGCCCCGGCATGGGAACATACACGGACAGGAAATTCACGACGCTTGTGCTCGATGATACGCTTCTTGAGTTCTCGGCAGAGGGAAGAGGCGACTACCGCACGCCATATATAGCTGTATCATACGGCGATGACGGCGAACGAACGCTCGACCTCCGGTACAGGGAAAGCAGGATAACGGAAGGGACAATGCCTTTCAGGACCTTGCCGATGCCTCAGGCAAAGGATCCATACGGGGAAGCGGAGACGCTTGAGCTCATCTTCGAGGACAGCTTAAGGAATACGGAGCTGACGCTTGTCTATACAGTCTTCCCGTCATCTGACACGATAACGCGCCGCAGCATCATACGGAACACCGGCAGCGGAAGGCTCACTGTGCGTTCCCTGGCTTCCGCCCAGCTGGATTTCCGCGAGACAGGCATGAAGGCATTGACGCTCACGGGAACATGGGGACGGGAGATGGAGAGGCACTGGACCGGCCTCACCTCAGGCACATTCATCTCGGAAAGCCGCAGGCTCGGCTCATCGGCGGAGGCGAATCCCGGCTTCATGCTTCTCTCCGCGAGTGGTGCCTGCTATGCGCTGAATCTCATCTATTCCGGCCCTCACAGGGCCTCGATGTCAGTCACCGAGCATGGAATGACGCATATCGTCTGGGGCATCAACCCTGACATGTTCTCGTGGGTGATGGAGAAAGGAGAGAGATTCGAATCCCCTGAAGCTGTGATGACCTTCAGCCCCGATGGCGTCGATGGTGCAGGAGACAGGATCAAGCGGTTCATAAGCACGTCAGTGCTCCGCTCATCATGGAAGGAAAGGATGAGACCTGTGATGCTCGATACCTGGGAGGCCGTCAGATACTCGCTTTCCGAGAACAGGATAGAGAGCATGGCACGCGGTGCGCTTGAGATGGGCTGCGAAGGCATCCTCATAAATGATGGCTGGTTCGGGGCCAGGAACAGCGACCGCACCAGCTTGGGAGACTGGCACGTTAACACGCAGAAGATACCATCCGGACTGACGGAACTTGCCGATACCGTGCACAGGATGGGCCTGCTCTTCGGGCTCTGGTTCGAACCCGAGGCAGTGAATACCAGCTCCATGATCTACAAGTCGCATCCGGAGTGGATCATAGGACGCAGCGGCGAGACGAATGCGGAAGGACGCCATGAGGAACTTCTCGACATCAC
>CALXKY010000172.1 GCA_944389055.1 uncultured Spirochaetaceae bacterium | reverse complement strand
TTCATCGCTTGAGATCCTGGCATGGGTCTGGTGCTCTTCGCGGGAGTACTGGAACACGTATTTCAGCGTTGAGCGTGCAGTCTATGAAGCATATAAGAAGGAGCATATCGATATCCCATTCGATCAGATTGCAGTCAGCATGAGGAAGGACAGCATGCCCAAACGCACATCGCGGAGTGCGCAGGTGAAGAAAACAGCGGGGGAGGTGAAGCCATGAATGCGGATTCCATGCTCCGGTATCTTCGCTCGCTCTGGAACTATATTTCCGATATGGTCATCGGCTGGCTCATTGTCATAGGTGTCATCCTCCTCCTTCTTCTGATCTTCCATTGCTACCGCAGCACGCTTGTGATGGCCATGCGCCTCATCAGGAAGACAAAGCCCCGGGTACGATATCTTGTGCAGAGGAAGAATGAGCCTGCAAGGAAGGAACTCCGCGCTCTCCGTACCGATGTGCAGAAGATACTCAGGATGATCGGGGCATACTCATATGATCATATTCCCGATGCCGCTGTGACTGCAGCAGGGAGTTCCATGGAAGCTGCAGACAGGGCAATCCAGGCTCTGGAGCTGGACCGCGTTGCGGATAATGCTGCGGCTGTGCGCAGGATACTGAAGAATGTGCTTTCCCAGCTGGATAATGCAGAGGAGGCGCTCAGGAGGCGCTGAGGCTATCTTTTTTCGATTCACCATGCGTGCTAAAGTACATTAGTCAGAAGCAAGGAGGGATTGGAATGAAGACAGTAGCGTACAGGGACGCATGGGGTTTTCTCGATGAATACAGGGGCAGGGAGTTCGATGGCCGCTGGCCGAATGTCACCCAGATGTTCCATATCACGGCGATGCGGTTCCCTGATAACCTCTGCTTCCATGCATTCGATCCGGAGCTGAAGCTCACATATAAAGAAGCTGAGAATGCGATAAACCGCGTTGCAAGGGCTCTTGCTGCCGATGGGTTCGGCAAAGGTGACAAGATAGGCGTATCCGGACATAACTCCGCAGAATGGGTGATCGCATACTTTGCCGTGCTTAAGGCCGGCTGCATCATCGTGCCTCTCGATTCCACGCTCAAGGATCATGAGATGGAGCATTTCATCTCATTCGGAGGCGTAAAGGCCATGTTCCTTGATTCCGACAGGGTCGCAGGGGTTGACCGCGATGGCAGGCTCGGCATCAGAAAGTATGATATCACCAGGGATGTGATGACCATGGATGGCCCGGAGACCGCATTCCCTGCATGCAGCGGGTCCGATGTAGCTGCCATTCTCTTCACATCCGGAACGACCGGAACCCCGAAGGGTGTTATGCTCACCCATGATAATCTCGTTTCCGACTGCTATCTTACGCAGGCTAATATCGATATACGCTCCACCGATGTCATCTATGCGATCCTGCCGCTGCATCATGCCTATACGATGATGGCCGTCATCTACATGGCGACAAGCACCGGAGGCGCCGTCGTATTCGGCAAGAAGCTTGCCATGACGCATATCTTCCGCGAGCTCAGGGAAGGGCATGTCACGATGTTCATGGCAGTTCCTATGCTGTACAACAAGATGATTTCCGCTCTTATGAGCGGGGTGCGCAAGAAGGGCATCGTCGTCTATGGGATCATCCGTGCCCTGATGAAGCTTTCCGGAGTTCTGAAGCATGTCACGGGCAGAAACGTCGGGAAGGCCATCTTCGGATTCCTTCTTGAGAAGCTCTCATTCGAGAATATAAGGGTCTGCATCTCGGGCGGCGGACCGCTTCCGGCCTCCACCTTCCGCATGTTCAATGAGCTGGGCATAGATTTCGTGCAGGGCTATGGCCTCACGGAGGCATCGCCTATAACTCATCTGAATCCGATCAAGGCATTCCGTGTTGAATCGGTTGGAAGGAAGTTCCCCGAGGAGGAAGTTCGCATCGTCAATCCGGACAGCGATGGCAATGGTCTCATCTTCATAAAGGGACCGATGGTGATGAAAGGATACTACAATAATCCAGAAGCTACTGCGGAGGTTCTCACTGAGGATTGCTGGCTCAATACCGGCGATGTGGGGCATCAGGACAGCGATGGGTATCTTTACCTGACCGGCCGCGCGAAGAATGTCATCGTCACCGAAGGGGGCAAGAATGTATTCCCCGAGGAAGTCGAGGATCCGTTCCAGCTCTATGATGAGATCGATCAGGTCTGCGTCCTGGGATACCTTGCGGACAGGTCCATGAAGAGGGAAGGGATCCGCATTCTCATCGTGCCGTCGAAGGCGTATATCGACAGCGTGGGAGGGGACAAGGCTGCAATCGAGAAGCATATGAATGATATCGTTGATACCGTAAACCGGAGTGCAGCTTCCCACAAGAGGATCACGCGTGTCGATGTCATATATGATCAGCTGCCACTTACCAGTACCAAGAAGGTGAAGAGAGGAGAGGTGATAGCTGAATATGGTGACAGATAATCCGTGATAACATAATGAATTGAAAATTTCTTTCGGTTTTTGTCCGAAAGGTGTTGACAATCAGGGCTGTTTCTGAGATATTTGTCGTCGTTGAAATTGCTAGGTGCACGCCTCGCTATTCCATCAATGGTGGAAGTAGTTCAGCGGTAGAGCGGCAGATTGTGGATCTGCTTGTCGAGGGTTCGATCCCCTTCTTCCACCC
>CALXKY010000171.1 GCA_944389055.1 uncultured Spirochaetaceae bacterium | reverse complement strand
ATGGAAGTCCTCCGCGCGTTCACATTCGATGATCCGGATGGAAACGGAAGGGACGATACATATGGCTATGGTGCATTCGTCGAGACAGATGCCAACCTCAAGGGATACCCCGGATCACGCCTCTGGCCGATCATGGGCGCATTCGGAGTCGAGGGCCTCTGGTGCTTTGATGCTCCTAACCAGGGTCTGAGCATCTACAAGCCTGAGTTCTATGACTTCATGGTCTTCCTCAAGAATATGTGCGACGAAGGCGTCATCGATCCTAACTGGCTTTCCTACAAGAAGGATGATTTCCGCGCTGCGTGGAAGCAGGGCAGGTTCGGTGTCATGTATGAGCAGAATGCTGCTTATGCCGCAGAGTCCAACTATGCTCCGTTCGATTCCAACTTCCCTGATGGCGAATGGGTCATCATCGATGCGATCACAGGACCGGATGGACATGCTGCTATCGGCGCATATGACATGAACTACAGAATCTTCGCTGTATCGCAGAAGGCTGCCGATGAGGGCAAGCTCGACAAGATCTGCGAGCTTCTTGAGTGGATGAGCTCCGACGAAGGCTACTACCTCTGCGGATGGGGACAGGAAGGTGTCAACTACGTTCTTGATGAGAACGGAATCCCTGTTGCCGGCGATCTTGGCGACAATGCCTTCACAGGTCCGGACGGCCAGGTCTATACGCAGCTCAGGAACATGGTCTTCTACAACAGCGATGTTGAGCTCCAGTCCAGGTACCCGACCTATACATGTGCGGTTTCCGGCAAGGAGATGTCCGCACTCAAGGCTCTCCGCGAGATGCAGGGCATGAAGTGGACGAACGCAATCGGATCGAGCACGCTTCCGACCCCGAGCGCTGATGTTCAGAGATTCTATGACCAGAGCCTCGCTGAGTTCCTTTCAGGAGCAAGAAAGCTTACGCCGGAGAACTGGGCGGCATTCATCGACCAGTTCAACAAGATCGGCGGAGAGGCATGGAATGCAGAAGGTGTTGCAGCGATGGAGGCAGATGGCCTCGTACGCGGCGAGTGATCATGAAGCGGCTGCCCTCCGGGGCGGCCGTTTTTTCCGGAGGATGGAAAATGAAGGCACCCCTTTCTCTCAGAATGGCTGAGAGCGTAAGGAGAAGATACCGCCCAGGTATGATGGAATGGCATTATGAGCATGGACTCGTGCTCTATGCTTCGCTCAGAGCCGCCGAAATCCACGGCGATGATACGGTATACCCATGGGTATATTCGATGTACGATCCTCTGATCGGCAGCGATGGCTCCATCAAGGGCTTCAATGAGGGAGATCATAACCTTGATTTCATCAATGCCGGCAAGACGCTGTTCGCCCTTGCGGATAGAAGCGGGGAGGAGAGATTCCTTCTTGCAGCAGACAGGCTTCATCATCAGCTGATGACGCAGCCGAGGTGCAAGTGCGGCGTTTTCTGGCACAAGGGGATCTATCCATGGCAGATCTGGCTTGATGGCCTTTACATGGAGGGACCTTTCACTGCAGCATACAGCAAGCGTCATGATGACATGACAGGCTTTGACGATATAGCAGACCAGCTTGTAACGACCCATGAGCTCCTTACGGACAAGGAGACAGGGCTCCCGTACCATGCATACGATGAGTCCAGGGGCATGAAGTGGTCGGATGATGATACCGGACTCTCTCCGCATTTCTGGACGAGGGCAATCGGTTGGTATCTCATGGCATGCATCGATGTCCTTGATTTCCTCCCGGCTGACCATCCGAAGCGCGATGCGATCATCGGGATCATCAGGGAGCTCTCTGCGGCTGTGCTGCGTGTCCAGGACGAGAGCGGCATGTGGTGGCAGGTCACCGATGAGGGCACAAGGAGCGGCAACTACCTCGAGACATCAGGTTCCTCGATGTTCGCATATTCCTTCCTGAAGGGTACGCGTCTCGGCTATCTCGAGGGAGATGGATACGTGGCTCCGGCGCTGAAAGCCCTCGATGCCATCGCGGAGAAGTATCTCACTGAGGACAGTGATGGAGAGCTTCATCTCGGCGGCATCTGCTCGGTAGCGGGGCTTGGCGGCAATCCGTACCGCGACGGATCCTTCCGCTACTATATCTCAGAGCGTATCAAGCTCGATGATTTCAAGGGCGTGGGACCATTCATTCTGGCTTGTACCGAAAGGGAGCTTCGCGAGAAGGCCTGATCGGTTTATGTCTATCTCGGAGCCACAGGGCTCGGCGGGCTTCGGCCCGCTTTTTCTTTTTCTGTTGCGCTTTGTTGTATTTGCACGTGGTCCGTTTGGCTTGTGTTCCTCTGCAATTCACTGTACAGCAATCAGTTGCTGTGTCGGAATACAGCTGTGCCGCGCGTTTCTTTGTTTGACAGCCTGAATAGGTGCAAGTAGAATGACGGTATATTATCCACAAAGGAGAAATTCAATGAAGAAGACTATTGCCGTTCTGCTTATGGCAGTCCTTTCATTCGCGGTTTTCGCCCAGGGCTCGGGAGAGTCTGCCGGAGAAGGTAAGCTCATGGTTGGAATGGTCACGGATTCAGGCACCATAGATGACCGCTCGTTCAACCAGGGAACGTATGAGGGCGTCAAGAAGGCTGCTGATGAGCTCGGTCTCCAGTGCACATATCTCAGGCCATCGGGAACGACGACCACCGATTACCTCACAGAGATCGGAAGA
>CALXKY010000170.1 GCA_944389055.1 uncultured Spirochaetaceae bacterium | reverse complement strand
ATCTTCATTGCGCCCTTTTTCATAATGTTCCTTGTCTTCCAGCTCATCCCTGTAGTGTGGACATTCTTCATAAGCTTCTACCAGTGGCGCGGATATGGGACAATGAGATGGGTCGGGCTCCGCAATTATGCTGTCATGCTTCAGAACACAGCGGTCGTCGAGTCCTTCTTCAACACCGTCTGGTATTGGGTCGTGTGCGTGATCGGAGTCCTCGTTGCCGGGCTTCTGATCGCAATGTGCCTGAACAGCCGGTTCATAGTCGGGAAGAAAGCCTTCCAGACAATAACGTTCCTTCCATATGTCTGCGCATCCGTAGCCATCGGTCTCATATTCATGATGCTCTTCGATGAGAATGCCGGTCTCATAAACGGTATACTTGAAGTATTCGGCGGCGGGCATATCCCATGGCTTACCAGCTCACGATATGCGAAGATCCCTGTCGCGGCGCTGTTCATCTGGAGAATCACCCCATGGTATACGATCATCATCTATTCGGGGCTTCTGAACATCTCCCCTGAATACTATGAAGCTGCAACGGTTGACGGAGCTTCAATATTCCAGCAGTTCAGGATGATAACCATCCCGCTCCTGAAGAATATCCTCTATTTCTGTGCGCTTACCGTCACGATCGATATCTGGAAGATGTTCAATGAATCATATACGCTTGCCGGTCCGGGATCGAGCAACTCCTCGCTGTTCCAGCAGGTATATGAATATGGATTCAAGGTCTTTAAGCTCGGATATGCGTCCTCGATAAGCGTCGTGCTTATCATCGTTCTTCTCGTGATATCCATAATCCAGTACAGACTCCGCAGGAAAGACGGAGAGGTCTGAAAGGAGCATATATGAAAAAGACAAGATCCCTTGGCTGGTTCCTGCTGGTGAATATATTCATGATCGTTGTAGTGGTCATATGCCTCTTCCCCGTCCTGTGGATGTGCGTGATCTCGATCAAGACAGTCGGGGAGCCCATCACCGGGTTCAACGCCCTTTCCGTAAAGCAGCCCACGATTGCGAACTATACGAGGCTTTTCCAGCTCATCCCGCTCGGAACGAACCTCTATAACAGCATCTTCACGACTCTTCTCGGCACGCTCACCACGCTGTTCTTCTGCGCTCTGGCGGGTTTCGCTTTCGCAAAATACAGATTCCCTGGACGCGCGAAGCTCTTTGCGTTCGTTGTCGCGACAATGGCCATAAGCGTCGAAGCCGGTGCGATCCCGCTCTTCATCATCATGAGGAAGATGCATCTGATCAACAGCCTGTGGTCCCTGATCCTTCCGAGAATCGCGACAGCTGTAGGCATTTACTATCTGACCCAGTACATCAAGGATGTCCCGGATGAGCTTGTTGAGGCCGCAAGAGTCGATGGGTGCACGGAATTCGGGATATTCGCGAAGATTATCTGCCCTGTCATAACCCCTGCTCTTGCCTCATGGGCATCGATTACGCTGATCACGAGATGGAATGACTATTTCCTTCCGCTTCTTTTCCTCAACAGGAATGACAAGTACACGCTCATGATCTCCGTCTCCATGCTCCCATCCATGGATGGAATCTCAACACCGTGGCAGGTAATCCTTGCCGGATGTACGCTGGTCATCATACCTGCAATCGTACTGTATCTCTGTCTCCAGCTGCTGCAGAAAGCAGGAAACCTGGCTGGAGCTGTCAAAGGCTGATGAACAAAAGGAGAAGATATGAATAAGAAAGAACGTGTCATCGCTGCGATCAGGCAGCAGGCTGTAGATCATGTACCATGCGGTTTCTCGCTTCACTTCCCGCACGATAAGGCTTTCGGTGAAGCCGGAATCCAGGCGCACCTTGATTTCTTCCGCGAGTCGGATACGGATATCATCAAGATCATGAATGAGCATCTTGTCCCGTATTTCGGGAAGATATCCAATGCGGCGGACTATGATGCTCTCGTCCGTGGATTCTCCATAGAGTCGGATTTCATGCAGGCCCAGATTGATTTCGCGAAGGAGATACTGGACAAGGCTGATGGTGATTCATTCTCTCTCGGAACGCTTCATGGCATCACCGCATCCGGCATCCATCCGCTCGAGAAGATGGGTATTTCCTATGATGAGGCGCGAAGGCTTCTCCTTTCCTGCCTGAGGGAGGATCCGGCAAGGATGAAGGGCGCGCTGCAGCGTATTGCGGATACGATGTCAGATCTCGCAAGACGCTATGTTGAAATCGGTATTGATGGCGTCTATTATGCAGCCCTTGGCGGTGAGAAGCGATATTTCACGGATGAGGAGTTCGCCGAGTGGATCGAGCCGATGGATAAGCAGATCATGTCGGCAGTCAGGGAAGCCGGAGGATATGTATTCCTCCATATCTGCAAGGATGGGCTGAATATGGAAAGATACGCCTCCTATGCTGACTTCTGCGATGTCGCGAACTGGGGCGTGTATACTGCTCCGTATGCTCTGGAGGAGGGAAGGAAGCTTTTCGGAGGAAAGACAGTCATGGGAGGCCTTCCTGACAGGCACGGTGTCCTTGTCGATGGAACCGATCAGGAGATCCGCGATGCAGTTGCAGCCGTAATCTCATCATTCGGAAAGACCGGCTTCATACTCGGGGCTGACTGCACGCTTGCGACAGATCAGGATATGCACCGTCTGCAGACTGCAGTAGCTGCATGCCGCAGCTGCTGATCCGTTCAGAGGAGAATAGGGAATATGACTGATAAGGATGCGGCATACATTGCGATACTCAAGGAAGAGCTGGTGCCGGCACTGGGGTGCACGGAGCCGATAGCGCTGGCATATGCGTCAGCGGAGTGCAGGAGGATCCTTGGCAGGGAAGCGGA
>CALXKY010000169.1 GCA_944389055.1 uncultured Spirochaetaceae bacterium | reverse complement strand
GAGAGCACCAGATCTCGATACTTGTTGCAACCGATGTTGCGGCAAGGGGCCTCGACATCCAGGATCTCACGCATGTTTTTTTTTTTAATGATACGGCGACCACCGAGATCTACACCCACAGGGTCGGCAGGACTGGAAGAGCGGGCAGGAATGGAACTGCAATCACATTCATAACCCCTTCAGAAGCGAGGAAGTTCGCTTACATCAGGAAAGCTGCCAGATCTGATATCCGCCGCGAGGAGATTCCGAGGGCGGAGGAAGTGATCGAGAAGAAGAAGGAAAGGATCAGGAACGAGATACTCGGATACTTCGAGACCGAGCCTTCCGACACATACAGGGAGCTTGCAGCAAGCGTGCTTGCAGGTCGGGATCCGGAAGAGGCTGTCGCCTCTCTCCTTGCCTCGATCTACCGCAATGAGCTCGACATCTCGAGATACCATGATATCGCGGCAATCCAGCCAAGAACTAGGGCAAAGGAAAGCCAGCGGCGCAGCAGGCGCGAGGAATCACGCAACCGGGAACGCTATGACAGGGTCCGCACGCCTTCCATGGATGAGGAGGGAACGACAAGGCTCTTCATCGCAAGAGGAAGGAAGGATGGACTTACGAAGCCCATGCTGATCAACATCATGATGGATCAGGCAGGCGTAAGGGATGAGGACATACAGGATATCGAGATAAACGAGACATCATCTTTCATTTCCGCTCCGTTCTCAGTTGCGGAAACAATCCTCAGGGCATACTCCGACCGCACGATGAAAGGCAAACCGATAGTCATGAGGGCGAAACCCGAAGGCGGTGCAAGGGATCCGAGGAAGAAGGCTCCGGCAAGGCGCGAAGCCTTCATGGGCAAAGGCCGCAGCCGCCGCAGGAAGCAGTGGGAGGACGATTACCAGCCTTATGGACGCGATACCCGCGGTGATGATGACGGCAGATACAGCTTCCCTGACAGAAAGCGTTCAGGCAGGAAAAAGAGAAAATGATCTCAGATATGTATATGATCGTCGTAGCGCGATGAGAGGAGGCGGTGCATGAAGCCGCCTTCTTTCTTCAGCATCTTAGATCCTCTGGTTATCTTGCAGAGCGAAAGCTTGCGGTTCTCTGCGATCTCACGCTGAGGCTTTCCCTTGTAGAGATCATTCATCAGAAGCCATCTTGTGATGAGATCATTGATCTCTGATCCGGTGAAGAGATCATCGAAAAGCGCCTCCATATCCTTCTCATCCGTTGTAGCGCTGAACACGCTGATGATATCCCTGAAAGCTTCAAGCTCTTCCTTCTTACCTGCTTCATCCGGTTCCGATGTTCTTCTGCGTGCACTCATACATAAGAAAGTAGCGGCACTCAGGCGGCAGGTCAAGGAGAAAGATCAGAACGCCGGGGAGAAGAGACGGAGGAAATAACGCACGGCACGATGCACCGGCCCTCTTGCCCTGACCATATCAGCGGTCATCTCCTCGGAAAGATCGAATGTCTTCAGGAAGTCCTCCTTTACAGCAGCAACGACCGATGAGCGCACGAAGAGCACCGAAAGCTCGAAATGCAGGTAGAACGACCTGTAATCTATGTTCGTAGTACCGACGACAGCAGTCTCGTCATCGGCTATGAACGTCTTTGAATGCATGAAGCCCGGGATATACTCATAGATCTTCACACCTGCTTTCATCAGAGGCTCATAGTTTGACCTGGACACCTCAAAGACAGTCTTCTTGTCAGGATGACGCGGCGTTATGATACGGACATCAACCCCGGAAGCTGCCGCTATCTCAAGCGCGCTGGATATCTGGTCATCAGGGACAAGATATGGGGTGGTGATCCACACGTAACGGCGTGCATTGTTTATCATCTGGATGTAGACATCCTCTGCGGTACTGTAGTCATCGAGGGGATTGTCGCCGAATGGCTGGACGAAGCCATCGCTCTGGGCATGGACGGTGGGCAGGAAACGGCCAAGGTCATCGTCAGCACCCCAGACTCCCATCCACATCTCAAGGAAAAGGAACGTGAAATTCCATACGGCAGCACCGCGGAACTTCACGGCATTATCCTTCCAGTAACCGAAGCGGACCTCGTCATTGGCATACTCATCTGCAAGATTCAGCCCGCCTGTATAGCAGATGTTTCCATCGATATCGAAGATCTTCCTGTGATCACGGAAATTGAGTCTCGGATTGATATGCATCCTCACGCGGTTGAAAGCAACAGCCTTTATGCCTTTCTGGCAGAGGACTCTGTCATATCCTGCCGGCAGGACATTTATCGACCCCATGTCATCATATATGATGCGGACATCAACGCCTTCACTGACCTTCTCCTCAAGCACGCTGAGGATGCGGGACCACCACTTTCCCTCCCCGATTATGAAATACTCGATGAAGATGAATTTCCGGGCTTTCCTGGCTTCTGCGATGAGGTCGTGGAAGAATTCCTCGCTGTAGTAGAAATACCTGCATTCGGTCCCGCTCCAGGCTGGAAGTCCTGTCGTTGCGCGTATGAATCCTGTAAGCCGCGCATGCTCCGGGACTTTCTCAGCAAGCTCCTTCTCCGCCGTCTCATCGAATGAGGACATGCCAGGAAGGGATTGCAGGAAACGCCGGGTCTTCCTGCGTGAGAAATACCCGAGCTTCTTGTTCGCCATCATCAGATAAAGAACGCCGCCGAATACGGGGAAGATCCCTATCAGGAACATCCATACCATCTTGTACGCCGGCTTCTCCGATCTCGTGAATACCATGAAGAGGGTAACGACGGACAATACGTTGAATGCAATGTAGAATCCTTTCGCGTAGCTTGCCCAGAGAACCGCATAAACCAGCAGCCCTGCCTGAAGGATGATGGACACAGCGAACCAGAAGAGCCTCTGAGTAAGCGGCTTAAAGAGCTT
>CALXKY010000168.1 GCA_944389055.1 uncultured Spirochaetaceae bacterium | reverse complement strand
TCCCTCAATCGTCACGCTGCGGCTCTTCGCGATCTGGATCAGGGCCGGGCGCAGGAACTGATGATCCCTTCCGCCGCCTCCGCCGGGCTGCTCCCTGTAATCCGGGTTGAGCGAGGCGAAATGCTTCTCGATATCGGATTCAGGTTCCGTGACATGGCGATGCCTCCTGTCCCAGGCAAGATCCCACCAGGGCTGTCCGGAACCATCGATCGTTCCTTTTCCGGATATGGCCACATTCTCAGCCTCATTGATGAAGATACATGGATGCATCGCCCAGCACTTCACACCTTCCCACCTTGTGAACACAGGAGGATAGATCGAGAAGTCAGGGATGAAGCGGAGCACTGCTCCTTCCTCAAGCACGAGGTGCGTACCGGAAGGAACATCTATCGGTCCCGTGGTATAGACACCTTCGGTGAGAACGACCTCCCCCAGCTCCTTCATAGCCTTCATGAGACCTTCGCCTACATTCCTTCCATCCGGGACGATCCCGTAGGAAACGATATCTGCTGCCATAACTCCTCCTTTACTTCCTGTGTCCAGCGGCATATCCTTTCAGTATGCCAAGAATAGGTTACAGAGCCCACGATTTCGGCTCATTCGATTCAGCCTCCGCCCTAGGCGAGAGAATAGAGAGCATCCGTCCTTCTTTCATCCAGCTAGCGCTGAAGAAGGTCATTCCATCCTCCAGACCCTGGCAGGAATGGGACGAGGAGTACATCTCCGGGATCGCTTCGGATCTCCGTTCGCACGGAGTCGAGGTAGCAATGATAGGCTGCTACATCAATCCGATACATCCGGACAAGGAAGCAAGGGAGAAGGAAATCAGGAGATTCGAGACTTCGCTCTCTCTGGCTTCGGCCTTCGGGTGCCCCTATGTCGGAACCGAGACAGGAACGTTCGCTCCCGACGGCGGCTTCCACATAGAGACATCGGATCCGGGAAATCTGCAGATCTTCCGCGACAGCCTTTCCCGGATGCTTGAGGCCGCCGAGAAATACGACGCCTATGTGGCAATCGAGGCTGTGGCCAGGAACCATACGATTTCCACAGTGGAGCGCATGGCAGACATCCTTGCCTCCTTCCCTTCAGAGCGGCTGAAGACGATCTTCGACCCGGTCAACCTGATTCCCTATACAGGAATCCCGGAAAAGGACGGCGTCGCTCTCAGGATCCCTTCAGAGGAAGCAGAGCACCGTTTCGTCACGAAAGTGCTTGACCTCTACGGGGACAGGCTCGTGGCCATCCACTGCAAGGATTACTATCTTGATCCGGCAACTGGGCTCAAGGTAGGAGACATCCCTGCGCTCACAGGCGTCTTCCGGTGGAAGGCTTTCGCCGAGGAGCTGAGAAGAAGGAATATAGATGTTCCATGGCTTCTGGAGAACCATAACCCGGCAACGGTCAGGGAAACAGCAGAGACCCTAGAGAAATATTAAAACGCGGGTCTCTGCTTTTACAGAGTTGTTTTTGGATAAAACCGATTAGAGAAGGTATGGCTGGGAGAAGGACACAGGATGCCTGTTCTCAGACAGGACCTTCTCGAGGTATGCGGTATCGAGCTGGAGATCCGACACGATCTTCACAAGAAGCGCCTCCCCAAGCAGGTTCTGCTCGCAGAAGAGGTACGAAAGCGCTTTCTCCGCGATATGCCCGGGCTTGATGGCATTCATGTATATCGAGGCATCCTCATCGCTGCCGTATCTCCTGAGAAGATTCTCATAGAGCAATGATCTCTCAGGTGCCTCATTGAGAGCGGCAAGCTCCCTCACCAGCGGCTCCGGATTGCCGCGTCCCGCATCCTCTCCGAGCGGCTTGAGCGTGAAGAAGGTATACTCCTTACCCGGCAGGAAGTGATGCTGCTCACAGCGCGCAGCGTAGTTCGGCTCAAGGCTGCTGTTCTTGACTTTGTCTCCGCCGACGACGATCAGAGGATCGAAGTAGAGAGCCGGGCACTCGTCCTCCCCGATCTGATAATACCTGTACGTATAGAATGCGGATGCCATGCAGTCCGGATGCTCACAGTAAGCCGTGAGCGGTATGACATCCGTTGCTATATCGAGCATCAGGCGCGCCGTGGAATTGAAGAATTCCCTCCTGAAATTGAGGATCAGCGTGGGGAACACGAACATGCACCCCTTCTCTATCGCTGTATTCCTGGCGACATATGCAAGGCGCTCGTCGAAGAAGGAGGCCTCATCGATGATGTATGTCCCCACATCGGGATTATCCCGGAGGACTTCCTCAAAGCCGAATGAATCATGGATGCGCGCGATATCATCCCCGCACCTTATGTATCCTGACCGATACGCCATCGCATCCTCGGGATACTCCGTGAAGCGCCCTCCATCTATCTCGGAACGGATGAAGAACACCCGCCTTCTGTCGATCGTTCCGGTCGATGTGAGAGCGCGGATCGCATCGCTTTTCTTCCTCGCAACCGCGGCATCGCGCCAGATTCTCGCTGCGAACTCAGTCTTTCCGGAACCCATCGGGCCGATGACGAGGACGCGCCTGCCCGGGGTCGTGAAATCAAAATGGGTGAATGTCTCATGGACATCAAGCGTAGGGAACCCCAGGGATCTGAGGAAATCCGCGCCGGGCGTCGTATTCTCAATTCCCGGCATTCTCTTCCCTTGCTATCGCGATGCCTGCGCTTGCGCCGATACGTGTTGCTCCCGCCTCGATCATTGCCTTTGCCGTTGCATAATCACGGACGCCGCCCGAAGCCTTCACGCCGAGACGGTCACCGACAACGCTCCTCATGAGAGCGACATCATGAACAGTTGCGCCGCCTTTCGAGAAGCCTGTGCTCGTCTTGACGAAATCAGCGCCTGCCTTCTCCGCAAGAATGCATGCCTCCCTCTTCTCATCATCGGTCAGCAGGCATGTC
>CALXKY010000167.1 GCA_944389055.1 uncultured Spirochaetaceae bacterium | reverse complement strand
GGCCGCTTCCTGGTGAGGCGGCCTTCTTCATGCCGCAACATCCTGCAGTGCAAGGATTTGGCCGGGTAGTGACTTTACAGGCCAAAATGGTTATATTACATAAGTTGCATTATATGCATTCGAAATGATGAAAATATAAGGATGGGTACAATGATTACCGAGAAGAGCGTTAAGGAACTCGAGAACTCCCAGGCAGCGCTTACGCTGACATTGGATGCAGCCTCTATTGAGGAGGCATACAGCAAGAGAATCCAGAAGTATGCGAAGGAACTTACGATCCCTGGCTTCAGGAAGGGAAAGGTTCCTGCATCAGTCATCGAGAGGAAGTTCGGTGACCAGATCCGCGAGGAAAGCACATTCGATACGATGGAGGAAGCGCTCAAGGAAGCATACGCTTCTCTCGACAAGAAGGACATGCCGCTCGTATTCTCGACGCCCGTCCTCCAGGATGAGGAGAAGCTCCTCCCCTTCAAGAAGGATTCGGATATCACATTCACGGTCGTATATGACGTGATGCCGCGCTTCGAGCTTCCGCAGTACACAGGACTCGAGGTCGATGTGCCTTCGATTGAGATCACGGATGCCGATATCGACAAGGAGATCGAGAGATACCGCGAGCAGAATGCAATCGTACGCACGAAGGAGGGAGCAGCTGCTTCCGGCGACGTCGTCACGATCGATTACGCAGAGCTCGATGCAGATGGGAATGACATTGCCTCATCAAAGAGGGATGGATTCACATTCACGCTCGGTTCAGGATACAACTTCTACAAGCTTGACAGCGATATCGAGGGCATGAAGGCTGGAGACGAGAAGAAGGTCACGAAGACATATACAGAAGAGGACAATGTCCCCGGATATGCCGGAAAGACCGTTACGCTCCGCGTCAAGCTCGATACGCTCAAGTCCAGGGAGCTCCCTGCAGTCGATGATGACTTCGCGCAGGATATAAAGGATGAGTACAAGACGGTTGCAGACCTCCGCGCAGGCATCAAGGAGAAGTTCGAGAAGACAGCTTCCGATGCCATCACACGCGAGAAGGAGGATGCCATCATGAAGAAGCTTGCCGCAGAGGCAGACTTCGTCGTCCCCGAGTCGATGATCAAGGCGGAGCTTGACAGCCGCTGGAGAAACTTCGTCCGCCAGATGGGTGTTTCCGAGGAACAGGTCGAGAAGTTCATGCAGATGCAGGGTTCCACCAAGGAAGCGATCCAGAATGAATGGAGGGACGATGCCATCTCCACCATCAGGACGCAGCTGATCATGGACAGGATCCGCGAGAAGGAGAACTTCGAAATCAGCGACGATGAGCTCAATGCAGAGTGCGAGAAGCAGCTCAAGAACGTCCCTGATTCGGAGAAGGACTCCTACAAGGATATGATTAAGGACGAGATGCAGTTTGCGAAGGTTCTCCCCTTCCTCCTTGAGAAGAACACATTCAAGGATGGAGAAAAGAAGAGCTACAGCGAGTATCTCGGTCTCTGAGAGGATTATTTTGAACGAAAGGATGAATACGCTTGTTCCCTATGTCGTCGAGCAGTCGGGAACAGGCGAAAGACAGTATGATATCTTCTCCCGTCTTCTGAAGGACAGGATCATCTTCGTTGACGGGGAGATCACGGATGCCACGGCGGACCTCGTCGTGGCCCAGCTTATCTTCCTTGAGAGCGAGAATCCGGAGAAGGAGATAAGCCTCTACATCAACAGCCCGGGAGGAAGCGTCACCGCAGGGCTTGCGATCTACGATACGATGCAGTATGTGAAATGCCCCGTGCAGACGATCTGCATCGGCCAGGCATGCTCGATGGCAGCCATCCTCCTCGCTTCCGGCGAGGCAGGCAGACGCTCGATACTTCCCAATGCGAGAGTGATGATCCACCAGCCTTCGGGCGGCGCAGAGGGACAGGCTTCGGACATCGTCGTGTCATCACGCGAGCTGCAGAGGATCTATGATGTGACCACACGCCTCCTCTCCCACCACACCGGAAAGAGCGAGGATGAGGTGAAGAAGGACATCCTCAGGGATTGCTACATGGATGCTGATGGCGCTCTCCAGTATGGGATCGTCGATAAGGTAATCAGAAGATAATATGGCAAGGAACGCAAAATACTGCTCTTTCTGCGGACGTCCGTTCGATGGAACCGTAAGGTACGTGTCCGGACCAGGGGTTGCCATCTGCGAGGAATGCGTGAAGACCTGCGGAGACATCCTCAGGCAAAACGCTTCCGGATCGGACGCAGGCGCAAGCGAAATCAGGGAAATCCCCACACCGGAGGAGCTGAAGGAGTATCTTGATCAGTATGTCATCGGTCAGGAAGCTGCGAAAAGAGTTCTCTCCGTTGCTGTATACAACCACTATAAGAGGGTCAAGTATTCGAAGGAAATCGCCGAGTCCGGCGTGGAGATAGATAAATCCAACATCCTCATGATCGGCCCTACGGGAACGGGAAAGACGCTTCTGGCGAGAACGCTTGCGAAAAAGCTCGATGTACCGTTCGCCATAGCGGATGCTACGACGCTCACGGAAGCGGGCTACGTCGGAGAGGATGTCGAGAATATCCTCCTCAAGCTTATCGAAGCGGCGGATTACGACATTTCCAAGGCAGAGCACGGCATCATCTTCATCGATGAGATCGATAAGATCTCCAAGAAGGGTGAGAATGTATCCATCACACGCGATGTCTCCGGCGAAGGTGTCCAGCAGGCGCTTCTGAAGATCATCGAAGGTACGGTTGCATCCGTTCCCCCGCAGGGAGGCAGGAAGCATCCGAACCAGGAGATGCTGAAGATCGATACATCGAACATCCTCTTCATCTGCGGAGGCGCATTCGTGGGACTCGACAAGATCATCGAGAAGCGCGTAGCTGTCTCTGCGATGGGATTCGGCGCGGACGAAACGGCGAATGACGGCAAGGAACTGACGGCTCTGTACAGCGAGCTCCATCCCGA
>CALXKY010000166.1 GCA_944389055.1 uncultured Spirochaetaceae bacterium | reverse complement strand
GTGGACGGATCCATGAAGGCTGCTGTCAGGAATCTGCTCACTGTCCTTTCCGACAAGGAGAAGAGAATCATCGAGATGAGATTCGGTCTCGATGGCGAGAAGCCGATGTCACTCAAGGAGATCGGCGAGGTATATGGCCTTACGAAGGAAAGGATCAGGCAGATCGAGAAGAGAGCGCTCGAACGCCTCAGAGCAGCTTCCGAGGAGAAGGATCTCGGAGTATTCAGCCAGGCTTGCTGATTTAAGGCGCGGGAGGAATCTTCCGCGCTATTTCTTTTCCCTGTGTTCGTTCAGGTGGTTCTTGAGGGCTGCGAATGATTCATCGGAGATGACATGCTCGATGCGGCATGCGTCCTCCTGTGCCCGCTCATGCGGGACTCCGAGATACTCAAGGCTTTCGGTGATGACTCTGTGCCTTTCGTATATCTTCTCAGCAAGAACGCGGCCTTTGCTGAGAAGCGTTATCTCTCCCGTGGACGGATCAACGGAGATGTATCCGTCTTCCCTGAGGTTCTTCATGGCACGGCTCACCGATGGCTTCGAGAAATTCATTGCCTGAGCAACATCTATTGACCTGACGATGCTCCTGCTTTC
The DNA here is from genome assembly GCA_944389055.1 of uncultured Spirochaetaceae bacterium. Classification (GTDB taxonomy): domain Bacteria; phylum Spirochaetota; class Spirochaetia; order Sphaerochaetales; family Sphaerochaetaceae; genus Ornithospirochaeta. The sequence continues at coordinate 2,387 of CALXKY010000166.1, read as the reverse complement.
AGAGAGGCGGAGAATCGTCTCGAGATACATTTCCCCTGATTCATGCATGTTCATGTGGTAAGTATACAGCAACCACGGTAAAAGTGATACTCTGCGCCGTTCCGGCATTGTCCGGCATTTATCCTCTTTTCGTGCATGCAGTTGCGCGAAGAACATTAAAGCAGGTCCCAAGATGTTCATCAGAAAATGGAACAAGGTTTCATTTTAAAAATATAACTTACTGCAACATTTGGAATTAACTATGCGATTCTGATTGACCAGAACCCCCTGAATCGATAACATCATAGCGGAAATAAGGAATAGGAAGAAAATGGCAGAAACGAAAAAGTATGTTTATTTCTTTGGAGACGGAAAGGCTGAGGGAAGAGCCGACATGAAGGATCTTCTCGGAGGCAAGGGCGCTAATCTTGCCGACATGACATCCATCGGGCTTCCGGTACCTCCAGGATTCACTATCACGACAGAAGCATGTGCCTACTGGGATCAGCACAAGGCATATCCGGAAGGAATGAGGGAGCAGGTCCTCGAGAACCTCAGGAAGCTCGAGGCTATGATGGGCGCAAAGCTCGGCGACAAGGAGAACCCTCTTCTTGTATCCGTCCGTTCAGGTGCTGCTCAGTCGATGCCGGGCATGATGGACACCGTCCTCAACCTCGGCCTCAATCCCGATTCGCTCCAGGCTCTCATCAAGAAAACCGGCAACGAGCGCTTCGCATGGGACAGCTACCGCCGCTTCATCCAGATGTTCGGTGACGTCGTCATGGGTGTTCCTCACTCAAGCTTCGAGTATGCGCTCCAGTCCGTGAAGGATGAGAACGGCAAGCACTTCGATACAGAGCTTGACGTAGAGAACCTCAAGGAAGTCATCAAGCGCTACAACATCATCTATAAGAAGGCTACCGGCGAGGATTTCCCGACAGATCCGGAGTACCAGCTCTTCAAGACGATTGATGCGGTCTTCAGGTCATGGAACAACGAGAGAGCCATCAAGTACAGGCTCATGAATGATATCCGCGGACTTCTCGGAACAGCTGTTAATGTCCAGTCGATGGTATTCGGTAACATGGGCGAGACATCCGGAACAGGCGTTGCATTCACACGTGACCCGTCATCAGGCGAGAACAAGTTCTTCGGTGAGTACCTGATGAACGCACAGGGCGAGGACGTCGTTGCCGGTATCCGCACCCCGCAGAAGATCGATACGCTCATGAAGGCCAACCCGGCAGTCTATGAGCAGCTCTGCAATATCCGCGAGATCCTCGAGAAGCACTATCATGATATGCAGGATATCGAGTTCACGATCCAGGAAGGCAAGCTCTACATGCTCCAGACAAGGAATGGAAAGAGAACTATCTTCGCATGGCTCAGGAGCCAGGTTGAGATGGTGGAGGAGGGCCTCATCGACAAGAAGACGGCCGTCTCCCGCGTTCCTGCTTCGGAGTTCAACAAGCTCTTCGCTCCTGTTCTCGATACGGCATACATCCGCGATCTCGGAATCAAGGAAGCCACCCATGGCCTCAATGCATCCCCTGGCGGAGCATGCGGCCAGATCTACTTCACCGCAGCAGAAGCAGAGGAAGCAAGCGCAATGGGCAAGGATGTCCTTCTCGTCCGCACCGAGACATCCCCTGAGGATATCGGAGGCATGGCAGCTTCAAGAGGCATCATCACATGCCGCGGCGGTATGACAAGCCATGCAGCAGTTGTTGCAAGAGGCATGGGATGCCCGTGTGTTTCAGGCTGCGGCGAGATCCACGTCGATGAGATCAAGAAGACCCTTGAGATCAACGGTCAGGTGCTCTCCGAAGGCGACTACATGGCTATCGATGGATTCACAGGTGCTGTATACGCACAGAAGATCCCTGTGAAGGACAGCGAGATCAAGCAGGTCCTCGCAGGAACGATGCAGCCGAGCGAGTCCAACCTCTACCAGAACTACAGCAAGTTCATGGGTTATGTAAACGAGATCAAGACGATGTCCGTCCGCACCAATGCAGATACACCTGCTGATGCTCATAATGCAGTCCAGCTCGGAGCTGAAGGCGTAGGCCTCTGCCGCACGGAGCATATGTTCTTCGGTGGCAACAGAATCATCTCCATGAGGAAGATGATCCTTGCCGATACATATGGTGAGCGCCAGATCGCGCTTTCCGAGCTCCTGCCGATGCAGAGAGAGGATTTCATCGGAATCTTCCGTGAGCTCAAGGGCCTGCCGGTAACGATCAGGCTTCTGGATCCGCCTCTCCACGAGTTCCTCCCGAACGACCACACATCGCGCCACGAGATGGCTCTCCAGCTCGGAACGACCGTCGAGCAGATCTCAAAGAAGATCAACGCGCTCCAGGAGTTCAACCCGATGCTCGGTTTCCGCGGCTGCCGCCTTGCCA
>CALXKY010000165.1 GCA_944389055.1 uncultured Spirochaetaceae bacterium | reverse complement strand
ACGGATTTCTCCATTCTGGAAACCACTTCCTCAAGCTGTGACCGGCTTTCCTCCAGCACAGAGAACGCATCATGGAGATCTGCCGCGCTCTTCTTCCTGAGGGCCGTATCCGGCTGGACAGGTATTTCGTCTCGGAGAAGATCATAATGGCTGAAGAGCTCGGGCGCGTAGGCGTGAAGAGAATAGAGCTTATGCAGGCGCGATGCGAAGTATGCTGCAGTATTCTCCTCACCATGGACAACGAATACCGCCTCAGGCTTCCTTCTAAATTCATTGATCCATACCTCCAGTCCCTTCTGGTCAGCATGGCCGGATGTACCCTCAAGAACTGCAATCTCCGCATTGACCTGTATCTGCTCCTCGAAAAGCGTGACATGGTCGGTCCCATCGACGAGAGAACGGCCAAGCGTCCCTTCTGCCTGATAACCGACAAAGAGGATCGTCGACTCGCTCCTCCAGAGATTATGCTTGAGATGGTGGCGTATCCTTCCAGCCTCGCACATGCCTGACGAGGAGATGATCACGGCGCTTTCCTTCCTTGCATTCAGCGCCTTCGATTCCTCTGCATCGGTTATCGTCGTGAGAGAAGGGAAGAGAATCGGATTGATGCCCCGGTCTATCATGCTGCGGGCCTCATCATCGAAATAATCCGCGCGAAGGCATGAGGAGAAGACCTTCGTGGCCTTCACTGAAAGCGGGCTGTCGACGAAGACAGGGATCTGGTAATCCAGCAGCTTCCTGTCCATTATGATGCGGAGCAGATAAAGGATCTCCTGCGTACGGCCGACCGCGAACGACGGGATGACCACATTCCCGCCGCGTCTGAACGTCCTGTCGATGATGCCTGCAAGCACTCTGGCACGGGCTGCAAGCGCATCGCTTTCGCTCCTGCCATCATCCTCATGAAGCCTGTCACCATAAGTCGACTCCATCACGACGAAATCCGCTTCATGGAAGTAATCAGGATCCCTGATCATCGGCTGATCGAAGTTCCCTATATCACCGGAAAAGACTATCGTGCGCTCACCTCCTTCCGGAAGAAGGCAGTGGATACGCACCGACGCGGATCCAAGCAGATGGCCGGCGTCCTTCATCTCGAACCAGAGAGATGGGGTAAGATCGACGCGCTCCCCATACCCAACGGGGCGGAAAAGTGCAAGGGCAGCTTCCGCATCGGCCGTTTCATACAGCGGTTCGACAGCCTCCTCACCATGGCGGAGGCGTTTCCTGCTCTTCCATTCAGCCTCGCTCTCCTGTATATGCGCGGAGTCCTCAAGCATGATACCGGCGAGCTCCATTGTCGCTGAAGTGGAGTAGATCGGACCTGTGTATCCAAGCTTAGCCAGAAGCGGCAGCCGGCCTGAATGATCTATATGGGCATGCGTAAGGATAACGGCATCGACAGCGGAAGGGGAAAAAGGAAGATCCAGGCCAAGCTTCTTCTCATCGCTTCCCTGGGGAAGGCCGAGATCGATGAGGACCGAGAAGCCCTCATGCTCAAGCATGAACGAGGATCCTGTAACCGTACGGGCGGCACCGCAGAAAGTTATGTCCATAGACACCTCCGGTCTTTATTTTAGCACCGGAGGAATGAAGACTGGATGTTTTTCAGTCGAAGAAGAGCTGATAGACGTCGTCGCGCGTCTTCGAGGATGAGAGCATCCGCACGAAAAGATCCGACGAGCAGACCTTGGCAATCGATGAAAGTATCTGGATATGCTCCGTCGGGTTCTCAGAAGGCGCAAGGACAAGGAAGAATATCGTGCTCGGCTTATCGCCGCCGAAATCTATCGGAATGCGCGACACTCCGATCATGACAGCGGGCTTTCCGAGACCGGCTATCTTCGCATGCGGTATCGCAATACCGTTGCCCATGGCCGTCGAACCGAGGCTCTCGCGGTCCATCACCGCATCGATGATGCTCTCCGACTGAGCAGGAAGAAGTCCTTTCTCAGCAGCATAGAGGGAAACAAGCTCCGCAATGACACCCTTTCCATCCTTTGCCGTAAGGGGAACCTTTATGAGATCTCTGCTGATTGCTTCAAGAAATGCCACTTCACACCTCCTCGAACTGCGCCCAGATGCTGTCATCGGTATCACGGACGACAACGACAGGGCACGGCGATGTCCTGAGAAGCCTGTCCGTCTCGCTCGTAAGCTCATCGCGTCTTGAGCGTATCGCATTGACCGACCCGAGCACAAGAAGATCGATACCATTGCTTTTTATGTAAGACAGGAGCTCCTTATGGGGAGATCCCTCAATGGCTTCTGCCGTGATATCCACATCCTTCGAAGCTGCAAGACGTTCGGTATGCCTCAGATGCCTCTTCGCATCCTTCTTGAGATCCTCCAGGAACTCATTCTTCTCCTGATCCACGAATATGCGGGACTTCACGAGATCGCCAAGAGCTTTCGTGTTCACTACATATACAGCATGAAGGCTCGCTTTGCTGTATGATGCGAGGAGTATCGCATACATCGATGCCGTCATCGACCCCTCGCTTCCATCGAGATAGACAAGTATTTTCCTGAAAGGAGCCTTGCTCATCCTCTACCCTCCCTTTCCATTCTGCTTTTGACAGTCTTCATCTGGATCATGCTCTCCCGCTCAGCTTCCTCTATGCGTCCGGTAAGGTACCTGACCGTTGCCTCCCTGTCAGGGATGACAAGCTTCTCAAGGGAATTCACCTTCCTTATCGTCTTCCGGACCTCCCGGGAAAGACGCATGATCGAAACCTTGAGCTCGGACATCTGCCCCATGAGGGAAAGAGCCTCGCGGTACCTGCTGACAGCGACCTCCGCAAGCATGCTCGTCCCTTCAGGGGAGAAGAACGGGCCCTCTCCTGAGAACTCCGTGCTGACCTTCGGAAGCTCAACGCCCATCACCTTCCTTGAACCGAGCGTGATCGACGAGGCAATGCCGACAGCGCCTGCAAGATTCGCGACCTTCAGGCGCCCCATGTGCATGATAGCCTCCTCAAGAGCTTCAGAAGCATCCCTGAGCGCATTCTCCACTC
>CALXKY010000164.1 GCA_944389055.1 uncultured Spirochaetaceae bacterium | reverse complement strand
GCCAGCTATCGGAGGCGCTATGATCGATGCGAGCTGGGAGAAGAAGTAGTAAGCACCGGTATAGACGCCTATCGTCTGGTAATCAGCCATCTGCCAGAGCATCGGGAACGAGTTCGTGACAACAGTCACCCAGAAGATCCCGAAGAGGAAGAGAAGCACCCAGAATGACGCAAGGCGCAGCGTCGGGTTCATTCCAGCAGTAAGCGTTCCATGCAGGAAGACAAGGAGGAGATCCACCACGATCGCAAGGAGCGCCGCGCGTATCGTCTTCTTCCTTCCATAGCGGTGCGCTATCTTTCCCGAAGGGACGGCGAATGCGGCATAAGCCACTCCTACCATTCCCGATGAAAGCGCTGCGGTACCGGCACTTGTTCCAAGTTCCTCCATCGTATACACACCTATGAACGGCAGTATCCCCTGATACGCGATGAACCAGCAGAGAAGCGAGAGGAGAATGAAGAGCGCGCTCTTCTCCTTCTCAGTGAAAATTGCCTTCAGGCTGGCGAATAGCGGTTCCCTGGGCTTTTCTTCCTTCTCCTCCTCTGCAGCCACCTTGCTCTTCGACTCCTTCACGAATGCGAAGAGAAGAACGACAGCGACAATGACGAAGACGGAAGCTGCGGGAAATGCCAGGATCTTATCCACCTCACCGATGCCGGGAAGATTGACGCGGACATCCATCAGACGGGCAAGGAGCACCGTTCCGAGTATCGTGGCAAGGCCTCCCATCGTATTGATGACGCCATTTGCCTCGCTCCTCAGATCGGCAGGAACCATATCCGGCATGAGAGCGACAACAGGACCGCGTACAGCCTGCTTGAATATATTCAGCATGAATATCGTCACGACAAGCAGCACAAGGGAATCGAGCGCAGAGAATGGAACGAGCGCGAAGAAGATAGCCGCAAGAGGCAGCAGCGTGACGATGTAAGGCATCCTCCGTCCTATCCTAGTGCGTGTCCTGTCCGAAAGCGCGGAGAATACGGGAATCAGGAATATCGCGAGTATATTATCCAGCGTCATCACAGCGCCGATAAGAGACGACGAATCGATGTAATATCCCAGGAACATCGGGATATAGTTGTCATAAAGCGGATCCATAAGGCCCATGGTGAAGAACCCGAGCCCGATAAGGAACGTCGTTCCCCAGTATCCTGATAAGCTTTTCTTCTCTTTCATATCTCCCTTACATTACAGTATCCGGAGGATAAGCTCTATTGCCTGCAATGCCTTCGAGTGCTATAAAAACCGCATGGCAATCACGGATATGAAGATGCTCTCCGGCATCATGGAGCTTACGGAAGATGAGAAACGCTGGGACCCGGAAGGCCCATCAACCCTGCCCCTCCTTATATCCGATGCCATGATTCCGCTCCTGAGCCTTCCCCAGATAAGAAAGCAGTTCGTTCCGAGCGCACTGGAGAATGAGGATGCGGAAGGAAACCTCGATCCGCAGGCAGAGGCTGAGCACAAGGGAACACCACGTCTTGTGCACAGATACAGGAACCGTGCCGCTTTCTACACAACTGACAGATGCTTTGCATACTGCAGGCACTGCTTCCGCAGACGCTTCACGGGGCATCTATCAGGCCCCGCAAGCGAAAACGAGATAAGAGAAGCTGCTGAATACATGGCAGCGCATGATGAGATAAGGGAAGTCCTTCTCACGGGCGGCGACATGTTCACTCTCTCCGATAGCCATATCAGCATGATGCTCGGCATTTTCCGCAGCATCTGCCCCGGTGTCATACTCCGGCTCTGCACAAGAGCCGTGGCTACTGCACCTGAACGTTTCACGGACGATCTGATGGCAATCCTGGAAAAGCATAAGGAAGGCGCACCTTTCTACCTGATGACGCAGTTCAACCATCCGGCAGAGCTTACGGACGCGGCATGCCGTGCCGTTTCCCGTTTCGTGGATATGGGAATCCCTGCCATGAACCAGAGCGTGCTCCTGCGAGGGGTGAATGATGACGAGGCAACACTCATCGAGCTATCGGACAAGCTCCTGATGAACAGGATCAAGCCTTATTATCTGTTCCAGGGCGATCCGGTCAGGGGAACCGCGCATCTCCGCACTGATATAGAACGCGGACTGGAGATAGAGAAGAACATCCGTCACGAGCTCTCAGGGCTCGGCATGCCTCAGTACACCGCGGATCTTCCAGGCGGAGGCGGCAAGGTCATACTCACCCACTGCTACTTCAGAGGAAAGACGGAAAGCGGCCGCTATCTCTTCGGGACTCCGGACGGAGAAACACGGTACTACCCAGAATGATCACGATAGCACTCCTGCAGATAACGCCATGCGGCTCGCTTGAGAAGAATCTCGGGAAAGGAATCAGATACTGCCGCGAAGCACATGAAAAAGGTGCGGACATAGCGCTCTTCCCGGAGATGTGGAGCAATGGCTATGCCATCCATGGAAGGATGGACTGGACAGGGGATGCAATCCCAGGCGATGCACCGTTCCTTGAATCATTCAGGGCACTCTCGGCAGAACTCGGAATGGCTATAGGCATCACGTATCTCGAGGCATTCCCTGAAGGGCCCAGGAATTCATTCACCCTCTTCGACAGGTACGGGAACAGTGTCCTCTCCTATTCAAAGGTCCACACCTGCGATTTCTCTGAAGAGCGCAATCTTACGCCCGGCGATGATTTCCGCGTTGCCACCCTCGATACCGGGCATGGAAAGATAGAGACCGGCGCGATGATCTGCTACGACAGGGAATTCCCCGAGAGCGCCAGGATACTGATGCTCAAAGGTGCGGAGCTTGTGCTGGTGCCGAATGCCTGCCCGATGGAAATCAACAGGCTATCACAGCTCAGGGCCCGTGCGTTCGAGAACATGATGGCGATAGCAACCTGCAATTATCCCGCGTCAGTCCCGGACTGCAATGGCGAGTCGACGGTATTCGATGGCGTAGCGTACCTTCCCGAGGCAGAAGGTTCCCGTGACACATGCATCCTGCATGCAGGAAGCGATGAAGGGATATATCTCGCTTCGCTCGACCT
>CALXKY010000163.1 GCA_944389055.1 uncultured Spirochaetaceae bacterium | reverse complement strand
CATCACTCCTGAGTCCTGAGATGACGATGCAGAGCGGTACAAGCAGTACGGCCATGCCTATGAGAATGCCGTTCCATACCATCACATCGGATGAGAAGCGGGAGAGAATGAACTGCGATCCCGATGTTCCTATTCCCTGCAGGAAGAAAAGCACATTGAGAAGCATCAGGCTTTTCGCCGCGGAGAAGGAATCAGACAGCAGGTTGATTGTCGTGTTCAGAAGCGTGGATATTCCGAGGGTGAGGAAGAATCCCAGCACAAGGAGGAAATACACGCGTCCAGCCAGCAGAATCAGCTCGGAAACTGCAAGCGCTGCGATGAAGACCGCCATTGCCCTCTTCCTGCCGATTCTGTCGAGGATGATGCCTCCGAAAAGAAGGCACACGAGATTCCCGAGGTAGCTTGCCGAGACGATGAGCCCGACTTCTGACATCGAGAATCCGAATACCGTGGTGAAAAGCGGGGTGAAGATACCCCGCAGGGCGTCACTCACGCCCAGTATCACCATCAGCAGTGCCGAGACCGCATAAAGGCCTTTGTTCTTCATAGATCGAAGTCCTGGGCCTCGATGAGGAAGAGCATTGCCATTGCCTGCCCGTAGGGCATTGGATGGATCGGTATCTCCCTGTACCAGTCAAGGTTTTCCCGTCCCATTGGCGTGCCGTAGGAGCAGCGTTCCAGTACACCGTTCTCATCGATAGCGCTGAGAACAGCCGGAAGCGCCTTCTCTGCGATATCCTTGTATTTTCCATCAAGAAGACCGAGCTTGATGCCATGGAGTATGCCATAGCCGAATCCTGCCGTGCATGAGGATTCGAGGTATGAACCCGGATCGTCATGGTCGAGAAGCGTGTGCCAGAATCCTGACTTGTCCTGCAGTCTGCCTACAGCCTCGACCTGCCTTGTGAGGACCGTTGAGACGTACTTCCTCAGGCTTGGCTTGAGGTTCAGTATCTCATCGAAGAGCGGTAGCGCGATTGTTGCCCAGCTGTTTCCGCGTCCCCAGAACGCACCAGCGAAGTGGTCGTTCCTCAGGTAGGAATAGCCATGGTACCACAGTCCTGTGATAGGATCAGCAAGCTGCTCGATGTGCAGCAGGAGCTGGTATTCCGATTCCTCCATGTAGTCATCCCGGCCATCGATCCTTCCGATGTTCGCAAGCGGGAGGACGCTCATCATCAGCGTATCATCCCAGAGCTCTCCCTCGTTGACATCGTCGGTGGTCCTGTGCTGGAATCCGCCTTCCGGTGTACGGGCAAGCCCGCCTTCGAAAAGCCATGACGTCCACTCCCTCGCGACGCTGAGGTATTTCTCGTTCTTCAGGTATTCCCCGAGGTAGGAGAGTGCGAGGATCGGAGCCATCGTGTTGACGTTCTTTCCGGGAAGCCCGGCCTCGATGCGCGCATCATAGTAGGAGGTAAGCATGTCGAGATAGCGCTTGTCCTCCGTCTTCTCGAAAAGCTTCCAGAGTCCGAAGAGCCCCACGCCCTGTGTCCATTCCCAGTATCTGTAGAGCTCTCTGTTCTCCACGCCCTGCCCGAATTTGCCTGATACGTAATCAGGATCATCCTCCTGGTAAAGCACAGGCATGAAGCCTCTGATCAGCGCTTCCAGCTTGTCATTGATGAGTTTTCTATCCATTGGTGTTATCAGCCCTTTACTCCGCCTGCGGAGATTCCTCCTATGATATATCTCTGGAGGATGACGAATACGATGGTGACCGGGATCATCGAGAGGACCGATGCGCTGAGAATGCTCGACCAGTCCGTTCCCATGTGACCGATGAAGTTCTTTATTGCTATCTGGATAGTATAGTTGTCCTGATCCGAGAGAACAAGGAGCGGCAGGATATAGTCATTCCATCTCCACATGAAGGAGAAGATCGCAAGCGTGACGAATGTCGATGAGCCGAGCGGTGCCATGATGTGCGTGAATGTCTTGAACTCCGGGCAGCCATCGATTCTCGCTGCTTCTACGAAAGAGAGCGGAAGCTGCATGTACATCTGCCTGAAAAGGAAGATTCCCGTTGTTGTCGTGACGACCGGAAGGATCACGCCCCATATATTGTTGTAGAGTCCGAGCGCGCTGATGACGGACACCTGAGGAACAGTGAGCGTTTCGCCGGGTATAAGCGTTCCGAGAAGGAAGATACCGAATACGAAGTTCGTGTACTTGATCTCGTTGCGGTAGACGGCGAGCGCGTATCCGCACATGCTGCTTATCACAAGCGTGATGATCGTTCCGACGATCGCGAGGAAGAAGCTGTTGCCGACATACCTCATGAATCCGCCTTCCATCACTGAAACATAATGCTCTGCTGTAGGATCTGCGCTCAGCATGTGGAGCGGGTACCTGAAGAGCTCGTTCGACTGCTTGAATGATGAGCATACGAGCCATATGATCGGGAAAAGTATTGCCAGGGCGATGACAAGCGAGAGCACCGTCATTGCCGCATTGATGGCTTTGTCTCTTTTTGTGTTGAGCATCAGTTGTCACCTCCTTTATTGCTTAATCTGAACTGCACGTAGGCTATAAGGGCAAAGATGATCATGACGATGAATGATATGGCAGACGCATAGCCGTACTGCATCGAATTGAAGCCCTTGTCGAAGATATACTGGATGATGAATACCGTCTTGATGCCAGGACCGCCCTGCGTGATACCCTGGACAAGCGCATATTCCTTGAGAAGGTTGACCGTTGCCAGAAGCACTGCGAGGAAGGTCGTAGGACCGAGCATCGGTATGGTTATCTTCATGAATGTCTGCCTTGCTGTGCAACCATCGATCGAGGCCGCTTCGTAGATATCATTGCTGATGCTCTTGATGCCGCCGATGAAGATGATCATATAGAAACCTGTCGAGGCCCAGTTTGATGCGAAGCTGATGACGAAAGTCGCAAGATACGGATTGAGTGCCCAGTCGAGAGCCGGCCCGCCGGCTGATGTGATGAGGTAGTTCACAAGTCCGTATTCAGCGCTGAACATCCAGTTTATCGTGATACCGACGACCAGCGATGAAAGCAGCACCGGTATGTATAC
>CALXKY010000162.1 GCA_944389055.1 uncultured Spirochaetaceae bacterium | reverse complement strand
GCATTGCCTTCGTCTCCTTATCCCTCTTCTTCTGAGGCCTGATGATAAGGAAATAGAAAATAAGGATTATAAGTACGAACGTAATGATCGTAGTTGTCATCTGTCCCTGCATTTCTTGATTACCTCTCTCAAATGATACTGGAAAAGTAGCATCTTCGGTGAAGCACCGTCAAGGAGAAAGGGAAAATGCACAGGATGCAGAAAGCGGCAAAGCATCAGCTCTGCCGCTTTCAGTTCATTGCCGCCTATCGGCTTATCACATCATTCCGCCTGCGGGTGCTGCGGGAGCTGCCGGCTCCGGAGCCGGGATATCCGTCACAGCGCATTCGGTGGTGAGGATGAGAGAAGCGATCGATGCTGCATTCTGGAGAGCGGATCTCGTGACCTTCACAGGATCGATGATTCCGCTTTCGACCATGTTGACCCACTTCATTGCATTGGCATCGAAACCTACGCCCTTCTTCTCCTTCTTGCAGGTATCGGCGATGATCGAACCATCTACTCCAGCGTTCTCAGCAATCTGCCTGATAGGCTCCTCAAGAGCGCGGATGACGATCCTGTATCCGACCTTCTCCTCCTCCGTGAGAGCGGAGAGATCCTTCTTCTGGAGTTCATTCACAGCCTGGACAAGAGCGACACCGCCGCCGGGGATGACACCTTCCTCGATAGCTGCGCGTGTTGCGCTGAGAGCATCCTCGACCCTGTGCTTCTTCTCCTTGAGCTCAACCTCGGTAGCTGCGCCGACATTGACGACAGCGACTCCGCCTGCGAGCTTTGCAAGCCTCTCCTGAAGCTTCTCCCTGTCGTAATCGGAAGTGCAGTCCTCAATCTGGAGCTTGATCTGTGCGATCCTGTCGCGGATTGCATCGGAAGAACCAGCACCGCTGATGATCGTTGTGTTCTCCTTCTCGACCTTAACGCTCTTTGCCTTTCCGAGCATCGTGAGATCAGCATTCTCAAGCTTCATTCCGAGCTCCTCGGTGATGACCTGTCCGCCTGTGAGGATTGCGATATCCTCGAGCATCGCCTTCCTTCTGTCGCCGAAGCCTGGAGCCTTGACGGCTACGACGGAAAGCGTTCCTCTTACCGCATTGAGAACGAGCGTTGCGAGAGCCTCGCCATCGACATCCTCTGCGATGATGAGAAGCGGCTTGCCGGACTGGGCAACCTTCTCGAGAACGGGAAGGAGATCCTTCATTGCGGAAATCTTCTTGTCATAGATGAGAATATACGGATTATCCATGACAGCTGTCATGGTGTCCCTGTTATTGCAGAAGTACGCGGAGAGGTATCCGCGGTCGAACTGCATACCTTCCACGAAATCAACGGTCGTCTCGATTGTCTTGGACTCCTCGACAGTGATGACACCATCCTTGCCTACCTTGTCCATTGCATTCGCGATCTCATCGCCGATCGTCCTGTCATTGTTTGCGGAGATGGAAGCGACCTGAGCGATCTCCTCCTTGTCCTCGATCATCTTTGCCTGGCTCTTGATGCAGGAAACAGCATCCTCGACAGCCTTGTCGATACCCTTCTTGATTCCCATCGGGCTGACACCTGCTGCAACGCTCTTCATGCCTTCCTTTGTGATTGACCATGCAAGGACTGTTGCCGTTGTCGTTCCATCGCCAGCAACATCATTGGTCTTTGCCGCGACTTCCTTGAGAAGCTGTGCACCCATGTTCTCGAACGGATCCTCGAGCTCAATCTCACGCGCAACGGAAACGCCATCCTTCGTCACGGTGGGAGCACCGTACTTCTTGTCGAGAAGGACCAGCCTTCCCTTCGGTCCAAGCGTTGTCATAACGGCCTTGGAGATCTTCTCTACACCATTTACGAGAGACTTTCTGGCCTCTTCATTGAACTGAAGCTGCTTTGCCATATCTTGATATCTCCTTATTCATTCATAACGGCGGAAAACCGCCAACAGTTAAGATATATACAAACAGCGAATCCGGCAACTGGTCAGATGAGAACCATCACGGAGGCGAGCGCTGCCGCGAATGATCCGGAAAGGAAATTCACGGCATCATTGTCGATCCACTTCATTCCGCGGACTCTTTCATTGCGTTCGCCGTCCTCGTATTCCCTTTCCGTGATGCGGCCATCCTTCCGTCTGAAGCGTACCTGGATGGATGCCCCAAGGAACGAATCGAACACAGACCCGAGGAAACCGGCCGCCGCAACGATGAGAAGGCGCGGGAACGTACAGCCCCAGGTTCCCATGAAAAGCAGCGCGGCAATGAGGGACGAAAGGAGCCCCGCGCATAATCCAAGTACCGTAATACCGCCGGAAATCCCCTTCGGAACCCTTGTGAGGGTGAGAATCGATACAGGATCGCGGTGGCTCATGCGGCCGATCGTGCCTGAGAGGGTATCTGCTTCAGCCTCTGCGATTGCAGCTGCGAATGCTGCGAGGCATGCATCAGGATAAGGAGAGAGGCGCATGAGGATGAGAGAGATGGCAGCAGGAAGGCCGTTCGCAAGCACCTGCATCATATTCCGCTCCTCCCCTTTTTCGCCGGCAGCTTTCGCGATCATGGCCGAGGACAGGAAGAAAAAGAGGAGCATGACGAATCCTGACAATCCCCCGATATAATATACGACCGTCCCGATCAGCACCGCGGCAGCTGTCCCATCCCGCGTCAGCATCCTCCGCTTCCTTGCAAGAAGTGCCATCAATGCCATGACCACGGCTATCGAAAGAAGCCTCATGGGAGGATTGAGCGAGAAGAATAACGAGTCCGCAGCAGCTGTCCATGTCCTCATATGAATACCTCCATCATAAGCGCTGCCACGGCGGGGACCGTGAGATTATCGAGTCCATTGGGTGAGAAGGCCTCCGCAAGCGTCACGGCAGAAGCCGCCAGCAGCACATGGTACCACGGTCCCATACCTGACACTGAGAACACGGCGGCAGTGACGATGAGCATCGCGGCAGAGCCTTCAAGCGTCTTATTCCCGATACGATGATGTCCGAATCTTATCCCGATGACCGCAGCGGCGCCATCACCGAGACCCATCCCAAGCACGGCAGCTATTACG
>CALXKY010000161.1 GCA_944389055.1 uncultured Spirochaetaceae bacterium | reverse complement strand
CCGCATTCTTCCCGTTCGTTTCGGGAAAGAAGGAATTCTCGTTCCTCGCAATAACCGACCGCGGAGGGAAGTATTCGCTCTCCCCGTTGCCAAGCATAGGAGCAGCGGCGAAGGAGACGCTCTTCTCGCTCTCGACGATGCTGGACAGGATACCACGCAAGCAGGAGAAGCTCAGGAAGAAGATACTCTATCTCCAGCAGCGCATAACGGCTGCGCTGGATATGGATGAATAAGGAAGGGCCTGCCGGAAACGGCAGGCTCATGCATTCAGAGGCTCATTGTCCTCATGAACCTGAGGAGGTTATCCATCGTAAGGCGCATATCGCTCTCGGCCCTCAGCCTTGCTTCCTTGTAAGGCACAGCCACGCGGTTCGTGGAGAAGATACCGGCAACACCCTCATCGTAAGCAGCTTCGATACCATCCCCTATATCCCCGACAACAGCGATGACGGGAATGCCCATCGTCTTTGCTTTCCGGGCGACACCTATCACGACCTTGCCGCGGAGCGATTGGGAATCGATCTTCCCTTCGCCTGTGAAGATGACATCAGCGCCTTCTGCAAGCTTCTCGAATCCTGTTATCTCGAGAACCGCATCGATGCCCATCTTCAGCTCAGCACCGAAGAAGGCCTTCATGCCTCCACCCATACCGCCGGCTGCACCGCTGCCGGGAATTTCCTGCAGCTCTGTTCCGAGACCGTCTGAGACGACGGTTGCAAGATGCTTCATCTTCTCATCGAGGGACGCAACCATCTTCTCATCAGCTCCCTTCTGGGGACCGAAGACCGCAGCAGCTCCGGATGGGCCATAGAATGGATTGTCTATATCGCACATGGCCGTAATCGGGAGAGCCTTCACGCTCTCATCCATTCCGGAGATATCTATCTGCACGATCCTATCCAGCGTTCCGCCCACGGGAATGAACGAGGCGCCATCTGCATCCAGGAACCTTACCCCGCATGCCGCAGCTGCACCGCATCCGGCATCATTCGTGGCGCTCCCTCCGAGCCCGATGACAAGCCGTTTCGCTCCGCGCCTGGCAGCATCGAGGATGAGCTCGCCAACTCCATATGTCGTGGTAGCAGAAGGATCCTTCCTGTCGCCCACCTGCGGCAGCCCGGCAGAAGCTGCCATCTCTATGACTGCAGTGCCATCCGGCAGCATGCCGTAGAAGCTGTCTATCATCTCATTCCACGGACCATGCGTCTTCAGCCTTATCTTCTCACCGCCCAGAGCCGTCAGGAACGCATCAACGCTTCCCTCGCCGCCATCGGCAACAGGAATCCCGACGATCTCGCATCCGGGGTTATATGCAAGGATCCTCTCCTTCATGATCCGGATGATGCATTCGCTGGACATCGTCCCCTTGAACGAATCAGGAATAAGAACCGCTTTCTTCATCTGTATCTCCTCCATCTGAAAACTGGCAGGGGTTGCCCTCTGCCAGCGTATCCGGTCATTGAACAGGATCAGCCCATCATACTACGAAAAGCGAGATGATGTAGATTATGATGATCAGCGAGATTCCCATTACCGCCGTCATTCCGGTCTGGCACCTGTATGCCTGGTCGGTCTTCATGTCCGAGAACTGGGAAACAACCCAGAAGTAGGAGTCGTTAGCATGGGAAGCAACCATCGAACCTGCACCGATAGCCATGACGACAAGCACTCTTCCAAACGGGGATGTGAAGCCCATGGTCTCCATGAGCGGTGCCATCATGCCTGCTGTCGTGATCATAGCAACCGTGGAAGCGCCCATGGCAAGCTTGAGGATCATAGCGATAGCGAACGGGATGATAACACCGAGTCCGGACTGCAGGAGCCCCTGTGTGGCATCTGCGATCGGAAGGAGAGCAAGGATAGCCGCGAATGATCCGCCAGCACCTGTGATGGCGATGATGGATGCGGAATCCGTAACACCCTGTGAAACCCAGTCAAGCGCGTTCTTCTTCTCGGAAGCCGGGATAAGCGTCATCGCAAGGAAGACACCCAGCACGAGAGCCACGACAGGATTTCCTATGAACATTATCGCCTTGTAGATGAAGCCCGTACCAAGCGGCTTTGCAGGGAAATCCGCGATACTTGCGATGGCGATGAGGATGATCGGAAGCAGGATCGGAGCGAAGCTGCGGAGCGTTCCTGGAAGCTTGCCGTACTTCTTCTGAAGCTCTTCGAATGATATATCGCTGTTTGCGGGGATATCGATTCTGCTCGAAACCTTCGAAGCATAGATCAGGACGACGATGAGGGCCGGGATGGAAAGGATGAGGCCTACGATGATCGTGAGTCCGAGATCAGCACCGAGCGTTCCTGCCATGGCAATCGGGCCAGGCGTAGGCGGAACGAGGCAGTGCGTGGCATACAGACCGCCGGAAAGCGCAGTTGCCATGACAGCAAGCGATGTGCCGCTCTGCTCTGCGAGAGCGCGGTTGATCGGCGAAAGGATGACGAATCCGGAATCGCAGAAGACAGGGATACCAGTGATGTATCCCATGCAGCCAACAGCGAGCACGCTGTGCTGCTTTCCGACGACCTTCAGGATGAAGTTCGCCATCGTCAGCGCTGCACCGGTCTTCTCAAGGATCGTACCGATGATCGTTCCGCAGAGGATGACGATACCGATGCTTGTCATGATGTTGCCGAATCCGGATTTGACCGTATTGACGACAGTCACGGGATCAATGCCCCAGACAAGACCAACCAAGAGCGCGATTACAACCATTACGATAAATGGATGCAGCTTAAGCTTCGAGATCGCCAGCACCATCAGGATGACGGAAACGACGATAAGAGCAAAAAGAAAGAACGTTTCCATATTTGCCCAGCCTCCCTTAACCAAGTTTATTCACTGAAGACGATGTCTTCTTTGTGACAGTCAGACGTATGCTGATCAGGCGCATGACATATGCCCTCTCCGATGGCGGATAATCCTCTATGCCTGCAGCCTCAAGCACCCTGCGGACACGGGCCTGAAGGGTCTTCTTATGAATCCCGAGCTTATCCGCGGCTCCCGTCACGCCCCTGTTCTCGTCGTAGTACAGGTTGACGGCCTCCATGCACT
>CALXKY010000160.1 GCA_944389055.1 uncultured Spirochaetaceae bacterium | reverse complement strand
GATATGGCTGAAGTTACAATGGATAAGATCGTTTCACTCTGCCGCCGCCGCGGCTTCATATTCCAGTCCAGCGAGATCTACGGAGGTCTCAACGGAGCGTATGACTATGGTCCTATGGGTGTGGATCTCAAGAACAATATCCGTGATTTCTGGTGGAAGGAGATGACACAGCTCCATGACAATATCGTGGGACTTGATGCCGCCATCCTCATGCATCCAAGGGTGTGGGAGGCTTCCGGCCATGTCTCGAATTTCACCGATCCGATGGTCGACTGCAAGGTGTGCCATTCGCGCTTCAGAGCCGATCAGATCGATCTCTCCGCACCGTGCCCGGTATGCGGCAACAAGGGAACCTTCACCGAGCCCAGGAACTTCAATCTCATGTTCCAGACGCATATCGGACCTACGTCAGATGATGCTTCGGTTGTCTATCTCCGCCCGGAGACGGCTCAGGGCATCTATGTGAACTTCAAGAACGTCGTCCAGTCCTCTCGCGTGAAGATCCCGTTCGGCATCGCACAGGTCGGCAAGTCGTTCCGCAATGAGATCACGACGAAGAACTTCATCTTCCGTTCCTGCGAGTTCGAGCAGATGGAGATGCAGTTCTTCTGCAAGCCAGGTTCGGATGAAGAGTGGTTCCCGTACTGGAGGGAGCAGAGGATGAACTACTACAGGAAGATGGGCATCCATCCCGAGCACCTGAGGTGGCACCAGCATGGACCGGATGAGCTTGCATTCTATGCAAAGGATGCCTATGACATCCAGTTCCTCTTCCCGATGGGATGGCAGGAGCTTGAGGGCGTTCATTCACGCACCGATTACGATCTCACGCAGCATCAGAAGTTCTCCGGCAAGGATCTCACATATCTCGATCCTGAGTCGAATGAGAGATATGTCCCGTATGTCGTCGAAACATCGGCAGGTCTTACGAGGAATGTGCTCATGGCACTCTGTGACGCATATGATGAGGAGGAGACTCCGGAAGGCGATGTCCGCACCGTGCTGCATTTCCATCCGGCTATCGCGCCGGTGAAGGTCGCGGTGCTTCCGCTCGTGAAGAAGGACGGACTTGCGGAGTATGCCTCGAAGCTTGAGCATTCGCTCAGGGAGGATTTCGTTACATTCTACGATCAGAGCGGTGCCGTAGGCCGCCGCTACAGGAGAATGGACGAGATCGGAACCCCGTACTGCGTCACTGTCGATTACCAGACACTTGAGGATCATACGGTCACGGTCCGCTTCCGCGATTCCATGAAGCAGGAGAGGGTCAGTACCGATCAGCTCGTGCCGTTCATCCATGCTGCAATGAAGAGCTATGAGAGGGTTCTCTGATGAATAAGGCTATACAGACGCTTATCGACCGTGGCTTCGTGAAGGACTGCACTGATTTCGATGGTCTTTCTGACCTGATGGACAAAGGTCCTGTCACATTCTACTGCGGCGTGGATCCGACAGGACCATCGCTCCATGTCGGGCATATCGTTCCATTCTTCGCCATGCACCATCTGCAGGAAGCCGGGCATAACCCGATTGCCCTTGTCGGCGGCGGAACGGGTCTTATCGGGGATCCTTCCGGTAAGACGGAGATGAGGAAGATCCTTTCAGAGGAGACCATCGCCTCCAATGTCGAAAAGATCAAGGGACAGCTCGGGACGATCGTCGATTTCTCAGATACCCCGAAGCCGGGTTCGGGAAAAGCGAGGATGCTGAATAATGCCGACTGGCTTGTCGATCTGAATTACATAAAGTTCCTCCGTGATGTAGGCGTATACTTCTCCGTGAACAGGATGCTTACGTTCGAGGGCGTGAAGCAGCGTCTCGAGAGAGGGCTTTCATTCATCGAGTTCAACTACCAGCTGCTGCAGTCGTATGACTTCCATATGCTCAATGAGCGCACGGGATGCCGCCTGCAGATCGGCGGTGCCGACCAGTGGGGGAATATCGTGGCGGGCATCGACCTCATCCAGAGAATGGGCGGTGAGCAGTGCTACGGCCTGACGTTCAATCTCATCATGCGCGCAGACGGCAAGAAGATGGGAAAGAGCGAGAAGGGTGCAGTGTTCCTTTCGCCGGAGCTTTATTCGCCATATGACTTCTTCCAGTACTGGAGAAATGTTGCGGATGCTGATGCCGTGCGCTTCATGAAGCTCTTCACATTCATGAGCCTCGACGAAATAAGGGAATATGAGGATCCTCAGCGGAATATCAATGATGCGAAGGGTCGCCTTGCATATGAAGTGACCAGGATCGTCCATGGAGAGGAAGAGGCCGAGAAGGCACAGGATGCCGCGAAGGCCCTGTTCTCATCCGGTGTTCCAGCAAACCGGGAGGGCATACCATCTGTCTCCATTCCGAAGGCTGAGCTTGAGAAAGGCGTAGGAGTGCTGGATCTGTACACGAGATCCGGGCTCACGTCATCCAACGGGGATGCCAGAAGGCTTGTCACGCAGGGGGGCGCGGAGATCAACGGCAGGAAGATCACCGATCCAAAGGCTGTCATTACGCTTTCCGATGCCGATGATGATGGCCTGCTGCTTAAGGCCGGCAAGAAGCGCTTCATGCGTGTCATCCCAGAGTGATGATCGCTGTTTTCGGTCAATCCGGGTGAAAGCCCGGATTTTTTCATGCTCTCATTTTCCTTTAATGTTAAGATGGTATTGTTGCGGCATGGAGGAACAGAAATGAACAGAATGATAAAGAGAACAGCAATCGTATCGGTTCTTGCGCTTTCCGCAGGAATGGCTTTTTCCGCAGTGACGGAGAAGGAGGCTGTGGATATCGCTCTCAGGGATGCCGGCGTTGCGAGGGAGGAGACAACCTGGCTGAATTCACACCGTGATTCCGATGACGGCAGGGTATACTACGATGTTGAGTTCCGCTCGGCGGAAGGCAGGTGGGATTACGAGATCGAGAGCGAAAGCGGAAGGATCACAGGATTCGATTTCGAGGAATCAAGGCAGCAGCCTCAGCGCAGGGATGGACGGGATGCGTCTTCACAGGTTACTGCGGAGATCGGAAGGCCCGATGCCGAGCGCATAGCACTCTCGGATGCCGGCTACGAGCGCGATGATGTGTCTCGCTTCAGGATCGAGATGGATCATGATGATGGCATC
>CALXKY010000159.1 GCA_944389055.1 uncultured Spirochaetaceae bacterium | reverse complement strand
GCGACAGGAAAGGGCATACGCACGAGATAGACCATGTGGAGATCCGCAGAGGCGGCGTATTCTGCATCGAGACGAAGAACATCGCAGGCCGCCTCATGGGCCGTGACGGGGATGAATGCTGGCATGCAGAGCAGGGGAGGAGATGCATCGCTTTCCGCAATCCTCTGAAGCAGAATGCCATTCACGTGCGTGCACTCAGGGAGATCCTGCCGGAAGGAATTCCCGTCGTACCGCTTGCCGTGTTCGCCTCGGATAATGCCAGACGCCTCGGCATCCCTGGCGTCATCGACTCTTCGGATCTCATCCCATACCTCCGCTCTTCCGACGCAGCAGGACGCTTGGGAAGAAAGGATATGAAGCGCGTCAGGACGGCAATTGAGGCCTCCTCTGAAGGAGTCTCGAGAAGAGAGCATCTCAGGTCTGTAAAGCAGATGCAGAGGAGATGAACAGCGAAGGATTTCTCTGCCAGTTTTTGCATAGGACTTTTTCTTCTCTTGTCAGAAACTTCATAGGACTTTTTGGGTTAAATGACAAAAACTTCATAGGACTTTCTGGCAGACATGGTATTTTCCTGCAGGGATCATGCTTCAGGAAATGAAATCCTCGATGGCTTTTCCCTGCTCGTAGCCCTTTGTGTAAAGCCTTATCACATCATCGGTCCTGTGCTTCGTGGTGGTTACGCCGCAGGTGTCATCCGGTGCCACGATAAGTGCTTTCCCCTCCTTCTCTAGATCAATGAGCTCCCTGAGCTGGCGGTTGTATGTATCTGCCCGGGATGAGAGAGCTCTGGCTGCCTCCGGATACTTTCTCGAAAGGAGGCGGGCAGGACGTCTGTCCCTCTCAGGATCACGGAAATCATCCTTGCGTTTTGTGATGATCACGATTGCCTTGTCCGCTCCCTTCTCGAATGCTTTCCTGAATGGAATAGGGTCGGAGATGCCTCCATCGTAGTACGGATGACCGTCGATGATTGTGGGACGGCAGAGCACGGGTATCGTACATGAAGCCTCCATCGCTCTCATGTCGAATGGGCGGAGCGATGACTTCGGGAAGTAGACAGGATTCCCTGTCAGCGCATCCGTTGCGACTATCGTTAGGTCCTTGTGGGATGCTGCATATGCCTCGATCCCGAATGGATCCTCTCCATCGGGGAAGGATATCGTTTCATAGATATACTTCATATTCAGCAGCGAGCCGTACCGTATGAACTGCCAGAGCCCCATGTATTCCCTGCGGTTGGGGTATACTTCGTAGAACTTCCGTATCCTTCCGCGCTGCCCTGCGATATATGTCGCAAGATTCGATGCGCCGGCAGAAACGCCGATGCATGTGCTTATATCGATATGCCTGTCCATAAGGTAATCAAGCACACCGGCCCCGAAGGCATCACGCATGCCTCCGCCTATGTCAATCAATGCAAATTCCATTTTTCCGATCCCGGAATAAGGATACCTGCTCATCGCCTGCTGCCTCAAGAAAAAACATTGGCCAATGATGATAATATGTATATTCTTTCCATATGAGTCTTGCAGTTCTGTTCATAGTGCCGTTCATCGGTACGCTTCTTGGGTCGGCAGCGGTATGCGCATTCCATCAGGGCATAGGCGAAAAGACAGGAAAAGCCATCTCCGGCTTTGCCGGCGGCGTCATGATCGCAGCCGCTGTATGGTCTCTTCTGCTGCCGGCAATCGACGAGTCGTCGTATTTCACTGCCGCGGCAGGTTTCCTTGCTGGTATTGCATTCCTTCTTGTGCTCGATCTCATCGTTCCGCATATCCATGCGACTGCGGAGAAGGCGGAAGGACGTTCATCCGGACTCTCCAGAAGCTCGCTTCTGATGCTTGCTGTGACGCTCCATAATATTCCTGAAGGGATGGCAGTAGGGGCTGCAGCCGCAGCGGCCGTTGCGACAGATGGCGGCATAAGCTACGCATCCGCTCTTGCGCTCTCGATAGGTATTGCGATCCAGAACTTCCCTGAAGGCCTTATCGTATCGCTTCCTCTGTACAGGACCGGCAAGAGGAAGAGCCGCGCATTCCTCGAGGGGACGCTATCCGGGGCTGTAGAGCCTGCTGGTGCTTTGCTTGCATTCATCTTCGTGTCGATGCTTTCATCGCTCCTGCCGTTCCTGCTTTCATTCGCAGCGGGAGCAATGTTCTACGTCGTAGTCGAAGAGCTTATTCCAGAGGCCTCCGAAGGTGAGCATTCGAACATAGGAACCGTCGGTGCCGCAATCGGCTTTGCGCTGATGATGATCCTTGATGGTGTTTTCGGCTGAGCCGGCTACTGGCCCCGGCGGATCTCCGCGAGCTTCCTGTTCAGGTATCCTAGCTCATCTTCCATGCTTCCGGCTCCCGAGTGGCTGCTTATGGCGATTTCTGCCCCGAAGCTGCTGATCTCCCTGATATAAGCCGACAGATCTTCTTCATGATATATTCCGCCTGTGATGAGATCCGCATCGGATGTGATGATTCCGGATGAAGCATCTCCAAGGAAGATTGTTTTCTCTTCCGGGATGCAGATAACCGTGCTGTCATCGGTATGCGGCGATGGAATATGCTTCAGCACAGCATGGATCCCGCCGAGATCGATCGTCAGCGAACCGCTGAATGCTATGTCAGGAAGCCTGATGGAAATTGATTCCGGTGAGCTGTATTCCCGCCTTAGATATGAGTAGTCCTCTGAGATATAGCTTTCATATAGCAGCTCATTGCCGGCATTGATGTCGTCCTGCAGATGCCTGCAGGTTTCCGTGCACGCAATGGAAAGGCCGGTGACTGCTGGCAGCCCATAGCTATGATCCCAGTGGCTATGGGTAAGAATCGTGAGAACGGGCATCGGCATATGCTCCTCTGCCAAAGCCTCATGGAAGAGCTTTACGTGCACTGCTGAGCTTCCTGCATCAATTGCGATGGAGAAGGAATCCCCTCTGACATAACCGATAAGCGGCCTGTCATATGCCTCATCCGGCGGCAGGAACATGATCCTTTCTGAAATCCTCTGCATTCCTTCATCCTATCATAATGCAGGGGTATCAGAAAGGGACGTTCTGCTGCATCTCTGATTCCTGTGTTGCGGTGGATGCTCTGTCCACGCTATAATCTATGAGATTATTTCTCATGAAATAGTCGGATAACGTGTCAGAGGTGGATTATGCT
>CALXKY010000158.1 GCA_944389055.1 uncultured Spirochaetaceae bacterium | reverse complement strand
CCGCATCAGCGTACGCCGCCGCGGTGGCGGACATAAGCGCGCCTACAGGATCATCGATTTCCGCCGCGACAAGTACGGAGTTCCCGGAGTTGTCAGGACAATCGAGTATGATCCGAACAGGAGCGTCAATATCGCGCTGGTATTCTACAAGGATGGCGAGAAGCGCTATATCCTCGCGCCGAAGGGAATCAGCGTAGGAACGACAGTAGTCTCAGGACCTTCCGCTCCTCTTACGGTGGGAAATGCTCTTCCTCTGAAGAACATCCCGCTCGGAATGACAGTGCACAATGTCGAGCTCAATCTCGGCCGCGGTGGACAGCTTGTACGCTCAGCCGGACTCGGAGCTTCCGTTGTGGCTAAGGAAGGCGATTACGTTACTCTCCGCCTGCCTTCAGGCGAGATGAGGATGGTCTTCGGTGAGTGCTATGCCACGATCGGCGTGCTCGGAAACGAGGATCATATGAACGTTTCCCTCGGAAAGGCTGGTGCTTCAAGGCACCTTGGAAGAAGACCGAAGGTTAGAGGTGTCGTCATGAACCCGATCGATCATCCGCATGGAGGTGGTGAGGGCAAGACAGCTGCCGGACGTCATCCTGTCACACCGTGGGGCAAGCCGACCAAGGGTGGTAAGACCCGCTCGAAGAAGAAGCCGTCCAACAGCTTCATCGTCAAGAGACGCAAGTAGTAGGAGTAGAAAGTGGCAAGGTCAATCAAGAAAGGTCCTTTTATCGAGGAAAAGCTCCTTAAGAGGGTCATGGAATCGAATAAGACTGGTCAGAAGCAGATGATCAAGACCTACTCGCGTAGCTCTACGATCATCCCGGAGATGGTTGGACAGACAATCTCCGTTTATAACGGAAAGACATGGGTTCCGGTCTATGTCACGGAGAACCTTGTAGGCCACAAGCTCGGTGAGTTTGCACCTACTCGTATCTTCCGCGGACATGCATCCGACAAGTCGGGTAAGTAAAAGGTAAGAGCGATGGAAACTAAGAAAGGTTATAAAGCAGTTGCCAAGTATCTTCTGGTATCTCCTTCCAAGGTCCGCCCTGTTGCAGATCTCGTACGCGGAAAGGGATACACGGAGGCAGTTGCCGTTCTCGAGGCGATGCCGCAGAAGGGTTCGAGGCTCATACTCAAGGTTCTTAAGTCCGCAGGTGCCAATGCACTTAACCAGAACAGGATGCTGGATGAGGATTCACTCTTTGTCTCAGAACTCAAGATCGATGATGGTCCGAGGCTCAAGAGGGTTTGGCCGCGTTCTCATGGAAAGCGCGATATCCTCCTGAGAAGGATGAGTCATATCACTGTCGTAGTAGACGAGAAGGTGGGAAGATAATGGGCCAGAAAGTTAATCCAATCGGACTTAGGTTAGGCGTAAACAAGACCTGGGAATCCAAGTGGTATGTTGACCCCAGGGAGTACAAGGAAACGCTTCACGAGGATCTCAGGCTCAGGAAGGCTCTTCTTGCAGCTCCTGAGGTATCAGGCGCAGAGATCAGCGATGTTGAGATCGTCCGCAAGCCGGGCCGCATCACATTCGTTGTAGGCACAGCCCGCCCTGGCATCATCATCGGTGCAAAGGGAGCCAATGTCGAGAAGCTCTGCGAGAAGATCCAGAAGCTCACTGAGAAGAAGGTCCAGATCAAGATCAGGGAGATCAAGAAGGCAGAGTGCGACGCTCAGCTTATCGCTCAGAGCATTGCGCGCCAGCTTGAGAACCGCGGTGCATTCCGCCGCGCCCTCAAGAATGCGATCTCAAGAGCCATGAACGGCGGTGTCCAGGGAATCAAGATCCAGTGCTCCGGCCGTCTCGGTGGTGCTGAGATGAAGAGGACGGAGTGGATGAAGGACGGTCGCGTTCCTCTTCACACTCTCCGCGCTGATATCGATTATGGTACAGCTACGGCTAACACGACATTCGGCTGCATCGGCGTAAAGGTGTGGGTATTCAATGGAGAGATCTATGACCACAGCAAGGCCGAGGACGAGACTGTCGGTACTCTTGTGAAGAAGAAGACAGCTGCAGAAGCTGAGGCAAGGAGCTGATAGAATGCTTAGTCCTAAGAGAATAAAGTTCAGGAAGAAGCAGCGCGGCGAACGCAACGGCGTTGCACACAGAGGCAATACACTGGCATTCGGCGAGTACGGACTCATGGCTACCGAACCGAGGTGGATCACAAACCGCCAGATCGAGGCAGCCCGTGTCGCCATGACACGTCACGTAAAGCGTGGCGGAAAGGTATGGATCCGCATTTATCCGGATATGCCATATACGAAGAAGCCTGCTGAGACAAGGCAGGGCAACGGAAAGGGAAATCCAGAGGGATGGGTCGCAGTCGTAAAGACCGGAGCCATCATGTTCGAGATGGGTGGCGTTGATGAGCAGCTTGCCAGGGAGGCACTTACCCTTGCAGCTTCCAAGCTTCCGATCAAGACAAGGTTCGTCGTCCGCTCGGATATGGAGTGAGTTTATGAAGAAGTCTTATAGGAATCTCAGTTACAAGGAGCTTGAGGCAGAGCGCGACAAGCTCAGGAAGGAACTGGTGGATCTCAGGCTGCAGAAGGTCCTCGGGCACCTCGACAACCCAATGCTCCTCAGGACAACCAGAAGGGATATCGCCCGTCTCAATACACGTATCCATGCAATTGATATCGGTATTGCGAAGAACGGCGGAGATAAGTAAGAGAGGCACGGAAAATGGAAGCGAACAAGAAGAAAATGACAGGGCTCGTTGTAAGCGATAAGATGGACAAGACCATCGTTGTTGCAATTTCGGGCAGGACTCTTCATCCGATTTACAAGAAGTACGTTGTCTCAACGAAGAAGGTGAAGGCTCACGATGAGAAGAATGAGGCTCACGTAGGTGACACGGTGCGTGTCGTCGAGTGCCGCCACCTTTCGAAGGATAAGTGCTGGCGTCTCGAAGAGATCGTCGAGAAGGCCCGCTAAAGGAGAACCGTCATGATACAGATGCAGACATATCTCAACGTCGCGGACAACAGCGGTGCAAAGCGCGTGCAGTGCATCAAGGTCCTCGGCGGCAGCCACAGGTACGTTGCCGGAGTAGGTGACATCATCGTCGTGGCAGTCAAGGACGCTCTCCCGAACGGAGCAATCAAGAAGGGCGATGTGCTTAAGGCTGTCGTCGTTCGTACGAAGAAGGAATACCGCAGACCTGACGGTACCTATATCAGGTTCGATGACAACGCATGCGTCGTCATTGATGCCAACAA
>CALXKY010000157.1 GCA_944389055.1 uncultured Spirochaetaceae bacterium | reverse complement strand
ATCGGCTGAGCGCATCGCTTCTGAGGATGCTGGTGCTCTTTCGGGGCTTTATCCTGTCATCGATGCCGGCAATGACGGGCTCTCGGATGAGCTCATGGCCTGCCTGCCGTATCTGATGGAAACGCAGGCGTTTGTCTCCTTGATATCAGCCATCGAATATTGCAATATTAGTGAAACGGAGCCTTTCAGGCTCAGCATCTGTATTCCGGGTCTCAATGCCGGCATCATCGTCAGCGATCCGGATGCGATGGAAAGGCTGCCGGACAGCCTTGCAACCATAAAGGAGGAGAGCCGGAGGAATCCGGGCAGTTCCATTTTCTCTTCTCCCATCGTCTATGAGCTCTCGGCTGAAGGGCTTTCGGAGCTCAGGGGGTAGAAACATGGCGCAGGATAAGACTCTTGTCGGACTGGATATAGGAACAAGCTGGACACGCTGTGTGATCGGATCTGCAGGCCGTGACGGCCAGCTCATGATCGAATCGATTGCCGAGCGGCCGAGCGAAGGCGTACGGTCCGGCACGATCGTGAATATAGAGCAGACGCTCAAGGTCATCAACGCTGTCATCTCCGATGCAGAGCTGCAGGCAGGAACCGAGGTCACATCGGTCATCCTCGGCGTAGGCGGCGATCACATCAGGGGAATACAGTCGAGCGGCGTCGTCGGCATACAGAGCCGCGACCAGGAGATCAAGCGTGAGGATATAAGAAGGTCAATCGATGTAGCGCGTGCACGCGATCTGCCTCAGGATACGGAGATACTCCATACTCTTGTGCAGGATTTCCAGGTCGACTCCCGCTCCGGCATCAAGGATCCGATCGACATGCTTGGACACAGGCTGGATACACGCGTGCTTCTTGTCACCGGTTCATCATCAATCTGCCAGAACCTCCGCAAATGCGTGCAGAAATCGGGGCTCCAGGTCCAGCGCATGGTCCTGCAGTCCCTGGCTGACAGCGAAGTCGTTCTCGGATCCGACGAGAAGGAGATGGGAGCGCTTGTGATAGACATCGGGGCAGGAATGACGAACGCGATTGCGTATCTCGGAGGTGCTCCGGTCTATACAGGGGCAATATCCCTCGGAAGCGATAATGTCACAGGAGATATCGCATACATGCTCCAGCTTCCGCGCTCCGCAGCTGAATCGATCAAGATCTCGGATGGCTGCTGCCATACGCCATCGGTCGGATCCGATGAGATGATCGTCACGCCAGCCGTTGGCGGAAAGCCTTCCATCAGGCTTCCCAGAAAGGAGCTTGCCAAGCTTATCGAGCCTCGCATGGCGGAGATATTCAGCATGCTGAGCTCAGAGCTCGAGAAGAATGGTGTGAACGGTACATTCGGTGCCGGTGTTGTCCTTGTAGGAGGAGGCGCGCTTCTCTCCGGTGCTCCGGAGCTTGCTGCGGAAATCTTCCGTATGCCTGCACGCATCGGTTTCCCGGAGGCAATAAACGGACTGGACAGGATGTATATCGATCCGCGGTACTCAACGCTTCTCGGTCTGCTGAAGATCGAGGCAAAGAAATACAGGGATGCTTCCTCAATGCCAGGGGGCGGAAAGGAGAAAGGCGGCATAGGCGGAAAGGTGAGGAACCTTTTCGGAAGGCTTTTCTAAGGAGTGTAATATGGATTTTGATATTTTCGATATCGAGGATGCAACAGCCGGAGGAGAAGCCGCACCGACAATCATCAAGGTAGTCGGAGTCGGCGGAGGCGGCGGCAATGCTGTCAACAGGATGATCGCATCGGGACTGAAGAAGGTCTCGTTCGTAGCCCTGAATACGGATGTCCAGGCACTCCAGCGCTCTAATGCCCAGACGAGGATCGCGATCGGCAAGGAGCTGACAGGCGGTCTCGGAGCAGGCGGCGTCCCCGAGGTAGGAGAGAAGGCTGCGCTTGAATCCAAGGAGGAGATCAAGGCGGAGCTCGAGAATTCCGATATGGTCTTCATTACCGCTGGAATGGGCGGCGGTACGGGTACAGGAGCAGCAGCAGTCGTTGCGGAGATCTCAAAATCCCTCGGTGCCCTCACTGTCGCTGTCGTCACGACGCCATTTGCTTTCGAGGGCAAGAAGAAGCTGATGCTTGCGCAGCAGGGAATCGAAAGGCTCCGCAAGCAGGTGGATACCCTGATACTCATCCCGAATCAGCACCTTCTGAAGGTTGTTGAGGCGAATACCCCGATAAAGCAGGCCTTCCTGATCGCAGACAGCGCGCTTCTTCAGGCAGTGCAGGGTATCTCCGATCTAATCACGGAGCCGGGAGAGATCAATATAGATTTTGCTGATGTGAAGACAGTCATGAAGGGCAAGGGAGACGCCCTCATCGGGCTGGGCTTCGGAGAAGGTGCCAACAGGGCAGTGGATGCAGCCAAGCTTGCAATCTCCAACCCGCTTCTCGAGAATGCCTCCATCGATGGTGCTAAATCAGTGCTCGTCAACCTTGCGGGCGGGGATAACCTCACGCTTCAGGAGTATCAGGATGTTGTCGAGGTTATCACTGAAAGCTGTGCCGAAGATGCGCTCATCATCGCTGGCCAGAGCTATAACCAGGCGCTTGGCGACAGAATCAAGGTGACTGTCATCGCTACAGGCTTCGAGCACAGGGAAGTGACCACCGCATATGACCCTGAGACGGATGTCTTCCGCAAGAAGCTCGAGGAGACAGAGAGAAGGAGGGATGAAGCCCCCAGGCGTGAGGAGCCTCAGCCGAAGCCTCAGGAGGAACCGCATATCCAGGCGCAGAGACCCAAGGAGCCTTCCGATCCTGCTACGATAACCGTAAACAGATGGCAGGATCTCCAGCAGCAGCTCGGCAAGCGCAGCACGCAGCAGAATGATTATTCCATTCCTGCTGTACTGAGGTATTCCCGCCACGATGACGAAGAATGAGCTTCCTCACCAGCTGATGGATGTGGCTGAGGAGTTCTCGCGGTATATCATTTATCAGCGGCGCCTCTCTGAGAAAACCAGAGAGGTTTATTATTCCGAAGCCCTCAGCTATCTTTCATTCATTGCTAAAGCAGGGAAGGACCCGCTGGATGCTGAGCCGGATGACATCGAAGCATATCTGAGGAAAAGGAAGGAAGAGGGGGCTGGCGAGAGAACCGAGGGACGGATACTCTCCTCCCTTCGTTCGTTCTACCGTTTTCTCATATCGCGCGGAAGCGGTGACGAGCAGAATCCCGCTGAGCTTGTCGAGAAGCCAAGGGAACGCGATCATCTCCCGCGGGTGATATCGGTGGAGGAAGTCGATGAGATCATGGCGTCATTCCCGAAGGATGACATCCTCTCGTTCCGCGATTATGCAATGTTCGAGCTGATATACTCGT
>CALXKY010000156.1 GCA_944389055.1 uncultured Spirochaetaceae bacterium | reverse complement strand
AGGGATACATTAAGCAAAACTCAGATCCTGTCCAGCATGTAGACTGTTTCTATGTGTGCAGATCCGGGGAAGAGGTCCACGGGCTGGATGACCCTGGCGCGGTATGGAAGGAAGCGATAGATATACCGCAGATCCCTGCCGAGGGTCTCAGGATTGCATGAGACATAGATGATCCTGTCAGGATCCATCCTTCCTGCAGCTGCAAGGAATTCCTCCGTGGCTCCCGAGCGCGGAGGATCAAGGAAGAGGACGGAGCAGTGCATGCCCTCCTTAGCCTTCTCCTTCATCCACTTCGATGCATCGGCAACGGCAAAGCGCGCATTCCGTATGCCATTGATTGCGGCATTCTCCTCCGCATCGCGGACAGCATCCCCGTTCGCCTCAACGCCTATGACCTCCCCCGCTCCGGAAGCAGCTGCGATGAGCGCAATCGTGCCGGTTCCGGAGTATGCGTCAATCACTGTGTCATCGGGACGGAGATCGGCAAGGTTCATGGCTATCCTATAGAGATTTGCAGCCTGCCGTGGATTCACCTGATAGAACGAGACAGCTGAGATGCGGAAATCAAGGCCGCAGAGCCTGTCCATGATGAAGCCCTTTCCGTAGATAACCTTCTCCTTCGCTCCCTGCGGAATGACCATCGATGTCTTCTCTGTATTGATGATGAGTGAGACGGACTTCACATATGGAAGCTTCTGATGCAGTGCAGCAGCGAGATCGGATGCCGAAGGAATATCGAAAGAGGATACGACAAGGACGACAAGCGCCTCATCATAATGAGCGGAGCACCTTATGAGCACATGCCGCAGATGCCCCGTTCCCCTGTCCTCATCATATGCTTTTATATGATAGCGGCCTGCAAGCGTCCTTATAGCAGAAAGGATATCCGAAGCCCTCTTATCCTCGAGGATGCACGATCTGACTGGTATGAGCTTATGGGTGCCGCGGCGGTAGATCCCGGTCACAGCCTTGCCACGGTCTTCTCCGAAGACAGCCTGCACCTTGCACCTGTAACCGGTGATGGATGGTGACGGGAGTATCGGGGAGACACGGCAGAAGCGCGAAAGGAACTGCTCTTCCTCGAGATACTTCGAAAGAAGCTCATCCTCATATTTCTCATTGACATGGTCACATCCGCCGCAGCGGCCTGCAAGCGGGCATCTTCTCTTCTCAGGCATACTGTGATGATATAGTCAAAGAAGGATAAGGAAAAGGAGCTGTCGCATAAATGGACGACCGCAAGGCAGAGCCATCGGCCTCCTCCCAAAGCGGCACCTCTCGTGCGTGGAAGTTAAGATAAAGCTGCTTGCACCCTTTCTCCTTCCCCCGGTTCTTCACATATTGCCTTATGACATTATCTGCACCTTGGAGGAGTATCTGAAAATGATGAATAGCTATTCAATGAAAGATCTGCTGATAATATAGAATTCCTCCTGGCTTGGAGTGTGCTTTCTCTCCATCTTCTCAAGAGTGCTGTCGTAGGCCAGTGCTTCTTCTTCGCTTACTTCCATAGCAGGACTCTCTTTATAGATCCATCTGTGTCCTGAAAGAGCATCAGGGACAAGTTCCTTTACCATCATCGCTGCAGGATACCTGCCATTCTCAAGGGATACATTATGCTTTCTGCAGCTTTGGAATCCCATCGTAACATAATTCGAAGGACTTCCGAATATGACTACCGTATCATATCCAAGGCAGGAAGCTTCTGCCAATGAATGGCTTATCAGGAGTTTTCCATATCCCATTCTCTGATAAGAAGGATGAATGCATACAGGACCGAAAGTAAGGATTTCCTTCTCCTCTTCATTCTCATCTGTAAGCATTGCCCTGGTGTACATGATATTTCCTATTATCTTCCCATCCAGTTCAAGGACGAAATCCAGTTCAGGGATGAAATCCTTGTGGCTCCGCATGGTATGGACAAGATAATGCTCTATGCAGCCGGGTATGTACAGATTGTAAAAGACTTACGCGTGAGTTCTTCTACTTCCTTATAATCCTCTGCCCTCTCGTTCCTGATTATCACATTCTTCATTCTGACCTCTGAATCAAAAGGAATCATATAGCTTTTGCCCAGACAGCAGAAGACCGTCGCTTTTTCTGCGACGGTCCATCATACAGCATGAAGACTGCCTCATGTCCGGATCTCCCTGTTGAATGGCTTTCCGAGCGCTGTCGGAGCTGTCGTCTGGTTGCGTGAGGTGAACGAAAGGACGACGATGACGAGCACATACGGCAGCATGACAGCGAGCTCATAGGGGAACGAGATTCCCATGCTCTGAACGATTGTCTGGAATGTCTGGGCCAGCGTGAAAAGAAGCGCGCCACCCATTATCTGAAGCGGATGCCAGTGTCCGAAATACACAAGCGCAACGGCAATGAATCCGCGTCCCGATATCAGCGTATCGGAGAACATCTTCGCCTGTGCGATCGAGAGATAGGCCCCGGCAAGACCAGCAAGCGCACCACCGACCACAAGCGCCTCATAACGCGTGCGGCTCACATTGATTCCCATCGAGTCCGCAGCGCGGGGATTCGTGCCGACAGCCCTCACCCTCAGTCCCCATGGCGTCCTGAAGAGGATGTACCAGGCAACCGGGATGAAGAGGTATGCAAGATATGCCGCGGCATTGTGCGAGAAGAATATGTCTCCGAGTATAGGTATCCTGGAAAGCAGGGGGATATCCACATCGGGAATTCCGGGTATGGACTGCGTTCCGCCGACAAAATGGCGGAAGAGCGTTCCCGCAGTTCCGACGCCGAACATCTGGAGCCCGATTCCCGCAATTCCCTGCGGAGCCCTGAATGTCACCGTGATCAAGCCGAAGAAGAGTCCGAAAAGCGCGCCGAGAAGCGCAGCAGCTGCAAAGCCGAGCACATTGTACCACTCTGAGACAGCACCGCCTCCGCCTGCCAGGAACGGGATCAGCATTCCAACGAATGCGCCCATGGCCATGACGCCTTCGCATCCGAGGTTGAAGACGCCAGCCCGCTGGTTGAACATCTCTCCTATCGAGGCAAGCAGGAGGGCAACGGAGAATGGAATGCACATCGAAAGCATGTTCGTGATTATATCTATCATCTCAGTCCTCCTTCTTCCTGATAGCCTGGAACTTCCTCCAGACCCTGTCCTGGAAATAGGTATTGGAAAGCACCATCTGCGCAGTGACGATCACGATGATGATGATTCCCTGCATCACCTGCACGATATTCGCTGGCACGCCGACCATGCTAGGTGCAAGCGTGGAGCCATAGATGAGAAGGCCGAAGAAGAATGAAGCGGGTATGATACCAAACGGATGGAGACCTCCGAAGAGCGCTACGACGACACCGGAGAAGCCATAGTTGTTGGTGATACCTTCGATGGCCCTTCTGTGCACACCTGCAAGCTCAACACCTCCGGCAAGTCCCGCGAAGGCCCCTGATATGGCCATGGATACAGCCAGATAGAATCCCACGCTTATACCGCCATACCTTGCTGCCCTGGCGCCGGATCCGGATGCCCTCATCTTGAAACCTATCGAGGTCTTCCACATGAGGACGAAGATCAGCACCGCAAGCACGAGCGCGATGAA
>CALXKY010000155.1 GCA_944389055.1 uncultured Spirochaetaceae bacterium | reverse complement strand
GAAGACCTTCATTCCTTACAATCATTCCAGGGGAAGCGAAGCCATATACGTGGCCATCGATCGTGGAATTCCTGATGGAATCGGCATCATACTGCTGAGCTGTGCGGATCGGCATCTTGTCGAAGCAGTCATCGACCTGCGCAACGAGTCCCTGGTTGACAAGGTTCACGAGAATCGGGCGGCGGACCTGGAAGAGATCAGGAAGATCGTTTCCGGCACCTGCTGCCTGGATCTTCACATCCTGGTCAGCTTCGCTCGACGGGAGCATCGTAAGCTTAAGGTCAATTCCAAGCTCATTGCGGAGAATATCATAGCCTACCCAGTCCTCAGGGATCATTCCGGCTTCGGTCATTGCTGCACCGAACCAGAGCTCGATCTCCACCGGATCCTCAGGGGTTCCCGCTGCCGTGGCTTTCGTCTCTCCGCTTCCGCCTGCGAAGACGGGGAAAGCGAGGAGCAGTGCGAGAAGAAAAGCGATTGCAAGCTTAGATTTCTTCATATTTCCTCCTTTTGTTTTTTTCTTGCCCTCCGGGCGGATCAGCCCTTGACTGATCCGAGGAGAGTTCCCTTTGTGAAGTACTTCTGGATGAACGGATATGCAATGACCATCGGGATTGCGCTCATGAATACCGATGCAGCCTTGATGGCGTTGATCGGAGCATTAGCGAATGCCGTGACCTCGAGGTTCTCATTCATTCCGGATCCGATGAGGATGTTCCTCAGAAGGATCGGAAGCGGGTTGAGATAGCTGTCGTTGAGGTAAAGCATAGCATTGAAGAAGTCATTCCAGAATGCGACAGCGTAGTAGAGGCCGATTGTCATTACGATAGCCTTCGAAAGCGGCAGGACGATCCTGAAAAGGACCTGGAGCTCCGTACAGCCATCAATGCGTGCCGATTCCTTGAGCTCGTTGGGGATTCCGACGAAGAACTGCCTCATGATGATGCAGTTGTATGTCGAGATCGCACCGGGAAGGAAGACAGCCGGGAGATGGTTGATGAGCCCGATATCCTTAACAAGAAGGTATGCCGGGATCATTCCGACGTTGAATACGTACGGGATGATGACGATCATGTTGATGATCTTCTTGCCGGGAAGTCCCTGCACCGAGAGGACGTATGCCATAGGCACTGTCAGGATGAGTGCGCAGACGACGCCTCCGATGAGGATCTTGAAGCTGTTCATGAATGCCATGAGGAATCCGTCATTGCCGAGCAGCGATTCATATGCTGCCGTTGACCAGTCCCATGGCGGGAGGAACATGCCGTCAAGGTTGGAGCCGATGAAGTCGACAGGACGGAATGAAAGCGTGATCGTCGACCAGAGCGGCAGGATGATGGCGATGAGGATCACCACCATGAAGATGTTCACGATGATATTGAATGTGTGGTCGGCAGTGGAGAGCCTTACCTTCGCATTCTGCATCTGCGGCTTGAGATGCTGCTGTTTCTTCTTTGTTTTCTCGCTCATATCCACCTCCGACTCAGAACAGCGCGCTGTCCGTCACCTTCTTGGAAATCCAGTTGGCGAACAGGACAAGGATCATTCCGAAGACTCCCTTGAAGAGTCCTACAGCCGTAGCAAGGCCGAACTTGAACTCAAGGAGACCCTGGCGGTAGACCCAGGTATCGATGATATCACCGACGGAGTAGACCTGCGGCGAATACAGCATGAAGATCTGGTTGAAACCTGCATCGAGGATGGTTCCGAGCTTGAGGATGAGAACCGTGACGATGACGGGGAGGATAGCCGGAAGGGTGATGTACCTGACCCTCTGCCAGCTGTTCGCGCCCTCGACCATGGCTGCCTCGAAGAGTGAGACATCAATACCCATGAGGGCAGCGATGAAGATGATGGCCGACCATCCCATCTCCTTCCATGCATCCGAGAAGAGTACAACCCATGGGAATGCCTTGGTATTCGAAAGGAAGTCAATCGGCTGTCCTCCAAGGGACTTGATGATATCATTGAAGACGCCGTCGCCAGGAGCGAGAAGCGTGAGAAGGATACCATACATGATAACCCATGAGAGGAAGTGCGGCAGATATGCAAGCGTCTGTACGACTTTTCTGAGAACAGGTCTCGTGCACTCATAGATAGCGATAGCAAGGATGATCGAGAGCGGCAGCGATATCAGAAGCTTGCCGACGGAGTACATGATCGTATTCCTGATCAGCGACCAGAAATAGAATGAGTGGAAGAACTCCGTGAAGTTCTCGAGTCCGATCCATGGCGATCCGACGACGCCCTGAACGGCCCTGAAGTCCTTGAATGCGATCTGTGCGTTCCAGATCGGCACATACTTGAAGATGACATAGTAAATCATCGGGAGCAGAACAAGGAGATATACCGAGCGGTATCTTACGATCTCGCGGTACAGTCTTCCCTTCTGCTTGACCTGCCCATCAACAGGAGCAGCGGTTGACATCTGTCCTTTTTTCATAAAGCCTACCTCGTATTCTATAGTTTAAGGGTATATACAGGGATAATCCATGCCTTTCATTGCACAATTCCGACATCAGAAATATCAGCCGCGCTGCCTGAACTGCCCGGGGCTTATGCCCGTGATGCGGCGGAAGACACGGCAGAAGTACGCCTGATCCTGGAAGCCGGCGGCGACCGCGATCTCTCCAAGAGGAACCCCTGTGCGCAGCAGCAGATCCGAGGCAACCCCCACTCTGCAGCGAGTCAGATAATCCCAGGGAGAAACCCCCATCTCACGGCGGAAGATGCGCGTAAGGTAATCCTCGCTTATGTTGACGCTCTCAGCAACCTGCCAGCGCGATATCTGGTGAGGGAGGTGCCTGTTGAGATATACGATAGCCCGCTTCACGATCGCGCCCGTAAGAGGTGGAAGAAGCTCGCTTCCGGAGAGTACCGAAACAAGCCTCGAGATGAAATCCGGCGCATCCAGCACAGCCGAATTCACTATTATCACATTAGGTATATCCGCGATTTCCCCTACCTCCGCCTCAGTGAAGCTGTCCCTGACGATAAGGATCGGGACCGAGGCGAATCTTCTGGAACGGCGTAAGGCATAGACCGTGCTGCCCGATATCTCCGAAAGCACCACCATCCTTGCATTGCCATCCCCGGAGAGGATGGCATCCGGGGACAGACCATCCTCCACCCTGCCGAAGTCGGAGAAGATCCTCTCAAGCTGCGGGAGACGCGGCATCGAATAGATCACGGAATCATCCGTATCGGTCCGATCGCACTCAAGCGCAACGGGAAGGGACACAGCCCTTTCCTCGATGCCGAATGCGATGAAAGGAAGGGATCTGGAGAAACGGTGGCTTCTGAGCGTGCGGAGCACCGATGACCCGACGGAGCCCTTGCTCCTCCTCCATGCGATAGCAGCAGGCCGCGGAGAGAGCTTGAAGACTTCCTGCGCATCTGATTCGCTTATGCTGACAGGGGAAAGAGGAATGAGCGCTTCGGGGACATCGCGGCCAGAAAGCCATACCACGGGGCCATTCTCCTGAGCCGGCCCCTGATGTCCCGAGAGCGTGGGATACGGGAGAGAAAGAAGCGCGCCATCTGAATCGAAGGAAATCTCCCCGGAGTGAAGCACGGCTATCTTCGAGGCAAGCATCACTGCAGGATCATCTTCCTTCGCAAGCTT
>CALXKY010000154.1 GCA_944389055.1 uncultured Spirochaetaceae bacterium | reverse complement strand
ATGACGAACTTCTGCGATGCCGAGAAGGAGATGGCGATCACGATGGACCAGGTGCCATCAAACAGAGGTTACCCGGGAGATCTCTATTCAACGCTCGCGTCACGCTATGAGAAAGCTGTCGATTTCGAAGGTGCTGGTTCCGTTACGATCCTCGGGGTCACCACGATGCCCGGCGATGATGTCACGCACCCTGTTCCGGACAATACAGGTTACATAACTGAAGGGCAGTATTACCTCCGCAACGGACGCATCGAGCCATTCGGATCGCTTTCGCGTCTCAAGCAGAATGTCAACAAGGATACCCGTCCGGACCATCGTGCCCTGATGGATGCCATGATAAAGCTGTATGCGGCCTGCAAGGACTCCGAGGAGAAGCGGTCGATGGGCTTCCAGATGTCCGACTGGGATGAGAAGCTCATAAAGTATGGCGAGCTCTTCGAGTCCAGGCTGATGGATCTTTCGGTGAACATCCCGCTTGAGGCTGCCCTTGATGAGGGCTGGAAGATTCTTTCCGAATGCTTCGAGCCGAATGAGACAGGGCTCAGGACCGAGCTCATCAATGAGTATTGGCCCAAGGAGAGGTGAGGTGGCTGTAAAGCTGACGAAGAACGAACAGAAGAAGCAGAAGGATGCCCTGCGGCAGTACCAGCGCTATCTTCCGACGCTCCAGCTCAAGAAGCAGCAGCTCCAGATCGTCATACGCGAGGCGGAGGCTGAGATCGTCAAGCTGAAGGAGGAGCAGAAGAAGGCTGTCGAGGCCCTTTCCGGATGGATTGCGGTCTATGGCGGCAATGCTTCATTCCCCGAGGACCGGTCCATTTCAAGCCTTGTTGTCATAGATAGGATCGCGAAGGACAAGGGGAACATCGCGGGTGTTGAGGTTCCCGTCTTCAAGGAGCTGCTTTTCAAGCGGATAGAGTATGACCTGCGGTATTATCCCCTGTGGGTCGACCGGGCGCTTGAGGAGCTGAAGAATATCGCGAAGTACGATGCGCTTGTAGCCACGCTTCAGGAGAGGATCGATCTTCTCTCTGCAGAGCTGAGGACGACAACGCAGCGCGTCAATCTCTTCGAGAAGGTGAAAATCCCTGAGGCGAGGGAGAATATAAGGGTGATCGGTATCTACCTACAGGATCAGCAGACATCTGCTGTCGTCCGGGGCAAGATTGCGAAGAAGAAGCTGGTGAAGGTGAGCTGATGATAGAGAAGATGAAGAAAGTGACTGTTCTCTCCGAGGGCAGCAGAAGAAAAGAGCTTCTATCCAGGCTCCGCGAGGCCGGCGTCATGCATATCTCGGATATCGTGCAGAAAGCGCCGTCCGCAGCACCGCTTGAAGAGGAGAGGGCTGAGTATCAGCGCATCCTGCAGGTTCTCTCTGAGCGCAGGGACAAGAAGAACAGAAGCCGCACGCTTGTAACAGGCGCGGCCTTCGATGGCGTGCATCCTGGCATAAAGGAAGCTGTTGACAGCGAAGCAGCGCTGAAGGATAGGATCATCGCTCTTCAGAATGAGAGGGAACGTATCATCCCGTTCGGCGATTTCGATCCTGATGATGTCAGGAAGCTTGCTGAAGACGGTGTCAGGCTCTCCTTCTACACAATCGGGAAGAAAGAGCTTGGGATGCTCCGTGAAGATGAATCGGTGAGCTTCATCCCGGTTGCATGCAGCGGAAAGAGCAATGCAGTGGCGCTCGTGGATGCAGCGATGCCCGATGGGATACAGGCTCAGCCGTTCAGGCTTCCCGAGAAGGGACTCTCTGAGCTGGATGCTGAGCTTGCATCAGCAAGGGCTGCCCTTGCGGAGGCGGGGAAGAAGATAACCGCAGCTGCGGCATTCATCCCATCCTATGAGGCAAGGATAAAGGAGCTCGATGAGAAGATAACCTACGAACGCGTTGCCACTACGATCGGAGGCGATGACGTCATCTACCTCTCGGGCTATGTCCCGGAGATGCATGAGAAGAAGTTCAGGGAGGCTGCCGAGGCCAGTTCCTGGGCCTATGTGATCTCCGACCCATCCGATGAGGACAATCCGCCGACGCTGGTGAGATACAAGGGCATAACGAGAATCGTTAAGCCTATCTTCGATATCCTCGGTACCGTCCCTGGCTATCGTGAGTATGACATCTCGTCATGGTTCCTCGTCTTCTTCTCCCTCTTTTTCGCGATGATCATAGGGGATGCAGGCTATGGGCTTGTGTTCCTTGCAGCTGCGATTGCGATGCACGTGAAGACGAAGAAGGCTTCGGATGTGAACATACTTCTCTATGTTCTCTCCGTTGTCACCATAATCTGGGGCGCGCTGACAGGAACCTGGTTCGGATCGGAGGCCGTGCTTGAGCACCTTCCGTTCCTGAAGAAGCTTATCATTCCTGCCATCACGAACTTCCCCGAGGCGGTCGGTGTTGATGCGACATGGGCACAGAACATGCTCATGAAGTTCTGCTTCATCCTCGGTGCTGTCCAGCTCGGACTTGCAAGGGTGATGAATATCATACGCAAGGCGAAGGAGAAGGATCTCTCGCTTGTCGCGGAGGCGGGCTGGTTCATCGATGTCGTCATGCTTTATCTCATGGCGCTCTATCTTGTAATAGGGCAGGATGTGCCTTTTGGCCTGATCATCGGAGGAATAGCACTGGGCTTCGTGCTGGTCTGCACATTCTCCGCGCAGGGGCCGGGAGTCAGTTTCGCGGCAGGACTCAAAGCATCGCTCGGAGGGTTCTTCACGACCTTCCTCGATACGATCTCCTGCTTCTCGAATATCATGAGCTACATCCGTCTGTTCGCTGTCGGCATGGCTTCCCTTGCCATTGCGCAGTCGTTCAACGGAATGGCGGAAGGGCTGCTGTCGGGCTTCGCGCTCCCCGCAGGAATCGCGATCATCGTGCTCGGGCACACGCTCAATCTCGTCATGGGAATACTGTCGGTCGTCGTACACGGCGTCAGACTCAACCTTCTCGAATTCTCCGGAGCGCTCGGAATGGAGTGGACCGGATACAACTATGAACCATTCAGGAAAATGGTGAATGATAAAGCTGCTGGAAACAGCTAAGGAGAGGATATGGAAAATCTAGCTTATCTTGGAATGGCATGTGCACTCTGCTTTTCCGCACTCGGATCCGGATTCGGCACCGGCGTTGCTGGTCAGGCCGCCGTCGGTGGATGGAAGAAATGCTACGCTGCTGGAAAACCGGCACCGTTCATTCTCGTCGCGTTCGCGGGTGCGCCTCTTACGCAGACAATCTACGGCTTCCTTCTTATGACGTTCATCCGCTCGGCGTTCGCCTCCGGTGCATCATACCTTCTCTGTCTTTCCGTGGGCATGCTCGGAGGAGCAGCCATAGGGCTTTCTGCATGGTTCCAGGGAAAGGTTGCTGCAGCATCCGCTGACGCTCTTTCCGAGACAGGAAAAGGCACTGCGAACTACTTCATCGTCATCGGTATTACCGAGACCGTCGCTCTCTTCACCCTCGTCTTCTCGCTCCTCGCGCTCTGAGATGGGATTGCTGAGAACGCTTGCAAGGCCCCTTCGCTCAAAAGCAAGGGGCCTTTCCGGTGAGCGGAGGATACGCCGCATCCTGAGGCATAGCTGCCCGTTTTTCGCAACGCATTATACGCTCAATGGCTGCATT
>CALXKY010000153.1 GCA_944389055.1 uncultured Spirochaetaceae bacterium | reverse complement strand
ACATGCTCATGTGGTCGCCATTGTATGTAGCCCATCCCAATGCAAGTTCTGAGAGATCGCCTGTGCCAATGACGATGCCGCCGGTCTTGTTTGCCATATCCATCAGCACCTGCGTGCGCTCCCTGGCCTGGGAGTTCTCATAGGTTGTGGAGAGATCATCGGAACTCTGCCCGATATCCTCAAAGTGCTGCAGCACGCTCTTCGTTATATCGATGGTACGGAAATCGACGCCGAGCGTGGTGGCAAGCTTCTCGGCATTCGTGCGCGTGCGCTCGGTGGTACCGAAACACGGCATCGTTATCGCGATGATATCCTTCCTGTCCCTCTTCAGAAGATCGAAAGCCTTAACCGTCACAAGAAGCGCAAGCGTGGAATCCAGGCCTCCGGAGAGTCCGACAACTGCTTTAGGGGCATGGGATGCCGTAAGCCTCTTCCTGAGGCCATACGCCTGAAGACGGAGTATCGCATCACACCTCGTGTTCCTCTCGCTGTCATCGGAAGGAACGAACGGATGGGAGGCGAATGTGCGTGTGAGCTTCGTCACCTCTTCCCTGAATGCCACAGGAATATGATCATATCCATCATCAGCAGAGACAAAGGTATTCATCTTCTGCCGCTCAGAAGAGAGCCTGTCGGTATCGATCTCGCTTATGGTCAGCTCACCATTCCGGAATGAGGAAGACGCAAGTATCGTCCCGTTCTCCGCAATGATATTGCTTCCTGTGAATACCATGTCAGTCGTGCTCTCTCCATCTGAGGCGTCGGCATAGACATATCCCATGACAAGCCGTGCAGATACGGAGGAGATGAGATTCCTGCGATACTCCTCCTTGCCTATAATCTCATCGGAAGCGGAGAGATTGACGACAACGGTGGCTCCGTTCATGGCAAGCCTCACCGAAGGAGACTCAGGCACCCAGAGATCCTCGCAGATCTCACAGCCGATCGAAAGCGTTGAAGGAAGTGATGCATCGAAGATGACCTTACGTCCGAACACAGCCTTCCCGCCGAAGATCTCAACCGTTTCATTCTCCTCAGGTGATGGGGTGAACCACCTCGTCTCATAGAACTCGCCATATGAAGGAAGATTCTTCTTGGGTATGATGGCAAGGACCTTGCCGCCTTTGATGACAACAGCTGCATTGTAAAGCTTGCCGCGCCTCAGATAGGGGTATCCTACGAAGATAAGCGCGTCGGTCTGAACAGAATCCTTGACGATCGAAAGCAGCGCATCCTCTGCGGCTCTCTGCAGGCTTTTCTGGAAGAAGAGATCACCGCACGTATAACCGGTGACTGCCAGTTCAGGGAAAACAAGGATCTTGACGCCATTCTCTTCGGCTTTCCTGATGAGATCGACTATCTCCCCCGCGTTGTATGCCGGATCAGCGACTCTCAGATCTGGAGACGCTGCCGCAGCTTTCACAAATCCATCTCTCATACCGATGATGATATCAGATTGCACTTGCAAAGAAAATGACCGCAGTTTCCTGCGGCCATTCTATGCATATCGGGGTTCTTCCTATCAGAATGCAACCTTGATCTGAGGAACGATTGAAAGTCCTGTGAGATCGTAGTTCTGAGCCTCGCCAGCTGCATACTCGAGACCGAGCTGGAATGTAACACCAGAGAGTGTATATCCGATGTCACCACCGACGAAGTATGTCCTTGCGAAGTCGCCGAGGTCCTGAGCACCTGCGAAGACGTCGAGGAGCATGTTCTCAACAAGGTTGAGGTTGACCTGAGCCATGAGGTAGTGCTGTGCGTCGTTGCTGAGGTAAGCATACTCTACGAATGCATCAACAACATCAACACCGCCGTAGACTGTAGCTGCAACTACGTTCTGCTTCGGTCCGAAGCCATACTTGTAAGATGCGGATACACCAAGGTCGAAGCCAAGGCCGATCATGTCAGCGAGGTTTACATCTGCACCAGCAGCGATGAGGCCATCTGTACCTGTTCCGTTGTCATCCTTTCCATTGAGGACCCAGCCAGCGGATACCGCAAGACCGTTGAGCGGAGTTACCTTTGCGGACACTGTGAAGTCTCCACCGACCTGACCGACTGTCTCGGAATCATCAGCAGGAGTCTTGAGCTTCGGAGCACCAGCAACGAGGACTTCTACGAAGTCGCCGAACTTGAAGTCGAGGTTTGCCCAGAGGCCAGGACCAGTAGTCCTGATCCTGTCATAGTTGTTGCCGGACTTGTCAGCATATGCCATGAGGATTGACTGCTCGTCGTTCATGGAAAGTCCGAGGTTGAGGGACATGTTGTTCTCAAGTCCGAAGAGCTTGAAGAGATCAACCTTGATGTCGCCCTGGAGCCTTCCGTCTGCAACCATCTGGCCCTCAGCTGTTACTGACCAGAGGCCGTCCTCGTCTGCGAAGCCGAGGTTAAGCTTTGTTGTATTGGATCCTGTTCCATCCTGGCCCATGATGTGTGTTGACCACTTGCTTGCGCCAGCCGGATTGTAATTGATGTTGTAACCGCCAACAAACTCGCCATTGAAATCAACTGCTGCGAATACGCTTGTCATAGCAAGAGCAAGGACGAGCAGAGATACAAGTACTTTTTTCATTACTTCCTCCAAAATTCCAGGGCGAACCTCAAAAAAGAAGCCCGTTTTTCCCCTTTTCCGTTATTCTTATGTGGATTGTAGCAACCACTTCATTCAA
Source organism: uncultured Spirochaetaceae bacterium (assembly GCA_944389055.1). GTDB lineage: Bacteria > Spirochaetota > Spirochaetia > Sphaerochaetales > Sphaerochaetaceae > Ornithospirochaeta. The sequence goes on along the minus strand of CALXKY010000153.1, from coordinate 979 downwards.
CTGTCAAGCTAAATTCACATTCAACACATTTGATTCACAATTAAAATGATATCAATTTCAGGTAAAAAATCCAAAGATAACAATACACATTACTATACAATTGTTCGTTATCTCAGAACCTTAAATAAAATGAGCGGTCCTGCTATCGGAAAACAAGGACTTTGTCAAGTCCGATGAATGAAAAAGGCAGAGAAAAAGGGACGAATCACTGCTGCGGTATCATCTTCTCCGCCTGCGGTCATATGGAGATGAAAAATGGCTCCCCTCACCGGATCGGATCCGGTTCAGGAAGCCTTCGGGTCAGGTCATAAGCCTGATTTCAGACCGGTATGATCAGAGAACCCTGAATGCGTCGCGGCCAGCGTACTTTGCAGTATCTCCGAGGTAATCCTCGATCCTGAGAAGCTGGTTGTACTTTGCAAGCCTGTCAGAGCGGCTCATCGAGCCTGTCTTGATCTCACCTGTCTGGAGTGCGACTACGAGATCAGCGATGAAGCTGTCCTCTGTCTCGCCTGAGCGGTGGGATACGATTGCCGTATATCCATTGCGCTGTGCAAGGTCGATAGCCTCGAAAGTCTCAGTGAGAGTACCGATCTGGTTGACCTTGATGAGGATGGAGTTCGCAACACCCTTCTCAAGACCCATCTTAAGGCGCTCGGTGTTGGTTACGAAGAGGTCATCACCGACGAGCTGAACCCTGTCGCCGATCCTCTCGGTGAGAAGCTTCCAGCCCTCCCAGTCATCCTCTGCCATACCATCCTCGATGGAGATGATAGGATACTTGTTGACCCAGCTCTCCCAGAGCTCGACCATCTGAGCGGAGGAAAGCTCCTCGCCCGTTGTCCACTTCAGCTTGTACTTGCCTGTCTTCTCATCATAGAGCTCGGAAGAAGCAGGATCGAGAGCGATCATGAAGTCGCCGTCGCGGCCAGCTGAGTAGCCTGCCTTCTCGGTAGCTTCCATGATAACATCGAGAGAC
>CALXKY010000152.1 GCA_944389055.1 uncultured Spirochaetaceae bacterium | reverse complement strand
ATCCCGGAATAGGGTATCATCCACCGCGATCGGGAAGAAGCTCCAGCCGCATTTCACGCACCATATGCTTATCTCATCAAGGTCATCATCGGATAGATTGCTATGGAGGATGAAGAAGCTGAATGAATCTTCAGGCGTGTTCATATACAGCGATGTCAGCATGACTTTCAGCTGCGTCAGGTAGTTTCTGTCGAGCGTGGCGAGAAGATTGATCCTCATATGCCGATGATAGCACGGAAATATGAACTATCTATGAAGCAGCACCATCCCGGGATATGTCTTTCAGGTTTCTTCCTGACGATGATCAATCTGCACTGTCCTGAATCGGCATCAAGGGTGAGAAAAAAGCTTCCGGCGTGAACCGGAAGCTCATAATCACAGAATCGAAGCTGTTATTTTTCTGTGGTGGCTGTTATCTGTGGATTACCATCTGCATCAACTGATTCAGTACCACTCACAATATACTTGTTGCTGGAATAGGTAGGTGAACTACCTGCTGTTCCGCCAGCAAACCAGCAACGCTGGTTTTCTACTGCTACTTTTGATGTTATCTGGTCGATGTTTACGACGCTTACCGTGTTGCCGCTCATCGTGCCGTTGAATGTTCCGACGATTCCTCCTACAGGCTCGTACTCGGCAGAGATCTTCACGCCCTCATTGGAGAGGGTGACGGTGTTGTCCTTGACGGTTATCGTTGAATTTTCTTCGGGTCTCTGGGCAGCTCCGCAGATTCCTCCAGCGTTGAATGGATAGGAGTTGTTCGGACCTGGGATTATCCAGTCGTCGTTATCGAAGGAAGTGGTTGTCACAGCGGTGTCCGTGTTGCTGCAGTCAGAGATCGTTCCGCCTTTGTAGAGTCTTCCGATCACAGCGCCTGCGCCCTGATATGCTGTCACTTTGCTATCTGATACTTCCACATTCTCGATGTCAGCGTATTCGGCATAGCCGACAGCTACACCGGCAGTGTTCGACTTCGTATCAATCGTCGCATTGGAGAACTTCACGTTCTTTATGATCGCGTGCTTGTCTGCTGTTCCTGCTACGTTTCCGAAGAAGCCGATGGCCTGGTCATCATCGCATTTATCGGTATCGAAGGTGATCGTGAAGTTTGAAATCGTATGACCGTCACCATCGAATGTTCCGCGGAAGACCGTATCCGCCTTTCCTCTTTTTCCTGTACCGATAGGCTCCCACTCCGAGCCGGAAAGATCGATGTCCGCACCGAGCTTGAGAGTCCAGCCTGAGAATGTCGTTCCTGCATTGACGAGGTCCGCCAGGCCTGCAAGCTCTGCGGCTGTTGTGAATGTGTACTCCTTTTCCCCGAGGTTCTGGGCATACCATGATGAATCGGTTTCTGTGCCATCCCATTCAGTTACAGTCGGATCACAGGAAACAAGAAGCATGATTGCCAGTGCGATTAACAATATTTTTCGCATAAGTATCCTCCCTATAAGAAAATGCTACCCCCCCCCGAGTAGGTTGTCAAGCTTATTCATACGAGTATGCAATGGAAAATCCCTTATCTGCTGGAGTCACACACCTGCTGTCCGGTATCCAGTATTATGAAGAATAGTCAGGAAAAGTAGCGAAAGCAGAAGATTGAATATGATTATCATATAATTAAAATATTGTTATAATCTATTAAGATACGATTATCATATCGAATCCATGATTTTCTTCAATGGAAGACCTACGATAGTTATCCAGTTTCCATCTATTTTCTCTACAGGTTCATAGCCGGTCTTCTGCAGTCTGTATGCGCCTGAAAGCTCCCGGAGAATCCTTTCCGCATCGCATTTGTCCTGGGGCTTTCCGAGAAGGTGCCCGTTGATGAGGACGAGCGTGTCAGCTGCTTTGCCGTCCCATTTCGTAACTGCCGGATCGCATGAAACAAGGAGCATGACAGCCATCGCGATCAAAAGAAATTTCCTCATGAAGATTCCTCCAGTTAAGAAACTGCTATCCCCGCCCGGTTTGGTTGTCAAGAAAATTGATTTTCTGCTGAGGCTGTATATTGCTTGAAGGATACAACAAGAAAGGATTTCATCCTGTAATGATTAGCTTGCAAAAAGAAACATGAACTAAGAAAAAACTCTATGGAAAAAAGATCTGAAAATTATTGTGCTATCTAGTAAACACGAAACTGATCGGCTGTGGTATAAGTCACTTACCATGTTTACATGGCAATGAGGATTTATCTTCCATTGCCTTGATATAATTCTTACGAAGGTTTCGATGATCCTTAAAGAAGACTTCTTCTGCCCTTGAGAGTTCGTTGTGTTCAAGTTTAATATGCAGAAGCTTCATCGTCGCAATGAAATCGGCAGCTTGGAACAGCCTGTAATCCGAAGGGTATACTTTCCGGAATTCGACGTTCTCAAGAAGGACATTGAATACTGATGAAAGAAGCTTGGTGACTTCGATCTGTCCGTTATCGTAATAGATTTTCACGATATCGAAACTCTGGAAGAATGCGTAATTCTCCCGGATGAAAGCAGAAAGAAGCTTTGAAAGACGCCCGGTAGCCTCAATTGCATTCTCGATATGCTTTTTCTCAATGAACACGGTTTTGCAGCTGATATCAATCTTTCGAACGAATGCCATAAAGGCTTTCAGGAGCTTCTGCCGGCTTTCAAGGCTTTCCTTCCTATATGGATTCTCATTACGGATGATAGGGCCAGCATGAAGGCAATGATTGGGGAACCCGAGTTCTGAAAGACGCTGTTCCAATTTCCCGATATCAGCATCTATATCATTCTTCTGATCGTGCATGATCAGGGATATGATGGGGTCTTTACAAAATTGTGTGGGATTTATACCTGTAGGGACCTCTCAAGGAAGCGAATATGATCTTGAGGAAGAAGTACTCAGTATCCCTGTAGCCATAGGCTTTCCTCCTGATGGTCTTGATCATGTTGTTGATGCCCTCCACCTTCCCGGAGGATATGGGGAACTTTGCATGGTAGACGATACCCATCAGGTGCCTCTGAACCGTATCGCAGAAGGAGATGATCTCGGGGACATTGCTCTGCCTTGCGAGCTTCATCCAAGCCTTCATCCCTTTGTAGAGCCTGGTGATGCTATTCACGTCATATGCAAGATTGAACTGCTCAAGGAGCAGGTAGCATACGGACAGATCCTCGTTGGCGGCAAGTATATCCTTCAGCCTCCTCTCCCTGTGCGGGCTCATGATCCGCTCTCCAGGCGGGAGCGGCTTCCCCCTGTCCAGGTACAGCTCATGGAGCCTGACGTTGTTCTCATGCGCCGCCTTGTCCATTTCCTTGAGAGTGTCCATCCTCGAGAGCAGCAGGTACCTTGAGTTTTTCAGGATCGCGTATCCCTTCTCGTTGCCATTCTCAAGCATCTCGCGCTGCTTGCGCCTCCGTATTGCCGTTATGACCATGTCGCTGTACATCTTCACCAGATGGAAATGGTCATAGACTATCCGTATCCCCGGCCATCTCTCCCTGAATGCCGAATCGTACTGCGCGTTCATGTCCATCGACACCGCCTTCACATGGCTCATCCATGCATCTCCCATGCGGGCGAAGAAATGGCATGCCTGCTCCTTCGACTTGCCCGCCTCCAGGAACAGCACGCGCCCCGTCACCAGGTCCGCTACGACCGTCGCATACCTGTGGCCCTTATGCAGCTTGAACTCATCGATGCCTATGTA
>CALXKY010000151.1 GCA_944389055.1 uncultured Spirochaetaceae bacterium | reverse complement strand
GTAATGAAGGCGGCCCGTGAGGCGTCCGAGCCAGACGTTCTCCGTCAGTCTCATCGACTGCGGTGTTCCGGTACCATATACCTGCTCAGCCGGATCGAGGTATATCGTCCTGAGGCAGAGCGAATAGAACTGTGCAGCGATGTAGTTCAGCATGACCGTTGAAAGGAGCTCAGAGACATTGAGCTTCGCCTTGAGGATGCCCGGTATGAAACCCCAGATGCCTCCGCCGATCATCGCTGCGATGAGCGCAAGCGGAAGAAGAAGGGGCCGGGGAATGTCAGGAAAGGCAAGCGCCACGCCTGTGAATGCCAGGAGTCCCATCGCCATCTGCCCTTCTGCGCCGATGTTGATGATGCCTGAACGGTACGCTACCGAGATTCCGAGCGCGATTATGCAGAGCGGAACCGCTCTTATGAGCACCTCGGAAATATGCAGCATGTTCGTCAGCGGTTCGAAGACAATCACATAGAATGTGCTTGATACATCAGCTCCGATCAGCCAGAGGATGACGGAAGCCATAAGCACCGCTGCGGCTGCCGCGATCAGCATGATGGCAGCCCTGAAAGCTATACGGAATCCTCTAGTCATTCTTCCTTCACCCCCGCCATGAGTATGCCGAGCCTCTCGCGCGTCGCTTCTTCCTTTTCAAGCACGCGCTGTATGCGGCCCTTGTATATGACAGCAATCCTGTCGGAAAGATCCATGATCTCATCAAGCTCCTCGGAAATGAGGAGGATGCCGATTCCGCTCTCGCGTATCTTCAGCAGCTCCGAGTGGATGAATTCCACCGCACCCATATCGAGTCCCCTCGTCGGATAGACAGCAACAAGGAATCGCGGCTTGCGCTCAATCTCCCTGGCAAGTATGACCTTCTGGATATTGCCTCCGGAGAGAGTGCCTGCCGCCGTACCCGTTCCTGGGCAGCGGATGTCGAAGCGCTTGACAAGGCGCTCTGCCGAATCCTCTATCTTCTTCCTGTCAAGGAAGATCCATGATGAGAATACGCCTCTGTCCGAATCCTTGAGGATGAAGTTCTCCCTGATTGAGAAAGGAGGAACGATTCCCTCGGTGTTCCTCTCCTCCGGGATGTATCCCATTCCGGAAGTGATTATGCTGTGCGGAGAATGGCTTGCGATCTCCTCTCCGAAGAAGGATATGGAGCCGCTCTCTGTCTTCCGCAGGCCATTGATAGCCTCCGCCAGCTCTCTCTGGCCGTTTCCGGAAACCCCAGCCAGTCCCACGATCTCCCCTGCCCTGATATCAAGCGAGAGATGATCGAGAGCCACTGTCTTCCTGTCCGACATGACAGTAAGGTCCTTTATGGAGAGGACTGTATCGCCGGATGATCTTCTTCCCGTGTTCTTGGGAAGGACGATCTCGTGGCCTGTCATCTTCGCGGCGATCTCCTGCGACGAATAATCATCGGTATTGCCGGAGAAAACGACCTTGCCATGGCGCAGTATCGTGACCTTGTTCGAAAGGGCCTTCACTTCCTGGAGCTTATGGGAGATGAAGATGATGGAAAGCTCATCAGTCATCCTGTGAAGGAGCGTTATCAGCTCATCGACCTCCTGCGGCGTAAGGGCTGACGTAGGCTCATCGAGGATGAGGAACCTGGCACCGAGGCAGAGTGTCTTCACGAGCTCGACCTTCTGCTGCTCACCTACCGAAAGCTGCCAGATATATGCATCGGGATTGACTGCAAGCCCGTATTTCGTGGATATCTCGACAACGCGGTCACGTACAGCTTCCATATCAAGCTTCATCGGCTTCCACGCCTTCTTGTATCCAAGCGCTATGTTTTCCGTGACAGTCATGTTAGGTACAAGCATGTACGTCTGGTGAACCATTCCCAGCCCCGCGCGGAAAGCATCCTCAGGCCCGCGGAAATGGACGGGTTCATCATTGATGAGGATCGAGCCCTCATCCGGCTGATAAAGCCCCATCAGGATATTCATAAGCGTTGTCTTTCCAGCCCCGTTCTCACCGACGAGAGCAAGGACCTCCCCCTCGGAGACGCTTATGGAGATATCATCGGAAGCAAGCACACCGGGAAATCTTTTGGTGATGTGCTCCATCCTGAGTGATCTGATCTTGTTTTCCATAGATGACAAAGCAAAGCAGGGCCATGAAGGCCCTGCTCATATGTTCAATCAGAGAGTGGAGTAATCCACATCCGCCCAGTCCGCAAGCGTTCCATCGGGATCGGCTACGAACGAATCGATTGCTGCATTGATTGCAGCCTCAAGCTCCGGGGATACCCAGTCAGCCTTGAGCGCATCGTTGTATCCGAATACGAATCCGCCGTTGGCGAAGTTCATCGGGATGCACTCGCCGCCCTTCGTGCCGCTCTCGATCTTCCCGACAAGCTCCTTCACGACCGCAGCATAGTTATAAGAGGAAGCTGCGATGCACTTGAGCTGGCCTTCTGTTGTTGTCAGCTGGGCAAGATCCTGTCCGACCCACATCGCTGTCGGGGACTCTGCCGTAGCGCGGAGGGCTCCTATGGCCTGCTGTGATGACCCTGTGAGGATGTCAGCGCCATTTCCGAGCTGTGATGTAGCGACCTCTGCCGACTTCACATAATCGGAGAAGGATCCTGTATGCGCAACAAGGATCTTTGCATCCGGATTGACTGACTGCACGCCAAGGACGAAGCCGCGGTTGTAGCGTGCAGCATCACCGGAGTCAACAGGACCTACAAGGCCTACGATGTCAGCCTTTGTGTCCGTTCCGGCGATGATGCCATTGATGTATCCTGTCTCCTCGGACTCAGGCATATATGTGAAGACCTTCTCGGGCCCGATTTCGGAACATGGACCGAATGCGAATGAGACATCCGGATACTCCTCAGCCATCTCAAGCACAAGATTCTTGTACTGTGCGCCATGAGCGATGATGAGGTCATAGCCCTGAGCCACATACTGGCGGGCAATGGAGCCTGCATCCACGGGGAGCATCTTCTCCGAATAGGAATACTCGATCTTCTTATCGGGCATCTCGGAGATAGCCTGCGTGATGCCGTCATGCATTGACTGGCACCAGCCCTTGTCGTCGATGGTGTTCTCGATGATCAGCGCGATGCGGATGGTATCATCATCCGCTGCAGCGGACTCACCGCTTCCCTGGGCAAAAGCCATGAAGGGAATAGCGAGAACAAGAGCAAGCACGAGAAGCTTCTTCATTGTTTTTCTCCTTATTAAGTTATTTCTTCAGCTTCAGTATAGCAAAGGTTAAGGTTTTGTGAAGCAAAAGCATCAGGAATAATGTAACTTCTCCACACTACATATACAATCAGCAATGAATTATCGATTAAATGTGCATGGATTGGGAGAAGCAATGGGCCTCAGAACGGGTAGTAGAACTTCACGCCGAAGACATAGCGGGAGATGATCGTGACCGCAAGGAGCAGGACCATAAGGGCAATGGCTGCCCAGTCCGCAGCCTTCATGGGGCGGGACATGTACCATGTGCGCTTCCTGTTTTTTCCGAAGCCGCGGAGCACCATTGCATTCGTGATGATATCGATCTTATCCAGCGATGACATTACAAGCGGGGACAGCGTCCTCGTGACCGCATTGATGCGCTGTGACAGCTTTGCTTTATCCGACATCTCGACACCGCGGCACTCCTGCCCGTTGCAGATGTTGGTATAGTCGCTCATGATCACAGGAATGTATCTGAAGGCAAGGCTGACAGCATAGGATATCTTATC
>CALXKY010000150.1 GCA_944389055.1 uncultured Spirochaetaceae bacterium | reverse complement strand
CACCATTTCTCTTCAGCTCATCGCCGAGGGAATCCTCCGCACCTTTTCCGAGCGCTGGCTCGGAGCCGCACGCACAAGCGCATGGTATGCAGTCTCTCCCTTCATCGGTGCAGCACTCTCTTTCCTCATATTCAGGACCCCTCTTACGGGAACATATCTCGCAGCTCTGGCAGTCATGATTGCCGGATCCGTGCTCGCCGCGGGGTGAGAGCAGGCACTATTATGGATTTATGCACTGTTTTACGGGACAATTGCATAAGTATTCTGAATTTGGTTGACTAAAACTGCAAGTTTATACATTATTGTCGATACGGAATTCGCTTTATGGATATTAACGAAATAGATAAGAAAATCAAAGCTGAAGCTATACGCCAGCACACAGTCTCCGTTGATCCGAACGCTCCGAAAAGCGGGACTACAACGATAAACATGACCGATGGAGTGCTCATTCCCAAGAAAGAGGAGAAGCACGTACTGACATCATGGAGGCTGACGTTCTTCGGAGCAGTGATCCTCTCCGCTGTCCTTATCATTTTCTTCCCTGACCCGTACAGGACGATTTTCCTGACATGCCTCAGGGGAGCTCCTGTGACATTCGAGGTCACTGTATTCTCAATCATCGGAGCCGTGATCATCGGAACATTCACAGGGCTTGGCTCGGTTTCGAAGAGAAGATGGATCAACATGATCTGCGGCGTCTACGTCGAGCTCATCAGAGGCATACCGCTTCTGGTACAGCTCATCTTCATCTACTATGCCGTAGGATCGCTCTTCCATGTGGAAGGCCTCATAGCAGCCATCTTCTCCCTCTCCGTATGCTTCGGAGCTTACATGGGAGAGATCGTAAGGGCTGGCATCCAGGCAATACCGAAGGGACAGATGGAAGCCGCGATAGCTCTGGGCATGTCACGCTCGCAGGCATTCAGGTACATCATTCTGCCGCAGACGGTGAAGGTGATCCTTCCGGCCATCGGCAATGAGTTCATCTCAATGCTCAAGGATTCATCGCTTGTCTCCGTACTGTCGCTGGAAGATATCCTCCGCTGCGGAAGGATGTACATCTCCCGCACGTTCCTCTCGCTTGAGACTATGCTTGTCGTAGCTCTCATCTATCTCATGATAACCCTCGTGCTCTCACGTCTCGTGGGACTCCTTGAGGAAAGGCTGCACAAGAATGGCTAAGATCGAAATACAGAACCTCTCTAAGGATTTCAATACCCCCAACGGCGTGCTCCATGCGGTGAAGAACGCCTCCCTTACCGTCAATGACGGCGAAGTCGTCGTAATCATCGGACCATCCGGCTCGGGCAAATCGACGATGCTCAGATGCGTGAACGGACTGGAGAAGCCTACATCGGGACACATACTCATCGATGGAACCGATACTGCCGATCCGGCAACGGATATCAGGAAGATGAGGGAGGAAGTGGGAATGGTTTTCCAGTCCTTCAACCTCTTTCCGCATCTGACGGTGCTTGAGAATATAACGCTCGCTCCGATCAAGGTGAAGAAGATGCCCAAGGCGGAGGCTTCCGAGCTTGCGATGAAGCTGCTTAAGCGTGTAGGACTCGAGGAGAAGGCAGAAGTCCATCCAGCACAGCTTTCAGGCGGACAGCAGCAGCGTGTAGCGATTGCCCGCGCACTGGCTATGAATCCGAAGGCGATGCTCTTCGATGAGCCCACATCAGCTCTCGACCCGGAGATGATCAAGGAGGTCCTTGATGTAATGCTATCACTGGCAAAGGATGGCATGACGATGCTCCTTGTAACGCATGAGATGGGATTCGCAAAAGCGGCGGCTGACAAAGTCGTCTTCATGGACAAGGGCGAAATCATCGAGACAGGCACCCCAGAGAAGATGTTCACGGCTCCTGAGAACGACAGAGCAAAGGATTTCCTCGCTCACATACTCTGAAAACCCAGAAGCGCACGTTCAGCCATATCGAGAAGCTCCGCAGATACAGCTGCGGAGTTTTTTTCCATTCCGCTCTTCAGCCATTCTCCGAGATATGCCGTGCACCCGCCTGCAATGAATGCTGCGGTACGCGCCTTCTCTTCCTCAGGCATCCACGAAAAGCGTCCGTCGCTGTCAATATAGAAGCGCATTATCTCAACTATCTTGCGCTTGAGAAGGATAAGGGTATCCGAATGCTGGGTGGAATGGTAAAGCGCCAGCACAAGCTTCCTGCTTGAATCGGCGAATGAGATGATGTTCCTCAGAACCTCGCTCCAGTCGGAGGAGGAGGCATCTATTATGGCAGCCACCTCGGTATTGAATATCCACAGCACCAGATCGCTGATACCGCGGAAATGATAATAGAACGTATGCCTGTCATATCCCGCAGCGAGCGCGATATCCTTCACGGTAACCCTGCGGTCGGTATTTGCGGCCAGAAGCTTCCTGTATGCATCCGCAAATGCCTTCTTTGTACTGTCCTCTCCTCTTTCCATACAGAAGAATATCGCAGGAGAACCGGGAAAGAGCAAGGCCGTAAATGCGACTGCCCGGCAGAACACGCCGCCGGGCAGGTGGATGTCACAGCAGGCCGAGAAGGATTCCGGCCGTATGGACCACGAATGCAGCGAGCCATGCAACCGCGCACTGAAGCACCACAACGCCGGCGGCCCATCTTCTTCCAAGCTCACGGCGCACCGTGGCAATCGCAGCGACGCAGGGCGTGTACAGCAGCGTGAAAATCAGGAATACGAAGGCGATGTACGGCGTGAAGAGCGTACTGAGTGCTGCCGTGCTGCCTCCGAGGAGCACTGTGAGCGTGCTGACCACGCTTTCCTTTGCGGTGAAGCCTGTGATGAGTGCTGTGGAAATCCTCCAGTCATCGAATCCGAGAGGACGGAACAGTGGCGCGATCAGCGAACCTATCGCGGCAAGCATGCTGTCGGAGGAATCGGAGACAGGATTGAGGCGCATATCGAAAGTCTGAAGGAACCAGATGATGATCGCTGCGAGGAAGATGATCGTGAAAGCCCTTGTCACGAAGTCCTTCGTCTTCTCCCAGATCAGCTGCAGGACGGTCCTTGCGCTCGGCATCCTGTAGTTCGGAAGCTCGAGCACGAACGGTACCGGATTGCCCTTGAAACCCGTGTGCTTGAGAATAAGCGACAGCAGGATGCCCATGACGATCCCGATCACATAGAGGAGAATCATCACCAGAGCACCGTGCTGAGGGAAGAATGCATATGTGAACATCGCGTATATCGGGAGCTTCGCAGAGCATGACATGAATGGGACAAGGAGGATCGTCATCTTCCTGTCACGGTCAGATGAAAGCGTGCGCGTAGCCATGATGGCAGGTACCGAGCAGCCGAATCCGATGAGCATCGGGACGAAGCTGCGGCCTGACAGCCCGATCTTCCTCAGCATCTTATCCATCACGAATGAGACCCTTGCCATGTAACCGCTATCCTCAAGTATCGAGAGGAAGAAGAACAGGACGACGATGATCGGAAGGAATGAGAGAACGCTTCCAACACCGGAGAAGATACCATCGATTATAAGGGAATGGACAATCGGATTGAGGCCATAGGCAGTGAGCGCTGCATCTGCGGCGGAGGTGAGCTTATCTATGCCAAGTGACAGAAGATCCGAAAGGAACGTCCCCACAGGACCGAACGTCAGATAGAAGACAAGCGCCATTATGAGAATGAACGATGGTATGGCTGTATACTTTCCAGTGAGGATCCTATCTGGAAAGTATACAGCCATAC
>CALXKY010000149.1 GCA_944389055.1 uncultured Spirochaetaceae bacterium | reverse complement strand
TGAAGAGGCGGACGAAGTACTTCTCCGTATCCGTCCGGCGGGAACGCTCATGCTGGATGCGTGCGATGCCGTTTGTGATTATCGAAAGGCTGTATCTTCCCTGGAGCGATCCAAGAAGCTCCAGTGCGCCGGGAAGCATGATGCCTTCCTCCGCGAGGAAGCCTGAATAGGCATTTCCTGCTTCCTCAGGATCGGCATCGTTTCCGATACGCTGCAGGAAGCGTCTGAATCTCTCTGTTTCGAGCGTGTCGAGCGTCATCTGCCCATGTTCGTACAGGAACCAGCATTTGAGGTTCTCCTCATGGTAGATGGGCAGAAGCGAGATGTCGATGCCGTACTGGCTGAACATGCGGCGGAGTGCTGCTGCTTCGGATGCATTGAAATCATAGAGCGTGTTATCCGCATCGAAGAGGAGGTATTTCTTTCCTTTCATGCCACAATCGTAGCTGAAAGGCTGAAAAGGTGGAACAGCGCTTCACTTTCCGGAAGGAGCGTATGATATTTATAATATGAAGAAATATATTCCATTGCTGATTTCCGGCCTGCTTATGATATTCGTCGGACTGTATATGATCCTGAAGCCTTCCGGTTTCCTGACTGTCGTGATTTCCGTATTCGGAATCTATCTTGCCCTCGATGGTGTGAGGACGCTCATCTCCGCACAGCGTTTCGGCAGTGCTCTCGGACGGTTCAGAAGCGTTCTGATCGGCCGTTCGCTTCTGAGCATGCTGGTGGGGCTCGTCGTCATCATCGCTGCCATTGCGGCACCGACGCTTATACCCACGCTTCTGGTCTACATCATAGCCGCTGCGTTCCTTGTCGCCGCAGCCGTGGATCTGGCAGATCTCCTTGTCATGAAGAAGGCCGGCATTCCTTCCGGATCGCTGGGACTTGAGACGCTGCTTTCGTTCGTGTTCTCGCTGCTGCTGTTCCTCTTCCCGAACTTCCTCACAGGAGTTGTGATGACGGTGTTCGCAGCGATTCTCTTCGCCTCCGGTGCAGTCATGGTATATGGAGCTGTCTCGGCGATGATCTATTCACGCAGGCTCAATTCTCTCTGATGGGCCTCCGCGCTGTTGACTGGATGCTTCTCTTCGGTTACCGTTTCCATATGGAAAGAGCAAACGGACACCTCCATCATAGCTTGTCTCAGTCATGACAGCGCCATGATGGGTTCCGCATGAATACAGGGCCTCCCAATGGCGGGAGGCTTTTTTCATACCTTTCCGGGAGGATTGAATGGAAACAACGCTCAGTATTGCAGTCCAGAAAAGCGGCAGGCTCTCTGAGAAGAGCCTCGATCTAATCCGGTCCTGCGGGATTGATTTCAATGCCGACAGCCGTGTCCTTAAAGCCAGGGCAAGCGGCTTCCCGCTGGATTTCCTCTTCGTGCGCGATGATGATATCCCGCAGTATGTCTCCGATGGCGTTGCTGATATCGGGATAGTAGGAAGGAACGAGTATGATGAGTCCGGCATGGATCTCGAGATCGTCAGGGACCTGAGATTCGCTTCATGCAGGCTGTCGATAGCCGTGCCCCATGGCTTCAGGTATGAAGGACTTGAGTCGCTGCAGGGGAAGAGGATAGCGACATCGTACCCGCGTATCCTCTCCGGAATACTTGAGAAACACGGCGTGGAGGCAACCGTAGTCGTTGTTTCCGGCTCCGTTGAGATCACGGTGGAGGTCGGCATTGCCGATGCAATCGCCGATCTTGTATCCACCGGAACAACGCTGAAGATGAACGGCCTCGAGGAAGCTGAGTGCATCTATCGCTCATCGGCGGTCATGGTTGCCTCCCGGTCAATGCCCGCTGAGAAGAAGGCGATACTCTCAAGGCTCCTTGAGCGGATCGATGCCGTGATGCTTGCCCGTCACAAGAAGTACATACTCTTCAATCTTCCTGCCTCAAAGCTTGAGGAAGCTGCGGCAGTTATCGGAGGAATGAAGAGCCCTACGGTCACGCCTCTTATGGATGAGGGCTGGGTATCGGTGCAGTCAGCAGTCGATGAGGACAGGTTCTGGGCGGTTTTCGAGGAACTCCGCAAGCTCGGTGCTGAAGGAATCCTCGTCATGAATATCGAGAAGATGACGGAGTGAGCATGTATCTGGAATTCAGGGATTACGATGAAACCCTCCTGCGGCGTCCGGCAGAGGACAGGAAGGATATAGAGGAGACGGTAAGCCGGATCATAAGCGATGTCAGGGAGCGCGGGGATGCAGCTCTCCGCATGTATGGTGAGGCTTTTGATTCCCTTTCCCCTGATACGCCTCTATTCGTCACTGAGCGCGAGATTGATGCCTCCGAGAAGCTTGTTCCCGATGATCTGAAGGCGGCCATCGATCATGCGATAGGGAATATCAGGGCCTTCCATGAAGCGCAGATGCCGGAGGGAGAGTGCCTTGAGACAGAGAAAGGCGTACTGTGCTGGAGGAAGATCGTGCCTGTTTCACGCGTGGGGCTCTATGTTCCAGGAGGCACCGCTCCTCTGTTCTCCACGGTCCTGATGCTTGCTGTTCCCGCCTCCGTGGCAGGGTGCCGTGAAATAATCCTCGCAACGCCTTCGAAGGCGGGCGCCGTCAGCCCTGCCGTACTGTATGCAGCGAAGAGATCCGGCGTGAGCTGCATCCTCCGCATCGGTGGCGCCCAGGCCATCGCAGCACTGGCTTTCGGTACGGAAAGCGTACCGCGCTGCGGCAAGATATTCGGACCGGGCAATGCATACGTGACAGAGGCCAAGCGTCAGGTATCGGCATATACGGCAATAGATATGCCTGCAGGCCCTTCAGAGGTTATGGTCGCAATCGACCAGGATTCGGATCCTGTCTTTGCTGCTGCAGACCTCCTGTCGCAGGCTGAGCACGGCAAGGACAGCCAGTCGATGCTTGTGATAAAAGCCGGCAGCCGCAGTGAGGCAGAGGGCATCCATGCCCGTGTCATGGAGGCCATAGGCCATGAGCTCGATGAGATAGGACGCCATGAATACGTCCTGCCATCGCTGTCGCATTCCTATGCATTCCCCGTCTATTCTGATGAGGAGCTTGCCGGGTTGATAAACGCATATGCGCCTGAGCATCTGATTCTCTCCCTTTCCGATCCGGAACGGATACTTGATAAGGTGGAGAACGCAGGCTCGGTCTTCATCGGACCATATACGCCTGAATCCGCAGGGGACTATGCTTCCGGCACAAACCATACTCTCCCGACATCCGGATGGGCCCGGTCTTCCTCCGGTGTCTCCGTTGATTCATTCCTTAAGAAGATCACCGTGCAGCGCATCACCCGTGAAGGACTGATGAGCATAGGCCCTGTGATTGAATGCATGGCAGAAGCTGAGGGACTTGAGGCACATAGCTATGCCGTGAAAGCGAGGCTCAGCAATGATAGATGATCTGCTCAATCCATGGATCAGGGATCTTGTACCGTACAGCAGCGCGCGGAGCGAATTCTCCGGCGAGGCTGATGTGTTCCTTGACGCGAATGAGAGCTGGGATGGGCCCGTGGGCGGCATCTGCAGGTATCCTGATCCGCTCTGCCGCTCGCTCCGTGAAGAGATCGAGCGCGTTATGGGATTTCCTTCCGGTATGACTGCGATCGGGAATGGTTCCGATGAGATCATAGATATGCTGATACGCATGTTCTGCGCACCTGGCAGGGACGCGGTGATGATCGAGCGTCCGACATACGGAACGTATTCCGACTTCGCCTCTGTCTCGGGGGTGCGGACC
>CALXKY010000148.1 GCA_944389055.1 uncultured Spirochaetaceae bacterium | reverse complement strand
ACTGGGATGGCAAAGGAAGCAGCGAAGGCTGGGAAAAAGGATTCCGGGACATGAGATGATACCGGTCCCGGCAAGCGTCCAGGATTTCTACACGGATAAGGACACAAGGGAATTCACCGGTGACGTAGGGTATGAAACGGAGGTGTTCATACCTGGGACGATGAAGGGAAAACGATGCTTCCTGCGCTTCGGCGCTGCAACGCACAGGGCTGAGGTTTTCATAAACGGAACGAAGGCCGGTGAGCATGAGGGTGGCTTCCTGCCCTTTCTTGCCGACATAACGGATAAGGCACGCTACGGGGCGGTGAACACGGTCACGGTGAAGGTGAACAACGAGCTCAATGAGACGAACATCCCATGCGGCCGCACGATCACGCTCAGGAACGGGAAGAAGATGACGAAGCCGTATTTCGACTTCTACAACTATTCCGGCCTGCAGCGTTCCGTCTATCTCATCTCGATACCGGAGAAAAGCATCCAGGATATCGACCTGAGCTATTCCGTCAGCGGGGAATCGGCAGAGATAAAGTACAGCATAAGAACTGCAGGAAGCGGTTCAGTGCACCTCGAACTCATGGATGAGGATGGAATCAAAGCAGCAGAGTCAGAGGGGAAGGAAGGAACGATAAGACTCGGAAAAGCGCATCTGTGGCAGGTCAGGGATGCCTATCTCTATACCCTCCGCGTCTCGCTTTCGGAGAATGGCAGCGTTCTCGATACATATACGCTTGAGATCGGAATCAGGGAAGTGAAGATCGACGGTGAGAGCATCCTCATCAATGGCAGGCCTGTGTACCTTAAGGGCTTCGGCAAGCATGAAGACAGCGATATCGTGGGAAGAGGCTTCAATATAGGGATAATGAAGCGTGACTTCGAATTGATGAAGTGGATCGGAGCCAACTCTTTCAGGACATCGCATTACCCTTATGATGAAGAGATATACCGCATGGCGGACAGAGAAGGATTCCTCATAATCGATGAAGTCCCGGCTGTGGGGCTCTTCGAAAGCCTGGTGAACTTCCTCGATGCCGGAACAGGAAAAGGTGCCTCATCATTCTTCTCAAAGGAAACGACGCCTAAGCTTCTTGAGGCGCATCTGAGGGCTGTGGAGGAGATGATCGCACGTGATAAGAACCACCCGTCGGTCATCGCGTGGAGCCTCCTGAATGAACCTGAATCAAAGGATGAGCAGAGCGTCCCGTATTTCAGTAATGTATTCAGCCTTGCCCGCGAGCTCGATCCTCAGAAGAGGCCGCGTTCATTCGCAATGGAAGTCAGCTCAGGCCCCGATACATGCCGCTGCTACCATCTCTGCGATTTCATCGAGCTCAACAGGTATTACGGCTGGTACATAAAAGGCGGGTATGAAATCAGCGATGCCGAGGATGCATTCCGCGAGGAAATGGACAAGTGGAAGGCAAAGGATCTCAGGAAGCCATTCATATTCACCGAATACGGCAGCGACACGCTCTCTTCCGAGCACAAACTCCCCTCTGTCATGTGGTCACAGGAGTATCAGGATGAAGTGCTCGAGATGCAGCACAGGATCTTCGATTCCTACAGCTTCGTCAGAGGCGAGCAGATCTGGAACTTCGCGGATTTCCAGACGACCGAAGGACTTATGAGAGTAAATGGCAATAAGAAAGGTGTCTTTACACGCAACAGGCAGCCCAAAGATGCCGCATTTCTCCTGAGAAAGCGGTGGCAGAGCCTTCCAGAGGACTTCAAAGCGTGAGGGGCTGATATCAGAAGAGGATACCCGGAGAGCAGTCAAGCAGCTTCTCCGTCTTCATCAGGTATCCTCTGATGATGTATGCCTCGTCAGCATCAAGCGCGGGCAGAGCGTCATAGATAGCAGGCAGATCCTTCCTTCCAAGCAAGGGATCAAGACGTTCCTGGATCGTGGCAACCACGGCGAGCATGGGATCATCCATTCCACGGATGCCACGCGCCCTTATCAGGTAGTGCAGCTGCTCCAGCGAAGAGAACATCTTCCAGAGCATCAGCAGAGCCTCCGGAAGACGTGATGAACTGAATGATTCCGGATGCTCGCTGATATAGCGGAGGCAGTCCGTGTAGTGCATGTGGAATTCAGTAAGCATGCTTGCGGAAACGGAGAGATCTGCTTCTGCTTCCAGCGCATGGCGTATCACGTTCCAGTATCCGGCATGCAGACCGGTAAGTGCCCGGAGGCTGCATGAGAACTGCGACTGCGGTCTGATCGGGAAGAAGAGCCTGTTGACCATGAAGACGATCACGATGGCAGCGAGGAGATAGAGCAGCCGGAGCGCTATCGCGGTATTCTCCTCTGCTGTCATCAGTGCAATCGTCAGGGTATAGCATGTCTGGAAGGCCGGATTGAACCAGCTTCCGGGATCTGAGCAGTACATCAGGGATATCATGATAAGCGCGAAACACAGCTCACCCCAGATGCCGGGAAGGAATGGATATATGATGTATTCGGCGATGCACCCGGCAATCGTCCCAAGCGGATTGACTCTCATCGAGTGCACGCTGTCATCTGCTTCAGGCTTGATCAGCATGAAGGCATTGAATGAGATCCAGTATGTATGCGGCAGCGGGAGGAAGCAGTCTGCCAGTCCGCTCAGCACCATTACGGCAGCCAGACGCGTTGCGTAGCGCATCTCGAAGCTCTCGGAGGAAAGCCTCATCAGCATCTCATGCCTTATATTCCTCCAGTCGATACGGCGGAGCCTTACCTCCTCGGATGCAAGCGTATCAAATATGAACAGAGTCATGTGCAGGATGCTCCGTATGAATATCCTCACATGCCCATCGGGAATCTCCATCGTATCGAGAAGGTAATGGCAGCTATCCCTGCCCTCATCGTACCTGCCTTCTGCTACGGAAAGCGAGGCTTCGGCAAGGAAGGAGGACAGCTTCCTGATCTCATCCTTCCGGGCCGCATCAAGCTCGGCATGCCAATCTGTATCGGAGATCATGAACGAGAAACGCTGCATGAGCGTCGACACCATATCTCCGAGCTTCGAATCCTTGGTGCGGAGAGCTGAAAAGCGCCTGCGTCCGGAAGATACATCATGCATCAGCGACGCAAACCCCGCCCTGAGCTCATCGGTTCTCGACTGATCAAGAAGGATGGCAGAAAGGCAGGAAAGACCTGAAAGCACGCTGGCTATCGTAATGGACTTTACGGAGCGCCTCCTTGCGTGCATGAAGCTTATCATGGCAGCCATCACGGCAGTGGACATCCACATCGAAAGGAGCATGCCGGAGAATTCCTCCCCATTCACAGGGGGTTTGAATGAAAGATATACAAAAAGAAGCATATATGCATAGTATCCACGCGGCGAGAACTGCGAGCTCTGCGTGAAGACTATGATGAACGGCACGATGATGTTCACAGCTGCAAGGAGAAGCGCATTCCCCGTTCCAGCCACAGAAAGCGATAGCAGCAGGAACTCATGGAAAGCCAGGAGAAGATAGCGGAGCGCACCTTCATCTCTTTTCCCTCTCCAGACACCGAACAGCGCAGCCATCGGAGGTGCCACGACAGTGTAATGAAGACCGAAGACCGACAGGATCAGGAAGAAAGAAGCCATGAAGAAGACAATGACAGGCAATGCATTCCTGACAGCCCGGGTCATCCAGCTGTCCGACACAGCCATCCTTATCATACCTGCCATTGTTCCCATGGGAAGATTCTAACATAGCAATTTCAGCCTTACCCGGAAAAACGGCATGATATAATGACAGAATGGAAAACAGCAGGAATCTCCTTTTCGATATGGATGGAAAACTGCCTGGGATCAGG
>CALXKY010000147.1 GCA_944389055.1 uncultured Spirochaetaceae bacterium | reverse complement strand
ATACATTAACCAGAATTGAATTATAGAAGAATATCATATAGATGAAATTGATTATGGTATATGCGATATCATTTCAGCGGAGCATGCATACAGAAACCGCAGGCTATCTGTATCTGATAACCTGCGGTATTCCATCACTCGAGCTCAAGGGTTCCTGTATAAAGCTGGTAGTATGTTCCATGCTTCTCTGGCTATGACGAATAAAGTCCTGCCTTTCATAAGTGCATCCATTCCTCTCTGGACGATGGCTTCGGTCCTTGTATCGATCGATGAGGTTGCTTCATCGAGGATGAGGACAGGTGGATCTGCAACTGCAGCGCGTGCGATTGAAAGCAGCTGGCACTGCCCCTGTGAGAGCTCGCTTCCATCTGCAGTAAGCATCGTGTCGTATCCGTCAGGGAGACGGCGTATGAAATCATCTGCGTTCGCAAGCTTCGCTGCTGCCTCTATCTCTTCATCCGTCGCGTCCAGCCTGCCGAAGCGTATATTCTCCCTGACCGTACCTGTGAAGAGGTGCGTATCCTGCAGGACGACGCCCAGCGAATGCCTCAGATCCGCTTTGCGTATCTTGTTGATGTTTATCCCGTCATACCTGATCTTGCCGTCCTGAACATCGTAGAACCTGTTGATGAGGTTCGTGATCGTGGTCTTCCCTGCGCCGGTTGCTCCGACGAATGCGATCTTCTGTCCCGGCTTCGCATAGAGCGATATATCATGGAGGATCATGTGGTTATCCTCGTAGCCGAATGACATGTCGAAGAAGCGTACATCGCCGCGGAGCTCGGTGTAGGAGAGGGTGCCGTCATGATGCGGATGCTTCCATGCCCAGTGCCCTGTTCTCTTCTCCGTTTCTGTTATGGTGCCGTCCTCTGCGATCTCTGCATTGACAAGTGTCACATAGCCATCATCGACCTCGCTCTTCTCATCGATATGAGAAGTATCGAGATATACATCGTGAACTGCATCAGAGGAGCGTTCCATGCAACGATCTTCTCCGCGCTGACGAAGCGGTCGAATACTTTCTGCGAGATCTTCCTGAAGAGGCTGTCCTCATGCTCTTCGCGCACATAGGATTTAACCGTGCGGATTGCTGTCACATCTTCCCTGACGACACCATTGAGATGATCATAGGTCTGGAAAACCTTCTCGAAATGCGGATGCGCCTTGAGCGCGATGAATATGAGTCCGGCTCCGAGCACAGGGATGGCGCAGAAGAATATGAGGGATAGCTCCATGTTTATCCCCATTGCCATAACAAGCGCAAAGATTAGCATCAGAGGGCCTCTGATAAGGATCCTGATGATCATCTGATAGGCATTCTGCACGTTCGTGACATCGGTCGTGAGCCTTGTGACGAGGCTTTCCGGTGAGAATCTGTCGATATTAGCAAACGAGAATCCCTGGATGCGGTAGAACATGTCCTTCCTGAGGTTCTTTGCGAATCCTGCCGATGCCTTTGCTGCGAATCTGCCGGAAAGCGCTCCGCAGACAAGCAAAAGGAATGCAGCTGCCGTGAGGATGATGCCCATCCTTATCGTGTAGGGCATATCGGCATTTGCAAGTCCTATATCGATGATACCTGCCATGAAGAAAGGTATCAGGACTTCAAGGATTGACCTCCAGGGTCACGAATAGGGGAGTCAGGATCGAATCACGCCTGTATTCCCTTATTGAATCCATGAGTTTTCTTACTATCATTTATCCTCCGTATTCTCTTTTTTCTTCGAAAGGTTCCCGAGCATAGCCTCCGCTGTCCTGCAGAAGTGCTCGATGTCCTTGCTGCTGATTCCCTTAGAGATGAGCTTCTCAAAGGCTGTCACACGTGCGAGGATCGCATCTTCTGCCGCAAGGCTTCTCTCCGTGGGGATGATGCGTTTCATCCTTGCATCCGCGTCGGACTGCTCGCGTGTGATGAACCCCTTGTCCTCCATCTTCTGAAGCGTACCGGTTGCAGTTGGTGCCCTGAGGAAGAATTCCTCCTCGATGTCCTTCTGATAAACCGGCTCTCTGCTGTTCAGCAGCAGCGTGAGGATCCTCAGCTCAGCTGCTGTGCAGCCGAGTCCCGAGCTGTCTCTGAAAAGACTCCTCCTCATCATGTTGTGCAGCTTCCCGATATACCTTCCGATCATGTATGAATCGTGTTCCATGACTGCTCCATTATTTAGTTTCCTAAGAGTATTTACGGGTATGAGACGCTGGTGTCAATTGATGGAATATGTTTTTTTCATGTGAAATGTATCTCCCCAGAAAAAAATTACGGCTGGACTATTCATTCAGCCGTAACGGTGGAGGAATGAAATGATGGGGTTATCAGAACATCTCGTTATGGATCCAGCCGATGACCTTGCCGAGGATCCTGACGCCATCGGTATCGGCATCGACTGTGCGGACAGGGTAGTTCCTGTTCTCGCTTATGATCGTGAGCCGGTTCGCGGGTGCATCGAATGACAGCCTCTTCACCATGATATCTCCGGCAAATGCAATGACATAGATGCCTTCTCCTTTGATCATGCCTTTTGCGAAGAAGACATAATCACCGGGATAGATGTTCGCATCGATCATGCTGTCGCCCTTCACCTCAGCGCTTACCAGCGTGGATTTATCCGAGACACTGCGGGCCATCGATTCAGGAATCTGGATACGCTTGAGCGTTATGCTGTCATCCGAGAGGAAATCCTCGCCATAGCCCGCGGATATCTTCTGCGAGATGAACGGCACCGAGATGAAACCCGGAATCTCCTCGTCATCGTCATGCAGCGGCTGCTTCCAGCCGAGGATGTCCCACGGCTCGGCATCAAGCGCTTTCGCAATCTCGAGGAGCCGGTTATATGGTATATTCCCTATCTTCCCGGTCTCATATTTGAAGATCGTCTGCTTCGTTGTGCCTATGGCGTTTCCCAGCTCTTCCTGAGTCAGCCCCTTGCGTTCCCTGAGTTCTCTGATTCTGTCGCCTTGCGTGTTCATTCTGTAACCTTACACGTTATTATAATCGCAATGAGTCACTGATGGAAGAGAAAAATGCATCCAGGTTTATGCTTTATGGCAGACTGCAGGCATGCTTCACTTCCAGGGGTTTGGGATAGCCTTTGATGCAATGCGCAGGGAGAGAATCATGATGGAAGAAAGGGCTGAACCAGATGCATGGAGTTCCGTATAAACCCAACGGCAGATCAGAAGATCCTCATCTGGAAGATATTCGGCTGCAGCATATTCGTCTGGAATCATCTGCTTGATGAACGTATCGGCTATTAGCAGATGAACAGTGGAAAGCTCCTCAATACAGTTCCGGTCCATATGGATCATCCAGCTGACAGCGCCCATTCGGAGAATGCAGCATAGCTTCTGAACAAGATTCAGGAGATGCGTAATCCGTATGTGACCATGCATTAGTTCCATTGTACTTTCCATCAGCCCTGACGAATGCAGGATGGTTCTCATTCTGGTCAGGGAAACTTGCCGTAGAGTGCTTCGGGATTCCCTGCGGAATCAATGGGTGTTATTTTCTGTTTCTTGTTCTGAAATATGGATTTATAATCTGAATTGCAGACATCGGGGGAGGATGGTGATTATGGCCGATATCGATTATTTTGAACTTTCACAATCCACATTGGAAGAGCTTTCAGGACAAGGTGATACCGAAGCGATGATTGCGCTTGGGCTTGGCTTGTATTTTGGGTCTTTTGGGGAAACGGATGCGGGTTCCGCCTATGACTGGTTTTCCGAAGCATATAGGAAGGGTGAGGCGAAGGCAGCTCCATTCCTTGCCGAGATGATCTATTTCAGGCAAGTCAGCATCTCCGGCTTTGATTCCGATGAGGATTATTGCCGCAGGGCATATGAACTCTATAAGGAAGGGGAGGAGAT
>CALXKY010000146.1 GCA_944389055.1 uncultured Spirochaetaceae bacterium | reverse complement strand
CTTGCTTCCTATGTCGTTTCGCACGAAGGCGCGCTCCCCGAGTATGACGAAGAGCTCAGGAAGCTCCTTGGCCTGTAGCTCTTTCCTTTCCTTCCTCTGTTGGGTATCTTCTCTCAGAGGAGTTCACAGATGCTTGAACTGAAGAACATATACTGGAACACCCCATCCGGGCATCCTGTGCTCCGTGATGTTTCCCTGTCGATAGGAGAGAAGGGCATCACGGTGATAACAGGTCCCAACGGGGGAGGCAAGACGACGCTTGCGAAGATCATCGCAGGCCTCGAGAAGCCATCGGAGGGCAGGATATTCCTTGATGGCGAGGATATAACGGATCTTGATGTCACGGAGCGTGCACGGAAAGGCATAAGCTATGCATTCCAGCAGCCTGTGAGATTCAAGGGAATCACGGTGCGGGATCTGCTGGAGATCGCAGCAGGAGGCACGCTTGATGAGAAGAGCCTCTGCGCGCTTCTGTCCAAAGTCGGGCTCTGTGCCAGGGATTATGAGGACCGGGATGTCGATGCATCGCTTTCAGGCGGTGAGATAAAGAGAGTAGAGATTGCTTCTGTGCTTGCACGCGGGGGAAAGCTCTCCATCTTCGATGAGCCGGAGGCCGGGATAGATCTCTGGTCGTTCGCCGGACTGATCGATGCATTCAGGGAGATCCGGAAGTCGACGGACAGGACGGAGATCATCATCTCCCATCAGGAGAGGATCCTCGAGGTTGCTGACAGGATCATCGTCATCGAAGGCGGAAGGGTGAAGGAGGACGGTCTGAGGGATGAGGTGCTTCCTCATCTCATCTCTTCTTCGCGCTGCCCTGCATGCCCATCCCCATCCCTGAGGAGGCCATCCGATGAATAAGGCTACGGAAGAGATACTGAGGATCGTCTCTGACTGGAAGGGCTCGTTCTGCGGTGCTTATTCCATCAGGGAGGATGGAAAGGGAATAGAGCGGATGAGCACGGAGCATGTGCATATCACGCCGAAGACAGATAAGCCCGGGCTCGATATCGTGGTTGATGACGGTACGAAAGGCGAGAGCCTTGCGATTCCTGCCTGCGTCACGCATGGCGGTGTCGATGACCTCGTATACAATGATTTCCACATCGGTTCGGACTGCGACATCACGATAATAGCAGGCTGCGGTGTCCACAATGATGCCGGTGAGCCCGCGCGTCATAACGGCATCCACCGCTTCTTCATCAAGGACCGCTCAAAGGTCACCTACCTTGAGAAGCACATAGGGCTTGGAAAGGGCACGGGTGACAGGTCAATCGATCCTGTGACGGATATAACGCTCGGTGAGGACAGCGTCATGGATATGGAGACGCAGCAGATAGGCGGCGTGACGAAAACCAGGCGCACGACCCGTGCTACCGTCGGCAGAGGCAGCAGCCTGATTGTCCATGAACGCCTCCTCACGGAGATGGATGAACGCGCCGAGACGGAATTCGAGGTGGATATGAATGGCGATGGAAGCTCCGTCGATCTCATCTCCCGTTCCGTTGCCAAGGATGACTCATACCAGGCGTTCCGTTCCGTCATACGCGGCAATGCGGCCTGCTCCGGTCATAGCGAGTGCGATGCGATCATCACAGGCCACGGAAGGGTCAGCGCTTCTCCGCAGCTCGATGCAAACAGCCTCGACGCGGCGCTCATACACGAAGCGGCCATCGGCAGGATCGCAGGAGAGCAGCTTCTGAAGCTCCGCACATTCGGGCTTACGGAAGAAGAGGCTGAGGAGAAGATAATCCAGGGCTTCCTGAAGTGATGAGGGCGTAGGAATTATCCCCGGCGCAATACGGCGGAAATGAGGATTTCACCTTCATGAGTTCATATTGATGCGTGAGACTTAAAAGCCACATGCGTCTTGGACTTGGGATCATTTCGCGTTTCCCGCTGGGGATCATTTCATCTGCTGCATATCTTTTCGGCTGCATCCAGCCTGATATCGCAGTGCTTACGTATTTCATCGGGACGTCGCCAGGAGAGGAAGGGCGCGGTCATAGCTTCCGCACTGCGATGAGGCGGATAGCGGAGCTGCTTCCTCTGCTTTCACGTCCCGGTGCCGTCTCGGCCTACAGGCTCGGGAAAATCACTCATTACGCCGCGGACTGCTTCACTTTTCCCCATAACCTCGATATGTTCAGTGGCTCGCTTGCAGAGCATATGATCTATGAGAGGGTTCTGGATTGCCAGCTGAGGCTGCTGATGGAGGGCGCTGACTTCATGCCCTTTCCCTGTCCGGATGGTGATCCGTCATATCTGCTGGCGAGCATGCATCGCAGTTATGTCTCGACGCGGAGAACAGTCAGCGATGATCTTTCGTTCATCATCCGGGCCTCATCGATGCTCCGCGCCTCATACTGTCCCGGGGAACCGGCCCAGGAGAGAGTCCTGGCCCTCAGGGCCGGGCGTTAATGAACATCTGTATCTTTTCCCTCCCGTCAGGTAGAATGGCGTATAACGGAGTGTTTATGAGAAAATCCATTATAACCGTCGTCGGGAAGGATCAGGTCGGAATCATCGCCAGAGTCTGCACCTACCTTGCGGAAAACAATGTGAATATCCTGGATATAAGCCAGACAATCGTCGATGGCTTCTTCAATATGATGATGATATGCGATGCGAACAGCGCATCCAAGGAGTTCCTGACGCTTTCAGATGAGCTTGAGGATCTCGGAAGGAATATCGGCTGCATCATCAAGCTGCAGAGAGAAGAGATCTTCGACAGCATGCAGAGGATCTGAGCATGATCAACCTGAGTGAAGTAATCGAAACCAACAAGATGATAGAGCAGGAGAATCTCGATGTGCGTACGATAACGCTCGGGATTTCCCTCCTTGACTGCATATCCTCTGATGTCTCCGAGCTATGCGGGAACATATACAGGAAGATAACCTCCATAGCACGCGACCTTGTCAGGACGGGGGAGGAGATAGAGCGGGAGTTCGCGATACCAGTTGTCAACAAGCGCATCTCCGTGACGCCTATCGGCATTGTCGGAGCTGCTGCATGCAGGACGCCTTCTGATTTCGTGCTTGTGGCAAAGACGCTGGACAGAGCTGCGGCTGAAGTCGGTGTCAATTTCCTCGGAGGCTATTCGGCCCTCTGCGCAAAAGGCATGACTGCCGCAGAAAGGATGCTCATCGAGTCGATCCCGGAGGCGCTTTCCGTCACGGAAAGGATCTGCTCCTCTGTCGCGCTCGGTTCAACGAAGACGGGTATAAACATGGATGCCGTCGCCCTTATGGGAAGGATCATCAGGGAAACTGCCGAGCGTACGGCTGATAAGGATTCGATAGGCTGTGCCAAGCTCGTGGTCTTCTGCAATGCCCCCGATGATAACCCGTTCATGGCCGGAGCGTTCCATGGAGTCACGGAAGCCGATGCCGTCATAAATGTCGGTGTCAGCGGCCCCGGTGTGATCAAGAGCGCGCTCGAGAGCGTGAAGGGCCGTGATTTCGAGGTTCTGGCAGAGACCGTGAAGCGCACGGCTTTCAAGATAACGAGGCTCGGCCAGCTCGTTGCAAAGGAAGCATCGAAGCGTCTGGGCATTCCCTTCGGCATCGTCGATCTCTCCCTTGCTCCCACGCCTGCTGTCGGTGACAGCATCTCTGACATTCTTGAGCTGATGGGGCTGGAGAGAACAGGTGCGCCTGGAACGACTGCGGCCCTTGCGCTCCTGAATGATCAGGTGAAGAAGGGCGGTCTCATGGCCTCAAGCTATGTCGGGGGTCTGAGCGGATCATTCATCCCTGTCAGCGAGGATCAGGGAATGATCAATGCGGTCAATGCCGGTGCTCTCACGCTTGAGAAGCTGGAGGCAATGACGTGCATCTGCTCCGTAGGCCTTGATATGATCGCCATTCCCGGCGACACGAAGGCT
>CALXKY010000145.1 GCA_944389055.1 uncultured Spirochaetaceae bacterium | reverse complement strand
ATACGATGTGCATTATCACCTGCATCAGCAGATGATAGTTGTCATCGTAGATGCGCCTGAAATCATCACGGTCAGTGCTCTTTATCTCCATACTATTAACACTCAGCTCCGGAAAAGGTTACACAATACGCTCAAGAATCGCACCGGCAGGCGTATCCTTGACAGTGTAGCCACGCCTCTTCAGTTCATCACGGATCTCATCAGCCCGCTTGAAATCCTTTGCTTTCTTCGCTGCCGTACGCTCTTCGAGTAGCTTCAGATCCTCCTCGCTTCCGACCTTTTCCTCCGAAGATGGAACAGCCTTGTCAAGACTGAGCCCGAGTATGCCATCCATATGGAATGCAGCAGCAAGCTTATCGGAAGAAGAAAGATTCCCATCCTTGATCATCTTCCAGAGAATCGAGAGAGCTGAAGGTGCGCCGAGATCATTCTCCATCGCATCATCGAAAGCTTTCATGTACTCCTCTGCCGCCTCCGATGGTGCAGGAGATGGCTCCGCTTCAGCCCTGAGCTGGGAAATCCTGTCCAT
The DNA here is from genome assembly GCA_944389055.1 of uncultured Spirochaetaceae bacterium. Lineage (GTDB taxonomy): Bacteria > Spirochaetota > Spirochaetia > Sphaerochaetales > Sphaerochaetaceae > Ornithospirochaeta. Next base: position 3,365 of record CALXKY010000145.1, on the reverse strand, counting down.
AAGGCCCTGCCGCGCGCTTCTTGCCGCGTCGAGCCCCTCATAAGAGAACCTGAGCTGGCTTCTGTAATGGCCAGTAAGGCAGAAATAACGGTAATCGAGGGCATCATAGCCCTTTTCCTCAAGCACCGGGAGCGTGACGAATCCACCTGAGGATTTCGACATCTTCGCATTGCCCATCAGAAGGAATTCGCCATGGCACCAGTAATTCACCCAGGTCTTCCCGGTAGCCGCCTCCGACTGCGCGATCTCATTCGTATGATGGACAGGGATGGCATCGATGCCGCCGCAGTGGATATCGAAATGCTCTCCGAGATACTTCATGGACATGGCAGAGCATTCGATATGCCATCCCGGGTAACCCCTGCCCCACGGGGAATCCCATGTCATTGCCTGGCCTTCGAACTTCGAATTGGTGAACCAGAGAACAAAGTCCTTGGGATTCTTCTTATTCGAGTCTATCTCGATCCTTGCACCGCTTCTGAGATCATCGAGGTTGAGGCGCGCAAGCTTCCCGTAATCATCGATCGAATCGATCGAGAAATATACATTGCCACCTGCAGTATAGGTGTGGCCACCCTTTTCCAGACGCTGGATGAGCGCAATCATGTCCTGGATGTGGTCAGTAGCCTTGCAGACGATATCGGGACGAATGATGTCAAGAGCCTCCTCATCGCGGAAGAATGCCTTGGTATAGAACGCAGCGATGTCCCAGACGCTCCGGCCGGACTCCCTGGCGCTCTTCTCCATCTTATCCTCTCCGTCATCGCCGTCGCCTGTCAGGTGACCGACATCGGTTATGTTCATGACATGCTTCACATCAAAGCCCGCTCTTATAAGCGTACGCTTGAGGATATCCTCGAAAATATATGTCCTCAGATTGCCGATATGCGCATAGTTGTCGACCGTAGGGCCGCAGCAGTACATCGATACATGTCCCGGAACGATCGGGACGAAATCCTCTACGCGTCTCGACATTGTGTTGTATAGCTTCATAAGCCCTCCTGCTTTCTGACATAATATTCCGAATCGGTGCTTTTCCTCAACAACGCCTTGTGGTTTACTCTACTATATGGTGCCATTGCATTCAGGCCTCAGCGGTCTAACAATCGCAGAGGGCATGGACATGAAGAGTCTCTCATCGTTCGCAACAGGCGGCAAGGCGGAATACTACGCTGAGCCGAAGACAATCCATGATGCCGTGAGCCTCCTGGAAATCGCATATGCGAAAAACCTGCCCGTCACGATAATAGGAGCAGGCACGCACATACTTGTCTCCGACTCCGGCATACCCGGCATGGTGATATCCACAGCAGGGATGAAAGGCATGACTATAAGAGGAAGGCTTCTCGTGGCCTCCCCCGGAGAGAGCATGGAGAATGTCATCAACCAGGCAATCGACCACAATCTCATCGGACTTGAGAAGATCGCAGGAATCCCGGGAACGATTGCAGGAGCACTCTCCGTGAATGCCTCAGCCAACGGCGCCACTCTATCCGACTCATTCTTCTATGCCGATTATCTGACGATGGATGGTCTCCTGCACAGACGCCCGGGCTTCCACGATTACATCCGCAGGCAGAGAAGCATATTCAGGGATGGCGAGATGATCATCTCGGTTGCATTGCTTCTGGAGCCTTCGCGGGCCTCTGCTGAGGCAAGGGTAAGGAAAGAGGAGTATGTGGAGAAGATGTACATCCCTCCGGCAAGACGATTCTCCGGACAGATATTCCGCGACAGCGAGACAATGAGCGCTTCCGATGCGCTGAAAGAGGCGGGACTTGCAGGGAAAAGCGGGCTCAGGGCTGAATTCTCGGCGTATCAGCCGAATACGATCCTCACCTGGCCAGGCTGCACTTCAGATGAGATATTCACGCTCATCAGACATGCGGAGAAGACAGTGAAGGACAAGCTCGGCATAGCTCTCGAGCGTTCCCTGACCATACTCGGCAGCTTCAGAGATCAAGGATGACGGAGACCGAGAATCCCTCGTCCGTAGAAGCGGAAATGCTCACTGAAGCGTTCTCGCTCCTCCACTCCGGCCTGAATGATACGTACGGGTATCCATTCCTGAAGCCGAAGCTGAAGTACCCTGGATCGATGGAGAAGCTGACCCCTGAAGCGGTACTGTATCCTGCGCTGATGATCGAATAAGATGCGCTGATGCTCCATGTCAGCGAAGAGCGCCCGGATGCATATGCCGTTGACTCCATCGTGCTGCGGATGACAGCTTCATCAAGCTCCAGCACCGATTCGATGGCGGCCGAAAATGGCCTCACGCTGCCGCTGTAGACAGGCATGCCGCCCCAGGAGAACGAGAAGAAGGATGCAAAGCAGCTTCCGCCGAAGCTTCCGGAAAGCCCTGCAGCCCGCTCCGGGCTGTCGGAAAAGAGCGGAATAAGCGTTCCTGCCGAAACCTTGATGGAATGCCTGCCTCCCGCGACAGATGCCGAAAGGAATCCCCTTGTGCCGATATCCTCAGCGAACGACACGATGCCGGATGCGCTGAATATCCCCCATCTCCCGCTGATGCCTGCATACATGGTGGCATGCTCCCCTGTCCTGCCTGCGTCCCCCTGAAGCCCATCCCATTTCCCGCCTTCCGATGCGTAGGCTGCAGTGGCCGTGACCGGCCCTATATCAAACGAGAACCCGGCAAGGAACCTTCCGTCAGAGGATATGAAGAGATTGGCCGTCTCCGGACCTATCACAGCACCATGGATCCGGCTGTCAGCAGACGGGAACACCGCATCAGGCTTCATGCCTGAGAGCGGCGAATGGGGATCATCCAGGGCTTTGACGAATCCACGCTGCCCTATATCGCCGTATCGGAGAAAACCCGTCCCGAGATACACTGCGGGAGGGATGAGGGCAAGCGAAGCCGTATCCGTGCCGACCCGTCCTCCTGATGATGATATCTGCATACCGGCAGCAGGAAGAATATGCGAAAGCAGCAGCATTGCCGCGAAGATAAACCGCTTCATCATACCATCTATCCGCCGCAGGCCTGCATAAGTGGCAGTATTTTCCGGATTCAGCGGAGAATTTCTTCCATGATAGTGACTTTCGCCTTCTTTTCTGATAACTTTCCCATCTGTAAATCAGGAGAAACAATAAACATGGTTATACTTACTCTGAACTGCGGCAGCTCGTCTGCCAAATACCAGGTATATGACTGGGATCAGAAGGATGTGCTCTGCGTCGGTGTCGTTGAGCGCATCGGGCTTGAGTACTCCACGATTGAGCAGAAGTCTCTCGGAAAGGAGACATATGAGGAACGCTTCGTCTCCCCGACTCACAAGGAAGCGATTGAGCTGATCCTCAGGATGCTTGTAGAGATCGGAAGAGCGTCGTGTAGGGAAAGAGTG
>CALXKY010000144.1 GCA_944389055.1 uncultured Spirochaetaceae bacterium | reverse complement strand
CTCATAGCGATGGACAGGCTCAGTAGAGGCTGATTCCCTCTGCCTCAAGCTCTTCCCTGCGTTTTCTGAGAAGGGCTCCGAGATCCGTGTTCTCATCAGCCTCCGTGTCGAGTCCTATCGTGAAAAGCTCGAGGCCGAGCGATGAATACTCCTTCTGCAGCGATTCCACCGGGTGCATCGAGAGATCAAGTGCAAAGCGTTCGCTTCTGAAAGAGGAGACGGCATCCTCCGTCGTCTCCAGCAGCGTCCGTCCCGTTTTCAGGTTCCTTATCGCTATTATCCCCCGGACCTTTCCCGGGCGTGAGAAGATATCTGCTGAGTTCACATAAGTATCATATGTAAAACAGAAGTCCGACACAATGCAGATTTGCATTCTGCAATATTGTGATGTACGATTTAACCAGTTTGTCTTCGGAGGAACGGAAATATGGAACAGCAGATTCAGGACCTGATAGCTTCCATCAGGAAGGAAGGTATCGATACAGCTAAAGCCGAGAGCGGAAGGATCATCAGCGAAGCAAAGGCAGAGGCTGAGAGAATCGTTAAGGAGGCAGAGGCCCAGCGTGACAGGATACTCGAGGATGCTAGAAAGCAGCTGGAACTTGACAAGGCCTCGTCCGAAGCCTCTATAAAGCAGGCAGCAAGGGATGTCTCCATATCGCTCCGGAGGAGCATCGAGGATGAATTCTCGGCAATCCTGAGGAAAACGGCAGGAAGCGTCATGCATGGAGAGGGACTGGTATCCCTCATCGCTGCGGTTCTTTCCGGGGATGCCTCCGGCAAAGCCGTTGAGCTTCCGGCTGACGATCTCAAGGCGCTCTCATCGCAGCTTGAGTTGGCATTCGCGGATGAAATCAGGAAAGGGCTGGAGTTCCGTCCGTCCTCATCCATGTCAGCGGGCTTCCGCGTAACGGAGAAGGATGGATCGGGCTATATCGACTACTCCGACGAGGAATGCGCCAAGCTCATCATGCCGTATCTCTCGGAGAACCTCAGGGAGATCATCGGGTAATGTCTGAATACTACTATTTCGCCGCATCACTGCCGATGCTGCGTATGGATAAGGAACCTCCTATCTCATACAGCGCATTCATGGCGGAGGCAGCGAAGCAGCTTTCGAGGAGCGATTACAGCGATCTTCAGCATGCTGTGCTTGAGGCCGGGGACGGGGATGTCTCGCTTCCCATCGTCCGGGAATGGCAGGTTTTCGCTGGACGGCTGAATGCCGCTATATGCTCCGTAAGGGCAGAGCGTCTCGGCTTCTCCGGGTATGCGCCGGATGCCGCGGACAGGGAGATGGAGGCCGCCGCAAGGGAGATTGTTGATAATCCTGATCCTCTTGAGGGTGAGAAAGCCATACTCTCGCGCTATTTCGATTTCCTCACATCACGCGAGACCGGGTCGCCGTTCTCATCTTCTGCGCTGATGATCTATGCGCTCAAGCTCCAGATACTTGAGAGGGCTGGAGCCTTTGACGAGAAGAAGGGAAGGGCTGAGTTCGATAAGCTCTACGGTGCTATCGAGAAGACAATAAAGAGGTAAGGAGACGGTATGTCAGCATCTACGGGACATGTCACTGGCGTCAACGGCAACATGGTCAATGTCGCGTTCGACGGTCAGGTTATAAAGAATGAGGTCGGTTTCATATCCGTAGGGGATACGAAGCTCAAGAGCGAGATCATCAGGATCACTGATGGCGTCGCTTCTCTCCAGGTATATGAGATGACCGGAGGCATCAAGGTCGGGGATGAGGTTGAGTTCACCGGCGAGATGCTTTCCGTCGAGCTTGGTCCGGGACTTCTCACACAGGTCTTCGACGGACTCCAGAATCCTCTTCCTGAGCTTGCTGAGAAGTGCGGCTTCTTCCTCGAGAGAGGTGTATACATCGACCCTCTCCCCGATAAGGAATGGGATTTCACGCCGGTCAGGAAAGCCGGTGACACTGTCATTGCCGGAGACTATTTCGGAACAGTCCCGGAGGGCCTCTTCACCCATAGGATCATGGTGCCTTTCACGCTCCAGGGAGAATGGACGATCGAATCGATCGCGGCTCCCGGCATGCATCGCTCGCATGAGACAGTCTGTACGATAAAGAACGGAAAGGGCGAGACGAAGGATCTTTCAATGATCATTACGCAGCCCGTGAAGGTCGCTATCGGGGGCTATGAGGAACGCGTGCTTCCCGATGAGCCGATGGTGACGAGGATCAGGGTCATCGACACATTCCTTCCCGTCGCCAAGGGCGGAACATACTGCACGCCTGGCCCGTTCGGAGCAGGCAAGACCGTCCTCCAGCATCTCACATCGAAGAACGCTGATGTCGACATCGTCATTATAGCTGCATGCGGAGAGCGTGCTGGTGAGGTTGTCGAGATCCTCAAGGAGTTCCCGGAGCTCATGGATCCGAAGACGGGCAGGAGCCTCATGGAGAGGACGATCATCATCTGCAATACCTCATCGATGCCTGTAGCAGCAAGGGAAGCCTCCGTATATACAGCAGTCACGATGGCTGAGTACTACAGGAACATGGGGCTGGATGTTCTCCTCCTTGCAGATTCGACTTCCCGCTGGGCCCAGGCTATGAGGGAGATGTCAGGACGTCTTGAGGAGATTCCCGGTGACGAGGCATTCCCTGCATACCTTGAATCGAGGATCGCAGGATTCTATGAAAGGGCAGGAAAGGTAAGGCTCAGGGGTGGCGGCACAGGTTCCGTTACGATCGGCGGCACGGTCTCTCCTGCAGGCGGAAACTTCGAGGAGCCCGTGACGCAGGCAACGCTCAAGGTCGTCGGCGCTTTCCACGGACTTTCCAGGGAACGCTCGGATGCGAGGAAGTACCCTGCGATCGACTCACTCGATTCATGGTCGAAGTACAGCGGGATCATCGATAAGGATAAGGTCGGGGAAGCGTATGGTTTCCTCCGCCGCGGACATGAGGTCGATTCGATGATGAAGGTCGTCGGAGAGGAAGGGACAAGCCTTGATGATTACATCGTCTATCAGAAGGGAGAGCTCATCGACGCAGTATATCTTCAGCAGAACTCATTCGATCCTGTTGATTCGATGGTATCCGTGGAACGGCAGCAGGAAGCCTTCTCCGTTCTTTACGATATCCTGCGCTCCTCATGGGCGTTCGCGGATAAGAAGGATGTCAGAGCGTTCTTCAACGAGCTCAGGCAGCGCTTCCTCGACTGGAACAGCACGGCTGAGTCCGATCCTAAGTTCAGCGAAAGGAAGGAGAGCCTCGTTTCCTACTATCAGGGGAGGAAGAAGTAATGCAGAAGGTCTATACGAAGATTGAGTCTATAGTCGGCAACGTCATCACAGTGCGCGCCGAGGGAGTGCGCAACCAGGACCTTGCCGAGATCACCACGGCGCAGGGAACCGGGTATGCCAATGTCATAAAGCTTGACGGTGACAAGGTTTCTCTGCAGGTCTTCAAAGGCGGTCAGGGCGTTTCTACAGGCGACAGCGTCCGCTTCCTGGGCGTGCCGATGAGGGTCAGCTTCTCGGATGCGCTCCTTGGGCGTGTCTTCGATGGCGCGGGAAAGCCAAGGGACAAGGGGCCCGAGCTGACGGAGAACATGATCGATATCGGAGGACCTTCGGTCAATCCGTCGAAAAGGATCATGCCTGATAAGATGATCCGCACGGGTATCCCCATGATCGATGTCTTCAATACCCTTGTCGAATCACAGAAGCTTCCGATCTTCTCCGTATCAGGCGAGCCGTACAACGAGCTTCTCGCACGCATAGCGATGCAGGCCGATGTAGATATCATCATCCTTGGAGGCATGGGCCTCAAGTACGATGATTATCTCTTCTTCCGTTCGACGCTCGAGAAGTCCGGAGCGATGTCGAGGACGATCATGTTCGTCCACACTGCTTCCGATCCGACTGTCGAATGCACGCTTGTCCCTGACCTCGCGCTTGCTGTGGCTGAGCGTTTCGCGCTCGGCGGGAAGAGAGTGCTTGTCCTCCTT
>CALXKY010000143.1 GCA_944389055.1 uncultured Spirochaetaceae bacterium | reverse complement strand
GTCCGGCGAGGGGCTTTCGCTCCGTATGTATTTGAGCACATCAATCCCTGATATCTCCGGAAGGAGTATATCGAGAAGAGCAAGCGAGTAGCCGCCCCTTGAGAGCTTTTCCTCGGCTTCCCTCCCATTCATCGCGGTATCGGTATCGAAACCATTTGCTCTGAGATGGAAAGAGATCAGCGTGCTTATATCCTTGTCATCCTCGACTACGAGTATTCTCATGGCCCGATGCTACAGTCTCCGCGGCAAAAAGACAAGGAAGATGGGATTGTGATATGCTTTCTCCATGGCATGGGTGACAGGGCTTGACTTCACAGGGAATCCAGAGCTTTTCCGGCATCTGCAGAACAGGGGAGAGGAGCTTCTTGTCTCTGCCGGAAGGAAGATCATGCGCTCCGTGCGCTTTCCTTTTGTCACCATTGTGACATGCGACAGGGCAGAGATCCTGTCGTTCGATGGTGCGGTTCCTCACGAGACGCTGGAGAAGGCGCTTTCCGTAAGTCCCATAGCCGCTTCCCGCTTCCGCTATTCCATTTCAGGAGATGAGGCTCTGCTCCATGTCTTCATGCTTTCATCCGGGATCATATCGCCGCTTTTCGGCGAGGATACGATAATAGGGCAGATGACAGAGGCCGCATCATGCGCCCGCATCATAGGTTCATCCTCTCCGAGGCTGGATAAGCTGCTTGGCATGGCTGCATCTTTCTCCAGGCGCATGCATTCAGCGATGAACCTGCGGGTATTTGACCGCACGATAGCCGATGAGGTGGCAGAAAGGGTCTCCGGTATCAGCGATGTCCTAATCGTAGGGTCCGGGGAAGCGGCAAGGCTCCTTGCCTCAGTGCTTCTTCCCTCGCACCGGGTTACGATGACGCTCCGCGATCCCAGCAAGACATACCTCGTCCCTCCTGGTGCCGTGCCGGCTCCATATGACGAGAGGATGCGCTGTGCCCTATGCTCTGAGGCGGTTATATCCGCGTCTTCGGGGCTGTATCACACTTTCACTGAGGAGGAGGCTCTGCAGCTGCAGGGGAAGATGCTTTTCGATCTCTCTTCCCCTCCTGATCTGCCTCTTTCCGTACCCGCTGTACGCGTCTCCGACCTGGGTGTGCCGGAACCGGAGAAGGAAGCTGCAGTGAATGCTGTGACTGAAGCCGCCCGGGATGAGATCTCCCGCTTCTCAGCCTGGTGCAGGCGCTCAGAGGAAGCCGGCAGCATCGAAGTGGAGGCGGAAGCCGTGGCTTATGAGTCCATGAGGCGCCTTTCCGGCATGATATCCTCCTTGACGCTCAGCCCGGAGACGGAGAAGGCACTCCGCCTCTCTGTGATCGATAGCGTCAGGAAGGCGTGCATTTCGCGCGGATTCGGAAAAAAGAGAGGAAAACCCGATAGCCGGATGGTACAATAGGGCCATGGATACGGAATACAGGATGATCAGAGGAGAGGATGCTGCGCTTCTCCTTGACTTTATGAAAGCTGTTGCTGGGGATACGGATAACCTTGCCTTCACTGTCCCGGAGACCGAAGCGCTTGATGAGGGGAGCGAGCGCCTTTTCATAACGGAGGCCCGCAAGTCGCAGTCCGTCTTCGCTGCGGCCCTGACCGATGGAATCATCAGCGGTACCTGCGAGATCAGGATATCCTCCGGACACGCAAGGACACGGCACCGCGGCGATCTTGCCATCGCAGTGCGGAAGGAATACTGGGGAACGGGAATTGCCCAGCATCTGCTTGAATTCGCCATCTCGGAAGCGCGGGAGAGGGGAGTCCGGAAGATCAGCCTCGCCGTCAGGAGCGACAACGCAAGGGCTAAGGCATTCTATGAGCGCAATGGCTTCGTCCATGAAGGCCATGACCCGATGCTGCTGTTCGTCGACGGCTTCTTCGTCGATGGTGAGCATTACGGGCTCGTAATCCCTGAGCTCTGAGCTGCGCAGTCCCAGGTTCTGGATCAGAGCATGTCACCCTGCTGTTCTTCCAGGATGAGGGAATGAAAAAGGCCGCCTCACTTCCATCACGGAATCACGGCGGCCTTTCCTTTACGCCCTATTGGATTCGAACCAATCACCTACTGCTTAGAAGGCAGTTGCTCTATCCAGGTGAGCTAAGGGCGCATTCAGTACGACGTTTTATACATTATTCATCCCATTATGTCCAGTACTTCCGGAAAGCCGGATTGATCTTCAGCCCGCCGCTGCGGCTTCCGGTCAGGCAAGACGGGCTCACTGCGCCCCGGCTTTCTCCTCAAGCTCCATCCAGTGCTCCATCTTCTCTTCCATGAGGGCCTTTGCATCATCATATTTCCGCGAGCGTTCCTGAAGTGTTCCCAGCTCAGTCGGGTCAGGCGTGGAGAATGATTCCTCGAGGGCGGCTATGAGAGTCTCAAGCGAAGCGATCTCCTCCTCGATTGCCTCCTTCTCCTTCGTTTCTTTATATGTGAGACCCTTCTTATAGCGCTGCTGCCGCTCCGGAGCAGCTTTTGCAGCTGTATCCTTCGCTTGCTTCTGCTTTTCCTCTTCCTCCGCTTTCGCCTCCTTCCACTCCGTATAGCTTCCTGGGAAGAGCACGACAGATCCGTTCTCGATCGAGAGCGTCATGTCTGTCGTGACATCAAGGAATGTCCTGTCATGGGATGAGATCACGGCACAGCCGGGGAATGAGGTGATGTACTCCTCAAGCTTCTCCATCGTCTCGATATCGAGATCGTTGGTTGGTTCGTCAAAGAGAAGGAAGTTCGGATTCCTCACAAGCCTTGTTATGAGGTAGAGCCTTCTTCTCTCGCCTCCGGAGAGCATCCCGACCGGAGTGCGGTGCATGGATACTGGGAACCCGAAGAGCTCAAGGAAGCGTGCTGCCGAGACTTCCTCGCCGCTGCCCATCATGACGCGGTCCCCGATTTCCTCCGTATACTCGATGACTGTCTTGCTGCTTACGAGGTCACGGCCGAGCTGGTCATAGTAGCCGAACACCGTATTCTGCCCCTTGTCGACGGTTCCCGTATCAGGTTCCGTACGCCCGGAGAGGATGTCCAGGAGCGTGGATTTCCCCGTGCCGTTATCTCCGATGAGCGCGATCTTCTGCCCCTTCACGAACGAGAATGAGAAGCCGGAGAAGAGCGTTCGTCCATCATAGCTTTTCGACACATCCTCAATCTCGAGTATCTTCTTGCCGAGCCTGCGTTCCGCGCTCTGGAAATCGCGGGGTCTGTCCGTCCCGGCGGATGGCCGTCCGGCAATGAGCGCCTCTATCCTGTCCTTGCGGCCTTTGTCCTTTCCCGTCCTTGCCTTGGGGCCGCGCTTCAGCCATTCCAGCTCGCGGCGCAGTATGTTCTCGCGCCTTGCCTCGTGGATCTCATCCATCCTGAGCCTCTCCGCCTTCCTCTCGAGATATGCGGAGAATGAGCCTGGATGGCGGTAGAAGCGGCTGCCATCGAGTTCCCATATCGAGGAGCAGCATTCATTGAGTATATGCCTGTCATGCGTGACGATGATGATGGCTGCTGATGAAGACTTTATCCAGTCCTCAAGGTATTCGATCGTACGGATGTCGAGATGGTTCGTCGGCTCGTCAAGGAGCAGGAGATCGGGCTTCTGGGCAAGTGCACGCGCTATCGCAGCTTTCTTCTGCTGTCCGCCGGAGAGCATCTCCATCGGTGTGCCGGGGCTTATCGATTCGCCGAGTTCGGTAAGGACAGCCTCGTACCTTCTCTCCGTGTCCCAGAGGTCATCCTTCTCGATGATGGCCGAGAGCCGCGTGTATTCCTTCTCGTTGCCTTCATCCAGTGCCTTCTGGTAATCAGCGAGCAGCCGCACCGCACGGCTCTGCTGGAGATAGAGGAATCCTGAAAGCGTTGTGCCTTCAGGGTATGTGACATTCTGCTCAAGGAGTACGGCCTCCGTTCCTTTCTTCATCGATACGGTGCCTTCATCCGGGGCAGTGATTCCCATCAGGCATCTGAGGAATGTCGATTTGCCGGCACCGTTCCTGCCGACGATTCCTGCTTTCTCTCCCTCCTCGAGCGCGAGGAAGACATTCTCGAACAAAGGTATGTCCCTT
>CALXKY010000142.1 GCA_944389055.1 uncultured Spirochaetaceae bacterium | reverse complement strand
CAAGGAAGGCATCTCGCTCGTGACCGACAGCGAGTATGACAGGCTGACTGACCGCCTTGCTGCGCTTGAGCGGGAATATCCGGAACTGCAGCATCCGGATTCACCTACGCGCCGCGTGGGGTCTGATCTGACCAATGATTTCCCTGAGGTCAGACATACGATCCCCGTGCTATCGCTGGACAAGGCATACTCGGGGGAGGCTGTCCTCGATTTCTTCTCGCGTTCGATACAGAAGGAAGGCGGCGCTCTCTCTTTCGCGGCAGAGGAGAAGATCGACGGCATCTCGATGGTCCTGTACTATGAGAAGGGTGTTCTCGTGAGAGCTGTCACGAGAGGCAATGGCGAGATCGGGAATGATGTGACGCCGAATATAGCAACGATGCAGTCCGTTCCTCTCTCCCTTTCAGAGAACGTGGATATCGCGGTACGCGGAGAGGTCTATCTGGAGAAGGCTGATTTCGAGCGCCTCAATGCAGAAGAGAGCGATGAATCCAGACGTGCGGCAAATCCGCGCAATCTCGCAGCGGGAACCGTCAGGAGACAGAAGAGCAGCGAGGCTGCGCGCGTGCCTCTGACGATCTTCTGCTACGAGGGGTTCTGGGGCAATAAGGATGAGACGCCGGAGGATCACCTCCACATCCTTGCCAGGCTGAAGAAGCTGGGCTTCAGGATCAATCCGCATCTTGCATTCTTCGATGCGGACAGGGACAGCGCTGCTGCCAAGCTCCGCGATGCCGGTATCGACGGAGTTCCGTATGCCTTTTCAGATATCGGGGATTTCATAAAGGAGAAGACGGAGGAGAGGAAGAATCTTCCGTATGAGATAGATGGGCTTGTCTTCAAGATCAATGAGCTTGATGTGCGCGAGCGCTTCGGCTACACCGAGCATCATCCGCGCTGGGCGATAGCCTATAAGTTCGAATCACCTCAGGCGGAGGCTAAGCTGCTGGATATAACCGTCCAGGTAGGCAGGACCGGGCGCATCACGCCAGTGGCTGAGATCGAGGCTACCAGGCTCGGAGGATCAACCATACGGCGCGCGACGCTCCACAACCAGGAGTACATCGATGAGCTTGAGCTTGCCATCGGCGATACGGTGTCGATATCCAAGCGCGGTGATGTCATACCCGCCGTGGATAGCGTCATAGAGAAGAACAGCTCAGGCAATACGACATTCCGCCTTCCGCATGAATGCCCATGCTGCGGCACCCCGATAATCCAGGTGGGCGGACTTCAGTACTGCCCGAACTATGAATGCCCTGATCAGGTGAAGGGCAGGATCGCATTCTTCGCATCTGCCGATCAGATGGATATCGCGACGCTGGGACCGCGTACGGCCGGGCTTCTGTGCGATGCCGGGATACTGCACAGCATCGAGGATATATACACCGCGGACTATTCAGCTGCCGCTTCGCTCCCCGGCATAGGGGAGAAGAGCCTCGAGCTGCTGAGGAAGGGCATAAAGGAGAGCCTTGGGCGGCCTTTCGCCACGGTTCTTTCCTCCCTTGGCATTCCTGAGATAGGAAAGAAGAGCGCCGCGCTCCTTGTCTCCGGCGGATTTGATTCGATGGACAGCATACTCAGCGCCGCAGACAGGGGGGACACTGAGGCATTCTCCTCGATTCCAGGCTTCGGAGAGGTCACAGGCGAGCGTATCGTCACTGCTTTCCGCTCGGAGCATCTCAGGGCCACGATAGAAGCGCTGAGGAAGGCCGGTGTGCGGATGTCGGCAGAGTCGGTGGATGAGGAAGAGAAGGCTGATCAGATCTTCAGCGGGGAAGTCTGGTGCATCACCGGCTCGTTCCGCAGCTTCAATCCACGGTCGAAAGCCCTGAAGGAGATAGAGAAGCGCGGCGGGCGAACCGTCTCTTCCGTTACATCGAAGACCACTCATCTCCTTGCTGGGGAGGGAGGTGGTTCCAAGAGAGCCGAGGCGGAGAGGCTCGGTGTGAAGATTGTCACGGAGGATGAGTTCCTTGCAGCCATAGGCGCAGGCGGGAGTGGGGAAGAAGGCAGCATGGATGATGGCCAGCTCACCCTTTTCTGACCATATATTCATTCACGCGCTGAATATGATATCCTGACAGAGATAAGCCATGGCAGGCGTTGCCATGGCAGCATATTGCTGGAGGTGCTGATGAACATCCTTGCAGAAGAGCTGAACAGAACGCTTTCGGATTCGGTAGCTTACGGCTTTCTTTCTCTTATAGGCAGAAGAATGTATTTCCCGAAGGGAATCGTTGCCCAGAGCGATGAGGCAAAGGAGAAGGCTAAGAAATACAATGCCACCGTCGGTCTCGCGACGAAGAACGGTGAGCCTTTCTATCTTCAGGATATCTACTCAGCATTCAGGGAAGGCACCTTCAGGCCTTCGCAGATCTTCTCGTATGCTCCAGGCGGCGGTGACAAGACGCTGCGCGCTCTCTGGAAGGAGAACATGATCAGGAAGAACCCGGGACTCGAGGGAAAGAAGTTCTCCCTGCCGCTTGTGACGGGCGGCCTCACGCATGCAATCAGCATGATCGCCCAGCTTTTTGTCAGCGAGGGTGATGAGATTGTCTGCCCCGATCTCTTCTGGGATAACTACGATCTCATCTTCCGCGATCTTGCCGGAGCCGAGCCCGTGCTCTTCCCATTCTACGGGAAGGATGGAGGCTTCAACACGGAAGGAATGAAGGAAGCGCTCCTCTCCGTCAAGGGAGATCATGCAAGGATCACCCTCAACTTCCCGAATAACCCGACAGGATATTCGCCGTCTCGTTCAGAGGCTGAGGCTATCGTGAAAGCTGTCGTGTCGGTCGCTGAGACTGGCAAGAAGGTCATGGTTATATCCGATGATGCCTATTTCGGGCTCTTCTTCGAGGATGATACGGAGAAGGAATCGCTCTTCACGTATTTCGCCGATGCCCATGAGAACATCTTCGCAGTCAAGGGTGATGCCGCGACGAAGGAAGAGATGGTCTGGGGCTTCCGCGTGGGCTTCCTGACATATGCTTCCAGGGGTTTCTCCGATGCGCACCTTGACGCACTCACGAAGAAGACGCTCGGTATGATCAGGTGCACCGTGTCCAACTGCGACAGGCCCGGACAGAGCCTGATCGTCGAGGCAATGAAGAACGGCGAGCATTATGAAGCAGACAAAGCCGCTCTCTTCGCTGAGATGAAGAAGCGGTACAGCATCGTGAAGAAAGCCGTCGGGAGACATAGCGGCGAGAGCCTCCTTACGCCATACGCCTTCAACTCGGGTTACTTCATGGCTTTTGATACGCATGGCAGGAGCGCAGAGGATCTCAGGGTATATCTCCTTGAGAAGTATCAGATCGGTGTCATAAACATCATGGGCGGAACGCTCCGCCTCGCATACTGCTCCGTTGAGCCTGAAGGGCTCGATGAGATCATCGACACCGTATATAAAGCAGCGGGAGAGCTATGGAACTGAGCACGAAGCTCTACATCCTTGATGATGACGGAAGGAAGTTCATGGGGGCTGGTGTCCTCTGGCTCCTTGAACGCATCGAGGAGACGGGCTCATTGCTCTCGGCAAGCCGCAGCATGGGAATGTCCTACACCAAGGCAAGGGGGATGCTCGAGATGCTCGAGGAAAGCCTCGGCCGCCCGGTGCTGGACAGGAGGAAGGGTGGTGCTGACCGCCAGGGCGCGACGCTCACCCCGTTCGGAAGGAAATACATTTCCCTGTACAGGGAATTCCAGAGAGAGGCAAAAGCAGATGCCAGGAAACGGTTCGATGCTTTCTGCGCTTCTGTGGAAGAGCTCATGGAGGAAGAGATATGAGCAGCAATAAGACAACACAGCAGTACGATTTCACGATTGAGACACTTGGGCCGGCAAAGCTCAATTCGCCGATCAGGATGTCAAAGCGCGGAGGCGATGGTCTTGCCGACTACGTCCGCGATTCGGACAGGATCCTCTTCTCAATAGAGGCTGAGGTGGTCGGAGGCAGCTCAGAGCTTCTCCATTCCGATACGCTTGAGATTGCAGGTCCCAGGGAGAAGATCTACTTCAATCCCGCTCACGTCCATGCGGCAATCTGCACATGCGGCGGTCTCTGCCCGGGTCTCAACAATGTCATCAGAGCGGTCGTCAGGTGCTTC
>CALXKY010000141.1 GCA_944389055.1 uncultured Spirochaetaceae bacterium | reverse complement strand
CGCGACGCGGATATCGCCTCGATCAGCGCAATCCTTTCGAAGCATTCGGAATACCTTGCCTCGGTCGTAAGGAAGGACGGTCTTACGGATAAGACCGCTGATTCCATAATCGAGCTGCTTACGCTATCGAGAGCGCATGGATTCGAACCTGATACCAAAGAACTCCAGGATGCGATATATCCTTATTCCGATGGAGAGAAGAAAGCCGGGTGCGATGATGTGCTGCTGAGAAGCGCGTCAGTTACCCTGAACTTCAAGTAATGCCCTTGCGTGCTCAAGGGAAAGATCGCTCGTCTCACCGGAAAGGAGGCGGGCGATTTCCTTTACCCTCTCATCGGCAGAGACTTCCCTTATTCCCGTAATCGTGCGGCCATCCTTCTCTGTCTTCTCAACGAGATAATGCCTTGAAGCGCGAGAAGCGATCTGAGGAAGGTGCGTGATCGCAATGACCTGCTCAGAGACGGAAAGCGCCTTCATCTCCTCTCCTACGGCATTGGCGACAGAGCCTCCTATGCCTGAATCGATCTCATCGAAGAGCATCGTACCTACACCGCTTCCGGATCTGATGGAAACCTTCAGCGCAAGCATGATCCTTGAAAGCTCTCCACCGGATGCGGTGTCCTGGATCGGAGAGAGCTTCTCCCCTTTATTCGGAGCAATGAGGAATGATACGCTGTCGATTCCATCCGGACCGGGTTCAGCCGCGCGTTCGACCTTTATGGAGAAGGCAGCAGAAGCCATACCAAGCTTCCTGAGCCTCTCCTCAATCCTCTTCTCGAGAATGAGTGCAGCTTTCTTCCTGGCCGTGAGAAGCGCCTCTGCCTTCTCAATCAGCTGTGCCCTTTCCTTATCAAGCTTCTTCTCAAGCGATGCAAGCAGCGATTCTCCGTTCTCCGCATCCTCGAGACGCTTCCTGTACTCATCGCGGCGGCGGATGGCTTCCTCTATGCTGCCTCCGAAACGTCGTCTGATGCGCTGTATCTGCATGAGCCTTGCATTCTTCTCCTCCATCTCCGACTCAGGGAAATCTATGGAGGAAAGATGATCGCGGAGCGATAGAAGGATGTCATCGGCCTCGATGCTGAGGCTCTCAGCACGGTCCGAGAACTCAGTCAGCCGCTGATCCTTCCTGGCTGCCTTGCGGATCGTATCCATCGCTTCTGAAAGCGATGAGGATGCAGAGCGCATCTCCGTCACTGCAGATGAAAGGCTCTCACGGAGGAATTCCGCGGAATTCATAACCTCGATATCCCTGCGGAGTTCTTCCTCTTCTCCGACCTTCAGCGAAGCAGCATCCAGCTCAGAAAGCGCAAAGCGCATGTAATCAGCTTCCTCTGAGGCCTTGCGGATGTTCTCTTCAGCCTCCGCCTTCTCCTTTTCGAGAGCACGCACCCTGATGTATTCATCATGATAGACAAGGGCTTCCCGGCCGATAGAGGCAGACTCATCGAGCATCCGGCGGAGCACATCCTGCCGCAGAAGGGACTGGTGCGCATGCTGCGATGATACGTCAACCAGAAGGTGCCCAAGCTCCTCTCCTTCCCGTACTGTCACAGGGGAACCGTTGACGGTGTAGACCTGCCGGCCGCTGACCTTGATCAGACGCCTGATGACAAGCGAGCCATCATCGATCTCTATCCCGTGCGCTTCAGCCCATTCCATAACCGCGGGAGAGGATACCGAGAATACTCCGGATATCTCCGCACTGCTCTCGCCCTGCCTGACAGCCTCCCTGTCCGCCTTGGCTCCCAGAAGCAGAGACAGAGCTCCGAGCATGATCGATTTGCCGGATCCTGTCTCTCCGGTGAGAACGGTGAATCCGTCGCTGAATGAGATATCGAGATGATCTATGAGCACATAGCTTCTGACGCTCAGCGATTCAAGCATGCATCTCTCCTGACCAGTGGAGCTTATCCCTGATGACTTCCGTGAAATTCCTCCTGAGCGACTTGACGAGAAGCGCACGGCTGCGGCTCTTCTCCACGGTGACGACATCCCCTTCCTCAAGCGGGAAGAAAAGCTGCCCATCGGCTGTCAGAAGAAGATCAGTGCGCTGTCCGCTGCAGACTGTCACAGCTACAACTTTCCCAGAGGTCACAAGAGGCCTGTTGGACAGCGTGAAAGGACAGACAGGTGTGATGATCACGGCGGACATATCCGCATCGAGAATCGGTCCGCCGGCTGCAAGGGAGTAGCCCGTCGATCCTGTCGGGGTTGCTATGATCATGCCGTCCGCACGGAAGGATCCGGCAGGAGTCTTGTCCAGAGAAAGATCAAGCGATATGACTTTTGCGATGCCCGCTGATGATATTACGGCCTCGTTGAGAGCTGAAGCATGCCACATCTTGTGGCCGTTCCGGCTGACTGTTATGCGGAGCATGAGGCGCCTTGACAGGTTCGTGCCATGCTGCTCGAAATACTCGAAGGCTTCCTTCCATTCATCCTTCCCGACTTCGGTAATGTATCCGAAAGTACCAAGGTTGACAGGGAGGATGGGAATTCCCATCTCATTGACGGCCCTCGCCGCATAAAGCACGGTGCCATCACCCCCAAGAGTGATGACGAGATCGGTGGTGACCGGGACATCGAGCACATCCTCATCGGACTTCGTGCTCACCAGCTTTCCCGATATGCCGCGCTTTCCAAGATACTCCAGGATCTCTGCTGAGAGTTCCTGGCTCTCCTTCTTCATGCCGTTTGCGATTATGAATACAGAGGATACCGTCATTTATCACCCCAGATGGCTTATCACCCGCTGTATTGATTCTATCTCATTCTTTGAGAGAAATGGATACAAAGGAAAGGAAATCGCTCTGGTAAGCGGCGCAATCGCATTCGGGAAGCGGTCAAACCTGTCCTGATACCTTGCCCCGATAGACTGGGTGAACGTACGGCGGGATGAAACGCCATGCTTCTGCGCGAATTCAATCGCCTCATCCGGCTTGCTGCCGACTATCACGGAGAAACCATATCCATTTGCCGAGAATGACGGGGAGGCGGAACCGAAAAGCTTTGTTCCGCTCCGCATCTGCGACTGCATGAAAAGCCTGTAAAGCTCATTGCGCCGCACAAGGAGCGTATCTATCTTCGATATCTGCACGATGCCGAGAGCGGCGTTCATATCGGGAAGATCGACATACGGGGAACCTGCTGAGCCTTCCTTCCTGAGTCTTTCGAGGATCTGCTCATCCGATGTCACGGCAGCCGCGCCTCCGCCTGTGGAGACAACGCAGTTCTCCTCGAATTCGGATATGACGATATCACCGCCCATACCGGCTTTGGTTGTATCCGAATAGACTGAGCCGATTGACTGAGACACATCCTCTATGACAGGAAGCCCAAGATCCTTCAGCATCTCGAACGATTCAGGAATCTGGCATATCGGCTCGTAGTATATGAATGCCTTCGGATTCTCCGAAAGCTTCTCAGCCGCATCCTCAAGGCTCGGGAGTCCGGCTTCATCCGAATCAATCAGTACCGGCTTCACACCCGTGCGCCTGAATGCTTCAAGATATATCCTCGGCGTAAGCACTGATACGAGGACGCTATCGCCTTCCTCAAGCCCCAGAGCCCTGAGAGATGCTATGATTGCATCAAGATAGGATCGGAGGGCAATGCCATCCTTCTTGCCGGTGTAAGCAGCAAAAGCCTTGAGGAATTCCTTCTTGCGTTCTCCCGGACCGATCTTCTCGTCGACCATTGTCTGGAGAACGGCATCCATATCCTTTCTGTAAAGCGCAGGTTTATAGAATCTGATGAGAGCCATGTGAACATTCTAGCAGAATCAGGGGACATGGCAGAAGTACGGAAATATAAAAAAGACCAGCCGCCTGGGACTGGTCGTTAAGCCTAACGGAAACAGTGAATATTTCAGGGAGGATAGGAAATGCATCGTCTGCTTCCACCTACGAGTATATCAGATAATCGCGAGCATGTGTTCAGTTTTTTTCAGTAAGTTTCAATATAGCACCTATATATAAATTGATTTTATCCAGATAATTATATGAATTTTAGATGTAGATTTCAAAAAGATACATGAAGCACAGGATTCTGACAGGAAGCAACGCTGCATGGCCCTTACTGGTTCCGGAATATGAACTCAGCCATCGGGGAACGGCATATATTGCCGTGGCAGACGAATATGATCC
>CALXKY010000140.1 GCA_944389055.1 uncultured Spirochaetaceae bacterium | reverse complement strand
AGATGCCTCATCAGGGATATCCGCTCCAAGCATCACCGACGGCGGACAGTTGAGCCACCGTTCGGATGATGAGGGAGAGAGCCTCGCATGTTTATCAGGCATCTCTGGACTCCTTGATGAGGCTCTCAAGAAAAGCGTAGAAGTCAGTGAACTCATGTTCAGGGAGTTCCGATATCTTCCTGACTCCGAGTTCGGAGAGCTTTGCCTTGATAGCATCGCCGTGTCCGGCATGAGCGGCTTTAACGGCCTTTGCCTTGAGTTCGCCAGTTGTGATGGTGTTCATCTCCGCTTTGTATGCTTCAGCTCTTTCTCTGTCCTGAACCTCGATATCAGCAGCGACCACCTCTTCAGTGATAGCCGTATCCTTCTCATAGTCCAGATCCACATCTTCCTCGATGAGGATCTCGAGACTGACAGCAAGAGCCTCTGACTCCTTTGCAAGCCTTCTTGCTTTCTCTATAGCTTCCTTGATTATTACAACTTCTTTCATGCGTTCTCCCTTATTTCGTGTACCTCAACTGTCCTGATTGCCTGTGTCGGGTTCAGCACAAGCACTGTTCCCGGTGCTCCGAAGAGGAATCTGATAATTCTTTCCGGGAGGCGTTTCATCTTTCCTCTTGCCACCGTTGTCTCTGTTCCGTCGGAATCCCCGACACCGATTCTCAGCCTGTAGCTCATAGCAGCCCCTTTCTTTTCTGGATTGCAGGAACCATCGCTTTCGCATGGTCTGCTACTAGAGGCCGAGAAGTCGGACCTAGTCCTCCAAGGTCCGAAAACAAGGCATATAACAGGAGCCTATGACTCCACGAGAAATCAGCTTTAAAAGGAGGAAGAATGAAGACGCTAGCAATAGATCTGGAGACTTATTCTCCAGTCGATATCGGCAGGAGTGGTATGTACCGCTACTCAGAGGATCCGGACTTTCGCATCCTGCTCTTTGGCTATGCTGTGGATGACGGAGATGTAAATGTCATCGACCTCGCATCAGGAGAGGAAATCCCCAGCGAGATAATAGAGGCAATCAGAGATGAGAACGTCATCAAGTGGGCGCACAACGCCTCATTCGAGCGTGTGTGCCTCTCGCGTTATCTCCGGCTGCCGGCACATGAGTATCTCCCGCCTGAATCCTGGAGATGCAGCATGGTGTGGTCGGCATATCTCGGCCTGCCACTGTCTCTGAAAGATATCGGCAGAGTCTTGAGACTTGATGAACAGAAGATTGATGAAGGTAGAAAGCTCATCAGACTCTTCTGCTCACCCACCGTCCCATCTGCCAAGAACGGATACTTCCAGCGGAATCTCCCACGTTTCTTCCCAGATGATTGGCAGAGGTTCACCGAGTACAACAGAAGGGATGTCGAGGTGGAAATCGCTATAGCGAAGAAACTCTCCCCCTTCCCTGTCCCGGACTTCATCTGGGATGAGTACCACCTGAGCGAGCGAATCAACGACAGAGGCGTCCTTGTCGACACGGTATTCGCGAGGAAGGCCATAGAGCTTGACGACGCGGCGAAGAGGGAAATCGTGAGCCGTATGCAGGTCATAACCGGCCTTGAGAACCCGGGATCCGTGCAGCAGCTCAAGACGTGGCTCAAAGAGAACCATGTCGATATCGAGTCACTCGGAAAGAAGGAAGTGAAGGCGCTTCTTGATAAGGTGCCGCCAGAGCTGAAAGAGGTGCTGGAACTGAGACTGAAGCAGTCGAAGTCATCGGTGAAGAAGTATCAGGCGATGGTGAACGCCGCATGTTCTGATGACAGGGCGAAAGGCATGTTCATGTTCGGAGGAGCCTCAAGGACGCTCCGCTTCTCAGGACGCCTAATCCAGCTTCAGAACCTTCCACAGAACCATATCGAGAAACTTGCGGAGGCAAGGGATGACGTGATGAAGCTCGATTATGGCATCCTCTCATCACTTTACGATGATATCCCGGACACGCTATCACAGCTCATCAGGACAGCGTTCATCCCCGCTCACGGATACCGCTTCATCGTCTCCGACTTCTCTGCGATTGAAGCCAGAGTGCTTTCATGGCTCGCAGGAGAGGAATGGAGGATGGATGTCTTCAGGAAGAATGGAGATATCTACTCAGCCACCGCCTCTAAGATGTTCGGTGTACCTGTCGCCAAGCATGGCCCGAACGCGGAACTAAGGCAGAAAGGGAAGCAGGCGGAGCTTGCCTGCATAGCAGAAGGAGAACTGGTACTCACAGACTGCGGACTTATCCCAATTGAGGAAATACAGCCCTACCACAAACTTTGGGATGGCGAGGAATGGGTTTCACATGACGGAGTGTTTTTCAAAGGAGAAAAGGAGGTTATCGAATATGAAGGACTCAGAGCGACACCAGACCACCTCGTCTGGATTGAAGGGAAACAGATCCCGGTACGATTTGGAGACGCCGCCGCCCGCGGAGCACATCTCATACAGACCGGATATGGTCGGAAGGCAATACGGCTGGGTGAAAATAATATCTCCGGAAAAGAGATGGAACAAAGCGATGAACCGCTGCTATGTACTGACCAGATGTCAGGGATGCGGGAGCATCCAATGGCAGAATCTGGCAAATCTGAAATCCGGCAAATCAAAGGGCTGCCAGCAGTGCTCTCAGCCGAGGCAGGTTCCGCTGTGGCTGTACAAAAGGCTGAGTGCGGCAAAACAGAGGTGCGAAAACCCGAAGTCTCCACAATATCCTCAGTATGGTGCGAGAGGAATCCGCTTCCTGTTTCATTCTGTGACGGAAGCCGGATTATACCTGATGAGGCTGTACGGAACACCTCAGAGAGAGCTGGAGGTGGATCGCATAAACACGAATGGAAATTACGAGCCAGGAAATCTGAGATTCGTAACAAAACAGGAGAACCAGGCAAACAGAAGGAACACGATTCTTTCGGAGTTCCAGCAGGAATACTGGCCTTACACAGAGAGCGTTGTGAAGAGAAAACTTGCTGCTGGAATGAGCCGCATGGACATCATTCATGCTGCTCAGCAGGCTGTTCAGGAGAAAAGAAAATGCTGGAGAATCATATCAGCAAGACTCGACTTTATGACATACGAAATGCCGGAAGACATCATCGTTTTACCGTATCGGGGAAACTCGTCCACAACTGCGGATACGGCGGATCAAAGGGAGCTCTGATTGCTATGGGTGCCCTTGAGATGGGGATGAAGGAAGATGAGCTGCAGCCGCTTGTGGATTCCTGGAGAGAGGCCAATCCTCATATCGTGAAGCTCTGGAACGATGTCGGAAGAGCCGCTGTCAAGGCCGTGAGGGAGAAAGGATGCGCCGAGACACACGGTCTTGTCTTCACCTATGAGAAGGGATTCCTTTTCGTGAGGCTCCCGTCAGGACGGCGCCTCGCCTATGTGAAACCGAGAATCGAGAAGGATGAATACGGCAGGGAGAATATCACATATGAGGGAACCGGGCAGACGAAGAAATGGGAACGGATACGGACGTTCGGAGGTAAGCAGGTCGAGAACATAGTCCAGGCGATTGCCCGTGACATTCTCTGCTTCGCGATGCGGAACCTCTCCGACTACCGCATTGTCATGCATATCCACGACGAGGTCGTCATCGAGGCTCCATCTTCCGTCTCCGTCAAGGAAATCACGGATAAGATGTCCATCACACCGCCCTGGGCTGAGGGACTCGTGCTGAACGC
Organism: uncultured Spirochaetaceae bacterium; assembly: GCA_944389055.1. Lineage (GTDB taxonomy): Bacteria > Spirochaetota > Spirochaetia > Sphaerochaetales > Sphaerochaetaceae > Ornithospirochaeta. The sequence goes on along the minus strand of CALXKY010000140.1, from coordinate 589 downwards.
TGACGGCTATGAGTGCGGTTTCTACAGGAAGGACTGATATGGGTAAGGATTATCTCAACAGCGAGGGCTATCCTGACCCTACGGCCTTCGAGGCAATCAGGAACATTGAGAAGCGTCCATACAGACCTCTTGTGTATATCTGCTCGCCATATGCGGGAGATGTGGAAACAAATGTATCCAACGCCAGACGCTACTGCCGCTTTGCCGTGGACTCGGGCTGCATCCCAATCGCTCCTCATCTCCTCTATCCGCAGTTCATGGATGATACCGATGAGAAGGAACGGAAGCTCGGCCTATTCTTCGGCAATGTCCTCATGGACAGATGTGCGGAGGTATGGGTGTTCGGAGATAGGATAAGTGCGGGGATGGATGCGGAGATAAAACGATCAAGACGGAAGGGTTACGGGCTCAGATGGTTCACTTCTGACTGCAGGGAGAAATCATCGTTTGAATCGCCTGAACCCGCTTGATACAATCCGGAAACAGAGCGTGTATGTACACACAACGGAGGCATTATATATGGAACCGAACATAAACGGATTCACGCTTAAAGGACTCAAGACCATGATGGGGCGTGACGGCTACATGG
>CALXKY010000139.1 GCA_944389055.1 uncultured Spirochaetaceae bacterium | reverse complement strand
AAGAAGGATCTCCGGGATCCAGTATGGCTATCTCGGACTTCTCGAGAATTCACCATGGCCTGTCATCCCTCTTGATCCGGATGTCGTTGATGATATCCTCGAGAAGGGCGGTACCATCCTCGGATCAGCACGCGGCGGCGGAAAGCAGGTCGAGGAGATCGTTGACTCCCTCGAAAGGATGAATATCAACATACTCATCGCGATCGGTGGTGACGGAACGCTCCGTGGAGCTCAGGATATCGGCGAGGAGATCAAGAGGAGAGGACTCAAGATCGCAGTTGTCGGTGTTCCCAAGACAATCGACAATGATCTCTCGTTCATCGATGCTTCCTTCGGTTTCGATACGGCTGTCGCGCAGGTCGTGCCCGTCATCAGAGGTGCTCATGCCGAGGCTACTGGCGCAATCAACGGAATCGGGCTTGTGAAGGTTATGGGCCGCGAATCGGGATTCATTGCAGCGAATGCCTCGCTTGCGCAGTCAGATGTCAACTTCTGCCTCATCCCTGAATCCCCGTTCGATCTCGAAGGTCCGAACGGCCTTCTCGAGAACGTCAAGCGGCGCCTTCTCGAGCGTGGCCATGCGGTTATCCTCATCGCGGAGGGAGCGGGACAGGAATTCCTGCCGCAGACAGGCGAGACGGATGCCTCGGGCAACCTCAAGTTCCATGATATCGGCGTATTCCTGAAGAATGCGATGAAGGAGTATTTCGCGGAGCAGGGCATTGCAACGACAATCAAATACATCGATCCGTCGTATATCATCCGCTCAGCCCCGGCAGACAGCTATGACTCGATCTACTGCGCACGTATCGGCGCTCATGCGGTCCATGCCGCCATGGCAGGAAAGACGCAGTGCATCGCCTCCCGCGTCAACAACCAGTTCGTCTACGTGCCTATCAAGGTTGCCGTATCGAAGCGCAGCCATGTGGATATCGAAGGCTCTCTCTGGAGGGATGTCCTCGAGAACACAAGGCAGCCGTTCTCGATGAAGAACTCCGACTGAGATACACAGCAGATGATATCACGGGGGCATCGGAGAGGTGCCCCTGTTTAATGCATGGCTAAGAAGGAATCTTCTTGACAATCTATTACCGGGGGGGGGTAGAATTCCTGAATAGAAATTCTTTTCTGGAGGGATTAAAATGAAGAAGATTTCCGCAGTTTTTCTTGCTATCATGATGCTCTTTGCATTCGCAGCATGTGATGGCAGCACGCCTGCAGATGAAAATGGTCCGAAGATGCCGGAGGCCCCGATTTCGGAGAGGTATCCAGACTCTGATTATACCAAGACTGTAAACGTCAAGAATGCGGCAGAGCTTACTAATGCGCTCAATGAACTTGAGAGTGGCACTAAAATCGTTCTTGCCGCTGGTGAGTATGATATGAAGGACAGCGTGATGACCGATCAGTATGCCGGGCAGGGCAATTGGATGTTTCTCGTCAATGAGGAGAATGTTGCGATTGTCTCAGCAGATGATGCTGATGTGACAATCTTTTCAACTGATGAGATTCCTAACGGTGTTCTTGCCACACAGGACATGATCACAGTCGTTGCTGATAATGTTGTCCTTGCCGGCCTTAAGATCGGAACAAGACACAGCGACAACAAAGCAGTTGACGTCATCGGGAACAATGTAACGATTGATTCCTGCACATTCATTGACGGTGCTGCACTCTATATCGCTGAATATGATCAGACAGAAGAGAACACCATTGATAAGGCTACTGTACAGTATTCGACATTTGAGAAGAATGCTACTGTATCGATCACTTCAGGTGTAAGCGGTGATATCAGATTCTCTGACAATACATTTGAGAATGGTTCGTCTCTCTATCTTACGGGATCGAGGGAGAGCGGATGGAATCCGACAGGAATCGATGTTTCCAGCGCTGTATTCACACGCAATGCATTCGAAGCAGGATCAATGCTGAGGCTTGCGTATGAAGCAGAAGACCCCCAGAATGATTCCCTTGCTAGCCTGGATCCCTCTGTAATTGCTGATAACTTCGGTGCAGCTGAAGAAACAGTAGGTGATTATGGTGAGACCATAAAGTTCTTTATTGCCAATTGAGTGATTCCATAAGCAATGAGGCCAGCCGGAAGCCAGCCCATATTTCCCGTGACAAGCGCAGGGAATGCCTTGAGCTTTTCCGCAATGGTTACGGATATAAGAAGACAGCTTCCCTGACTGGCCTCAATCAGTATACTGTCCGGGATTATCTCAGACGTTACAGAGCCGGTGATCTCAGCTGGAGTGAACGCGGCTGAGAGATCATCTTGTTATCATTTCTTCCTGATTATCGCCTTATTGAGTATCAGCAGCGATACTGTGCTGAAGAGGATGCAGATGACGGCCATTGCCATGCCCTTGCCGACGCTTCCCTGCTCGAACTGCCTGTTGATGTACGTGGAGACTGTAAGCGTATTCGTAGGTGCGATGAGTGATGGTGTCACAAGCTCACGGAAGGCGATGATGAATGTCATCATCCACCCTGAGAGGATTCCGCGCGAGATCAGGGGAAGCGTGATATGCAGAAAGACATATCCCGGCGTTCCTCCCGATATCCGTCCAGCAGCTGCAAGGCTCGGGCTGATCTGCGAGTATGCTGAGGTCACGTACTGCACGGTGTATGGGAGAAAGAGGATCACATAGCTCAGCACCATGATGCCGAGTGTTCCGTAGATAGGTATCACCTGATAGATTGCATTGTAGAAGAGCATTATCCCAAGTACGAGAACGATGCTCGGCAGCATCTCCGGCAGCAGCGTGATGCCTTCTATGAGCTTTCCCATCCGCTTCCCAGACCGTCTTGAAAGCGTTACCGATATCGTGCCAAGCATGGCGGCTATCGTTGCGGATGATACTGCGAGGAATACCGAAACCAGCAGGGCGCTGATTCCCTGCTTGTCCTCAGTGAATACCTTGATGTAGTTGCCGAAAGTATAGTTGCCTGCTCTCATGCCATAGCCGCGGAGCTTTATAAGCGAGGAGACCGTGACTGAGAAGAGCGGAATGACCATTGAGAGGAACACGACTGCCGCAATGAATGCAATCGCTGCGGCAAGTGCCGGCCTTGAGAGGTGCACAAGGCGCATGGCGCTTCCCTTGCCGCCTACCAGGCTGTATGTCTTCCTCATCGTGATATAGTTCTGCAGGAACCAGATCAGCAGGCAGATTCCTATCAGCACGGATGCAAGCGAGGCTGACTTCCCGAATTCGATCGGTGCAACGGTTGCGTATCTGTGGATATCGGGCGTGAATACATCGAAGCCGATCCTGCGGCCGAGCGTCGAAGGTGTTCCGTATTCGGATATAGTCTTCACGAACACCAGTAGCGCTCCGATGGCGTAGTTCCCTGTTATGAGCGGCATGAAGAGCTTGCGGATCCTTGTCCTGAATGGCGCTCCAAGAACCGCTCCTGCCTCATCAAGCGAGGAGGGGACGGATAGCATTGCGTTCTTCATCATCGTCATCATGAACGGAAAGACGTGGAAGCTCATCACCATGACAAGGCCACCCAGAGAGAAGAACCAGTCGGTAATGAAGGCAAGCGAGGGGAAGAGCTGCTGCATCAGCCCTCTTTTCTGCATGAAGAGGATCCATCCCATCGATGCGATATACGGCGGAGTCATGAACGGTATCATGAATATGATGTCGAAGAAGCGGTATCGCGCAAGCTGTGTGCGCGAGAAGAGATATGCCAGGGGAAGCGCTATGATGGATGAGACGATGACGACAAGCAGCCCGAGAAGAAGGGATGAACCGATCATCGCGGCATTCTCGCTCTCCGTTATCGTCTCTATTGCGCTTTCAAGGCTGAAGCGGCCCTCCTGGAAGACCGCTTCGGCGAATATGGATAGGAGCGGGCAGATGATGAGGAACATCAGGAATATGATGAATAATGCTATGATTGCCTTCTTGCCTTTCATCTGCCCCTTCCGTGATTATCTCTCGCAGAGTTCGTTGATCCTTGCGGCGGCGTCAGAGGAGATCTCCATCATCGCGTCCCAGTCGCATCCGATCTGAGGAATCTCGTCGAGCGTGGATCTGTTGCTGTATCCGATGTCTGTCCTGCCGGGAAGGAGATATGCATCGGTGACCATCTTCTGTGCATCATCGGAAAGGAGATAGTCGACGAATGCCTTTGCATTGTCCATATCAGGGGCGGTCTTCATGATCATCGCAGGACGCGGGTTCACGACAGTTCCGCTTGCCGGATAGTAGATCGAGAGCGGTTCGCCGTCAGCCATCGAGGAGTATGCATTGTAATCAACACCCGCGATGAGCACGCCGACTTCACCGGTGGTTACTGCTTCGAGTGCAGCCTTGTTCGCGCCGGGAACGATCATTCCATTGTCTGCAAGGGCTTC
>CALXKY010000138.1 GCA_944389055.1 uncultured Spirochaetaceae bacterium | reverse complement strand
TTGCCTGTCTTCTCATCATAGAGCTCGGAAGAAGCAGGATCGAGAGCGATCATGAAGTCGCCGTCGCGGCCAGCTGTGTAGCCTGCCTTCTCGATAGCTTCCATGATAACATCGAGAGCCTCCTCGTTGGACTGGAGGTCAGGAGCGAAACCGCCCTCATCGCCGACACCTGTGTTGTATCCCTTTGCCTTGAGAACGCTCTTGAGAGCATGGAAGACCTCTGCGATCCATCTTACAGCCTCGCGCTCGGAAGGTGCGCCGATAGGCATGACCATGAACTCCTGGAAGTCAACCTTGTTGTCAGAGTGCGCACCGCCGTTGAGGATGTTTGCCATCGGAACGGGGAGCACGCATGCATGGTATGCACCAAGATACTTGAAGAGAGGAAGTCCAAGGAAGTCAGCAGCTGCACGTGCAACAGCCATGGAGACACCGAGGATAGCATTTGCGCCAAGGCGTGCCTTGTTCGGCGTGCCGTCAAGCTCGATCATTGCGCGGTCGATAGCGACCTGATCAAGCGCATCCATACCCTCGATTGCCGGAGCGATGATGTTGTTGACGTTATCAACAGCCTTCAGAACGCCCTTTCCGCCGAAGCGCTTCTTGTCTCCGTCGCGGAGCTCTACTGCCTCATGGACACCTGTGGATGCTCCGGAAGGAACAGCTGCGCGGCCCATTGAGCCATCTTCAAGGATTACATCGACCTCAACGGTAGGATTACCGCGGGAATCAAGGATCTCTCTAGCTTCGATAAATTCGATAATGCTCATCAGAATCTCCTGTTTTCTTTATAGTTACTGAATAATATCTTCTGAATTCGCCTGAAAGTCAAGGAAAGCGGCTGGGGCAGGAACGGATGGTCCTGCCTTTATTCTTTCGCTGTAATGGAATTGCCTCCATTCAGGCATATTATATCCTGCGATCGAGCACCAGTGCGGTCTCATCATGGCCCGTTCCGGGGTAGAAATCGAAGACGGAAGCGGCTGTGACGGAGTATCCATCCATGAGCCCCACGTCCCGGGAAAGCGTGGCGCTGCTGCATGAGACATATATGATGCGCTCAGGCTTCCATGAAAGGATCAGCGATATTGCTTCCGGCGCTATACCGGTACGCGGAGGATCGACTATCACAGTCTCCACATGCCTTCCGCTCTTCCTTCCCCAGGCAGCCACATCCGCGGAGAATGAAAGGGCCGATGGTGCATTCTGCCGGGAAAGAGCGAGGCACTGCTTCTCGCGCTCGACCGCGTATACCCTCTTCCCGCTCCCCTCGAAGAGCGCGGAGAAGGTCCCGACCCCGCTGTAGAGATCCATTATGCTATCCCCGATGGCATTCTCCTTCACGAAGGAAAGGAGATGAGGCAGAACGGATGGATTCGACTGGAAGAAGACCGACGCGGAGACAAGATAGCTCACGTCACACGCAGTGATCCTTACAGGCTCCGCTCCAAGCGACACCTCATCGTCCCCCTCGAATGCACTGACCTCAGCCAGTCCTGTGCTTCTATCCATTCTGTTGCCGAACATCGCCTCCCGGCCCTTCCCGAGAAGCGTCCTGCCATCGGCAAGCAGTGCATTGAGCTTCGGAGAGAGAGCCGGACATGAATCAATCGGGATGACAGAAGAGGACCTTCGGCCCAGGAACCCGCATTTCCTTGCTGCCGGATCGATGTGGAAGCGCGCTCTGTGGCGGTAGCCATGGAAGCTGCCATGGAAAACGCTGAATTCCGGCAGGTCCACGATATGGCCGATGCGGCGGAGATTATCCCTGACGATGCCAGCCTTGAGCTCTGCGCTGTCCTTTTCCGAAACAATCTGGAAACTGCAGCCGCCGCACTTTCCGTAATAGGGACATACCGGCTCACGCCTCATGGGAGAGGGCTCGAGTATCTCCTCTGCATCCCCTGCAGAGAAGCCTCTTCGCTCCTCCGTTATGCGGCATGTCACAAGCTCTCCGGGAAGAGCTCCCCTTACGAGGACCGTTCTGTCTCCATCATGCGCGATCCCGACGGCGTCGGATCCCATGCGTTCTATCCTCAGAGCCATGACTTCAGCCTCTCTGCATATGAGAAGATGACCGAGAGCCCGCTCTCCCAGAACGATGGCTGCGATATATCCGCACCGGCGATGGCAGCGCAGGAGGCGGCATCGAGCATGCCGGTAGAGCAGAGCACACGCTTATAGAGATCAGGGAATCCCGGCTCATCCTTCCTCGAATAGAGCGCAAGCGCGAAGAGCTCTCCGAACGCATACGGATAGTTGTAGTAGGAGAAATCCGCAGAGTAGTAATGCGATTTCACCGCCCACATGTACTGATGCTTGATTCCGATAGCATCGCCATAGGCCTTTTCCTGGGCTTCAAGCATGATGGAAGAAAGCTCATCTGCACCGATCTCGGCGCTGCGGCGTCTTGAGAAGACTTCCCTCTCGAAGAGGAAGCGCGAGTAGATATCCACGATTACCTGTGCCGCTGACTGCACGAAGGACTCCATCACAGGCAGGGATTCTTCCCTGCCCGACTGGGAGAGCACATGGTCGAAGACGAGCATCTCACCGAATATCGAGGCGGTCTCCGCCGTTGTCATGGGATACGACGACAGCGATGGCGGAAGATCCCTCACGACCGAGTCATGATACGCATGCCCTAGCTCGTGCGCCAGAGTCGACACGCTGTCATAGCTTCCGTCGAAGTTGCAGAACACGCGGCTCTCCCCTTTCTCCGGGAAGAATGTATCGTAGGCCCCTCCAGCCTTCCCCTTCCTCGGTTCGGCATCGATCCATCCCCGGCTGAACGCGCTCTCAGCGAACGCGCCCATCTCCGGAGAGAACGATGAATAGGAAGAGATGACGATATCCCGTGCCTCGCAGAAGGAATACTCCCTGTGCGAGGATCCCACAGGAGCGAAGAGATCGAAGAAATCCATCTTATCCAGCCCCAGAAGACCGGCTTTCGTGCGGAAATAATCACGGAAGGCAGGGAGCGACTTCTCTATTGCGGCAATGAGGCTGTCCAGAGTCTCCCTTGTGATGGATGAGGCGAAAAGCGATCTGTCAAGCGGATCCTGCCATCCCCTTCTCCTCTCCAGCGTCAGCACAGTTCCCTTGATACCGTTCAGGGAGGCAGCTATGGCAGTCTTATGCTCAGCAAGCAGCCCGATCTCCCTTTCATATGCGTCCTTACGCACGGCCCTGTCGGGGCTTGAGGCAAGGGAACGCAGCTCGGTGAGCGTCACGTCTTTGTCAGCAATCGATGAAGTGATGGCACGCATCAGGCGTTCCCATGCTGACGATCCGGAACGCTGGAGCTCCGCCGCAAGCGCCTCCTCCTCAGGAGACATCAGATGACGGCTCTCCTCAATCGCATCCAGGATATATCTGCGGTAATCGGCAAGAGATGGATCTTCAGCGGCCTCAGGATGGAGGGAAATGGCCCTGATGAAGGCATCCTCAGCTTTCTGATAGCCGACAGCTGCTTCCTCAGCAATCGAAACAGCTTTCAGGAAGGCGGGATCGGAGGAATCGGTGGAAAGGAGCGCATCGGCGTATGCCGTCATCGTCACGAGAATGCTGTCACCCTTATCCTTCAGGCCGATAAGCGTCCTGACGGAAGACGATGGATCCGAAGCAGCCGCGATTATCGCTTCTCCGGCTTCCTTCAGCCGTGCGGATTCAGAAATGAACTCCCCTGAATCAGGGGACGGATAAATCGATGTCATATTCCAGCGAGGCAGTCTGTCCATGCCAAGATGATAGCGCGCACCCAATGCTTGCACAAATACCCCACAGCTGTAGAATGCTTCTGTATGGGTGTATTTCTGATCAATATACGGCATCCCGGAGAAGATGAACGTGTCACAGAGCTGAGGGCGGAGGAAATGAAGAGCCTCCTCAAGACACTCTCGCTCGGGATTTCATGCACCGCTGAATATACGCTGAAGGAAATCAGCACATCGACATTCATCGGCTCCGGACAGGCGGCAGAGGCTGCCGAATATGTCAGGATGCATGAACCTGAAGAGGCTGTGATCAATGCGCTCATATCGCCGAGGCAGGAGAAGAATCTTGAGACGATCCTTGGCATACCCGTTTCGGACAGGGAAGCCGTGATTCTCTCGATCTTCTTCCAGAATGCCCACTCAAGGGAAGCCAGGCTGCAGATAGAGAAAGCGGAAGCCGAATACCTCAAGCCACGTCTTCAGAACCGAGAAGCCAATCTCTCGCAGCAGCGTGGCGGCGTCAGGGGCGCAAAGGGCGAAGGAGAGAGGCAGATAGAACTCGAGAGGAGACGGATCGATCAGCGGATCAGGACGCTCGACAGGGAAATCAGGGCGATAAGCGCCATACGGCGCACCCAGCGCAAGGACCGGGAAAGAAGAGGGGTCTTCTCTTTCGTGCTCACCGGATACACAAATGCCGGGAAATCAACGATACTCAAC
>CALXKY010000137.1 GCA_944389055.1 uncultured Spirochaetaceae bacterium | reverse complement strand
GATTGATGGGATGCCATTCAGGACTGCGTACGCTGCAGCATCGCAGGGGTCGACGCTTCCTCCCTTCTCATGCTCCTGGCTCAGCTGCCAGTTCTGGCAGAAGCGGCAGCTGAGATTGCATCCGGAAGCACCGAAGGAAAGTGTCATTGTTCCGGGAAGAAAGTGATAGAGAGGCTTCTTCTCCACTGGGTCGAGTGCAATTGCCGGGATTTCCCCGTAGTGCTCTGAAACGATCCTTCCTCCCTCACATTTCCTCATGCGGCACCATCCATGCTCGCCTTCCGGTATGCTGCAGCGGCGGAAGCAGAAATCACAGGTCATCTTCACTGAATACCTCCGCCTGGAATGTCATGAAGGAGGCCCCTTCCTTCCAGCCGTCGCTTCCGAGGCCGGCCTTCCTCGAGAGTGCGCTTAGCATTTCTTCTTCCGTCCATCCTGTCTCCAGGGCCACCTGCGGCAGGAAGACTGCGCGCCGCCCTGCTTTCTCCATTATGATTCCGTCTGTTCCTATGCGGAAGCTGTCAGCCGAATCAATCGGTTCAGGCACAGTCAGCAATGATATGCCGATCGTGATGAGCGGAAGCTCTTCTTCCCTCAGCGGAGGGAAGCGGTAATCGCTGAATGCTGCTTCCCTTGCAAGCTCCGCTATCTGATCATAAAGCGGGCTCAGGCCTGTCAGATAGCCGATGCAGCCGCGGAGGTTCCCGTTTTCAGTCAGCGTAACGAAAGCTCCCTGCTTTCTGTTCGTGCCAGGGGTGTCCGCTGTCCGGCCGCTGAAAGCACATTCCAGCGAATCGCGTGCGATCTTCAGAAGCTTCCGTCTTTCTTCAGTATCTGTCATGAATCCCTCCAGAGCACGGTACGGTATGATACGAAGTCATCTGTTTCCGCATTATCTCCGTTCCCCAGCGATGTGCTCCAGGGCCCGGTCTCTCCTTTCAGTTCGAGAATTGCCGCGGTTTCTGCCGCGATGGCAGCCGAGGCTATGCCGCAGATCGTCGATTTCCTGAATTCCCTGTACGCACCTATGCCATCCGATTCCGACAGCATGGCAGCAGCCCTGCTGTCGTGCTCCATCGTTTTTTCCAGTACATTGCTTCCATAAGGCGTATAGCCGAACCGTCTCCCGTAGTGGGTGAAATCAGAGGAGGCAATGAGGATTGTCCTTCCATCCATGAGTTCTGCGATCCGCCTGGCTGCAGATGCCGCCTCCTCAGGAGATCTGAGGCTGCTTATGATTATATATGTGACTGCGATTCCTCCTTTCCTGCCGATGAAGGGAAGGAACATCTCGAGCCCATGTTCAGCTGCTATCGCTTCGCAGCTTATCAGGCTTCCTGGGATTTCCGGCATCAGTGTGCGCAGCAGCCCGAACGGTGTCTCAGATTCCGTGAATGGTGCTATGGCTGCCGTGCCTGCCGGTATCATGAAATAGTGGGAAGGGGACAGGATCAGAGCCTTTTCCGTATCGTAAGGTATCCTTTCGAAAAAATAACGTATAAGAGCCCCGCTGTAGCAAAGGCCTGCATGAGGAAGCACTGCGATCCTTGCATTGCCAGATGAGCTGAGTGGCCCCGTGATTGCTTCAGCTTCCTCAGCGCTGTAAGGATACCATGTGCCTCTGAACCTTGCTTTCCTTATCATGCATATGATGATAGCACTTCGGTATCCCCGTATGTGGAATAATTATCAGTAATGGGAGCTTACATATTGATATATCATTGTATCTGCAGTATTTGAAACTGCATTGCAGATATTTATGCAGGCTCCCTTACTATGACTTACTGGCTGATTGAATAGATTGTCGAGACGGATGCGCTTACTGTGATCTCTCCGCTGTAGAAGACCGTTGGCGATGCTTCGGCATATGCGGCATCTGCAGAAGCGAGCATCAGGTTCGCTGATCTGTAGAGAGGCGTGCCATATGACGTCCCGTCCGTGATCGAGAGTATGCTTCCGACCTCGACGCCAGCAGCCTGAGCGAATGCCTCGGCTTTGCTGTACGCATCGCGGACAGCATCCATTCTTGCCTGCCTGTATTCTTCGCTCTTGTCTTCTTTATCCAGCGTAACATCCGAGATTGAGATTCCGGAAAGGCTCATCAGGCGGTCGTATACAGGGCCTATCGAATCGATATCATGAAGCGTTATCTCCAGCGTCTGGACAGCTTTCTGCCCGATAAGGATGCGCTCATCATCCTTCCACTGATATTCCGGGGATGCGGAGATATATGATGTCGATAGATCATCGGCACTGACGCCGAATTCAGATGTGAGGATTCCTGCTGCATTGCCGATCATCTCCGCGACCTTCGCCCTCGCTTCCTCTGTTGTATCTTCCGTGAATGAAGCCGTTATGGAGAAATATGCCGTGTCAGGCTTCATTGAGACTTCCGCTGATCCTGATACGGAGATCGTCGGGATATAGCCGGGGATATCTGCCGCAGCAAGCGGCATGACTGAAATCGCAAGCAGCGTTATGGCTGCAATCATCTTTCCTTTCATTTTCCTGCTCCTTGGCTGTTATTCTATATCCCTCCTGGCTTCATACGGCAAAGAGCTTGTGTAGAGAGTATGGAGTTTGCCTCAGTTCCGTATTGTTGCCTTCCGGTCCGCGTGTTAGGATGGACCGGAAGGGAGGATGGATGCGCAGTTCCGGCGATGCAGAGGACAGGATCGCAAAGGCATTCCTGGATCTTCTTGATAAGAAACCTGCTGATAGCATTTCAGTGAAGGAGATAGCAGAGAAGGCAGGTGTCTCACGTGTCACGTACTACCGGCATTACAGTTCCAAGGAGGAGATTCTTGAGCGTTATGCCGGCAGTGTCCTTGATAGCATCATTGATGGCATCCACTCTGGGCGGATACGTGCTGGCGATGACTTCTGGAAACTTGTTTCAGAGCTTCTGGGGAGTTCCGGTCTCATTGACAGGATGAATAAAGCAGGTCTCATAGAAAAGTTCTTCATGATGTTCGAGAGCCGCATTGAGGAAATATTCAGCTCTGTGTTCCGGATCGATCTGTCGGTCAGCCGGAATATTCTTGCCATGGAATTCGTAATGGGTGGCCTCATTTCGCTCCTGCGCACGGAGATGCTTGAGCGGCGTGGAATCAGCAGGGAGGAGACTGTGGATTTCATAAAGGATCTTGAGACACATATAGTGTGGGGAAAATAAGTCCTCATGCTTCCATACGCTTGCGGAAAAGCAGTATAAGAATCATCTGAGGAGAATATCCACCATGCCAGGATTGGGGACAGCCGTAGATGCGCTATTCATAATAATAGGCGGTTTAATAGGAATGACGTTCGGCCGTAAGCTTTCGGAACGTTATCAGGAGACAATGCTTTCTGCCTGCGGCCTCTCGATACTCTTCATCGGCATCGGCGGTGTCATGTCGCAGATGCTTGTATTCGCGGATGGCTCATTCACGACGGAAGGCTCCGTGATGCTCGCTTCATCTCTTACAATCGGAGCATTCCTCGGTGAAGCTGCTGATATTGAGCGTCATATGACGCGTTTCGGCGAATGGCTGAAGGCCCGCACAGGAAGCCATGACGATACAGGATTCGTCGGAGGATTCGTCTCTGCCTCACTTGTTGTCTCCATCGGAGCCATGGCTGTCCTTGGCCCGATAAACGAAAGTCTCTACGGCGACAGTTCCGTGCTGTTCGCAAAATCTATACTCGACCTGATTCTTGTGCTTCTCATGACGCTTACACATGGAAGAGGCTGCATCTTCTCATTTATACCTGTTGTTATCGTGCAGGGTATCATTACTGTCCTTGCTGGACTGATAAAGCCTGTCATGACACATGAGGCCATTTCAGCCCTTTCTCTCGTTGGGTCTGTCCTCATTGCCACGCTTGGCATAAATATGGTCTGGGATAAGCACATAAGGGTATCAAACCTGTTTCCTTCTGTCGTAGTGGCTGTAATCTGGGCCTTTGCTGCGGGCATATAGCTCTGTTCATCGCACAGGAAGCATGATTCGCCGAATCCTGCTTAACAGCACCGGGAATACGGTGCTAGCTTTCTTATGCGAGCGGAAGATAGATTCTCCGTATCTGGAAGGACAGTTGCATAGCAGCTGACTGCAGCCGGAATGAGCATGGCTCCGGACTGCATGGAAGACTGACACGCTCTGTTCAGCCCGGCTTATGGAACCCAGCTGCGCTTTCCTGCCCGCAGGTCACCCCAAGGTGCGGCTGGGAAGTATCATGTGCCAGGTGTCGAGAATGAATCCTGCGTCTGTATGCGTGCTGGCAGTGCTCTGCCGCTGTACATGAGCATGCAGCCGCAGGTTCTTTCTTCTTTAGTGGAAAAAGGGTCTTTACATTATCTATTGGGTAGTGCTACTATACTGCCGTTCGGGCGGTTAACTCAGCGGGAGAGTGTCACGTTGACATCGTGGAAGTCGGCAGTTCGATCCTGCCATCGCCCACTAAG
>CALXKY010000136.1 GCA_944389055.1 uncultured Spirochaetaceae bacterium | reverse complement strand
CGGGCGACGTAGGCTTCGTAGGCGGTCTTGAGATTCCGGCAGTCCAGAAGTTCAACTGGGGATTCCAGCAGGGGGTCGCATATGCGAACGAGAACTATGGAACATCTGTGAACATGGATCCTTCCAACTTCGTATACCAGGGATCATTCGCAGACCTTGCCGGTGGACAGCAGCTCGCAATGGCTATGTATGACAAGGGCGTCGATGCGATCTTCGCAGCAGCAGGCGGAACCGGCGTCGGAGTCATCAATGAGGCGAAGAACCGCCGTCTCGCAGGAGAGGATGTGTGGGCAGTAGGCGTCGATGTCGACCAGTATTCAGTCGGTGATATGGGCAATGGCGAATCCTGCATCCTCACATCTGCTATGAAGGATGTCACGGGCGTCGCATACGACCAGGCAATGGCAGCTGCCAATGGAACATTCGAAGGCGGACGCAACCTTATCCTCGGTGTTGCTGACGACAGGGCAGGCATCCCGGCTTCCAACCCGAACCTCACTCCTGAGATCGAGGCAGAGGTCAGAGAGGTCGCTCAGCTTATCAAGGACGGATCACTCGTCATCCAGGATACGGCTGATGGCCTTATCCCCTGACGGATAAAGCAGAATCCAGGCCGCCTGGTGTATCTGGGCGGCCTTCTTTAAGCCGCACCCCAGCGGGTGCCCTCTTTGATGGGAGACGCCATTGAGCTATGTAATCGAAATGCTTGGGATCCGCAAGGAATTCCCCGGTATCGTGGCAAACGACGATATAACGCTGCAGGTTGAGGAAGGCGAGATCCATGCCATCCTCGGAGAGAACGGCGCTGGCAAATCCACGCTGATGAGCATACTCTTCGGCCTGTATCATGCAGATAAGGGAATCATTAAGGTCAGGGGAAAGGAAGTCCACATAAAGAACCCGAATGATGCTTTCGATCTCGGAATAGGAATGGTCCATCAGCACTTCCAGCTGGTTCATAACTTCACCGTTGCCGAGAACATAATAATGGGAAAGGAAGGAGGCTTCGTATATGACATAAGGAAAGCCTCCAGGAAGATAAAGGAGATATCTGAACGCTATGGGCTCTCGATTGAACCCGATATGGTCATCGAGGACATAACGGTCGGCATGCAGCAGAGGGTGGAGATCCTGAAGATGCTCTACCGCGATGCGGATATCCTCATATTCGATGAGCCGACAGCCGTCCTGACTCCGCAGGAGATCGATGAGCTGATGCAGATCATGCGCAACCTCGCTGCAGAGGGAAAGTCGATCATCCTGATCACACACAAGCTCGATGAGATCAAAGCGGTCGCCAGCCGCTGCACGATAATAAGGCGCGGACGGCTTGTAGGAGTCGTGGATGTCGCATCATCCTCCGTTGAGGAGATGGCTGCGGCGATGGTCGGACGTCCCGTTTCGTTCAAGGTCGAGAAGTCCCCGTGCAATCCTGGGCGTCCTATTCTTGAGATTAGGAATCTCTCCGTCATGAACAGCAAGAAGGTCCTTGGCGTGAAGGATTTCTCCCTTACCGTGCATGCGGGGGAGATCGTAGGTCTTGCAGGTGTCGATGGCAATGGGCAGACGGAGCTTGTGGAAGCAATAACGGGTCTCAGGAAGGCAGAGTCCGGCTCTATCACATTCAACGGCAAGGACATAACGTCACTCCCGATAGAGGAGCGCAACAGCATGGGGCTTGGGCACATACCTGAGGACAGGCAGAAGAGAGGGCTCATCCTCTCGGCCCCGCTTACATCGAACATGGTCATCAAGGAATTCGCGAAGGAGCCGTTCGCGCACCATGGGCTTCTTGATTATCCTCAGATCAGATCATACGCAGAGAGTATCATCAGCCGTTTCGACGTGCGTTCGGGAGAGGGCGCTGATTCCCTTGCCGGAAAGCTTTCCGGTGGCAATCAGCAGAAAGCGATCATCGGGCGTGAGATCACAGCGGACCCCGATCTTCTCATCGCTGTCCAGCCTACGCGTGGCCTCGATGTAGGCGCCATAGAGTTCATCCATAGCCAGCTCGTGGAAGAGCGGGAGCGAGGCAAGGCCATTCTCCTTGTATCGTTTGAGCTTGATGAGATATTCAATCTTTCCGACAGGATTGCCGTCATCTCCGGCGGTGAACTCATCGATATCGTCGATACTGCATCCACGGATGAGCACGCAGTCGGCCTCATGATGGCCGGTATCAGGAAGGGGGAGAGCTGATGGGCAGGAAAACAGTGCAGCAGAAACCGCTTGAGGCCAGGAAGGCATCTCCGCTGGTAGTGTCCCTCTCCGCGGTATTCCTCGGGATAGCAGCAGGATGCCTTTTCATCCTCTGCATCGGCAAGAATCCGTTCGCAGGTTTCGAGAGGATTCTTTTCGGAGCGCTTTCGAACGTGAGGCGTATAGGGAACACGCTGGGAATGTCCACCCAGCTGATCCTGATCGGGCTTTCCGTAGCCTTTGCGTTCAAGACAGGGCTCTTCAATATCGGGGCATCGGGGCAGATGCTCATGGGTGGCATCACGGGATCGATCCTCGCGTATTACCTCCCTCTGTCGATGCCTCGCATCATCTATATCCCCATGGTTATCATCGCGGCGATGGCTGCAGGCGCGCTCTGGGGATTCCTATCAGGTCTGCTGAAGGCGAAGTTCAATGTCCATGAAGTCGTCTCGACAATCATGCTCAACTGGATCGCATACTGGATCTGCTATGATTTCATCCCGCGCTTCATCATCGATCCGACGATATCCGTGAAATCGAAGCCGATTGAGACGGTGCATACGCTCAGGGCTGACTGGCTCACGGATCTGACGCAGTTCTCAACGCTGAACTATGGCTTCTTCCTTGCGATTGCGATGTGTTTCGTGGTGTGGTTCATACTGCAGAAGACGACGCTTGGCTTCTCCCTCAAGGCGGTGGGATCCAACAGGTTCTGTGCAGAGTACGCCGGCATCCGCGTCACCCGCTCGATAATGATCTCGATGGCCATCGCAGGAGCACTTGCAAGCCTTGCAGGGCTTACGTATTACTGCGGTTACTCAAATATCATGGAGATGGGCAAGATGCCGAACGAAGGCTTCGACGGAATCGCTGTAGCGCTTCTCGGGAACTGCTCGCCGGTCGGGATCTTCTTCTCTGCGATCTTCTTCGGTATCCTGAAGATGGGAAGAGGTTCGCTTGCCGCGACAGGAATCCCCACCGAGATCGCGGATACGATCATCGCTACGATCATCTACTTCACAGCGACGAATGTCATCCTCGCTTCCTTCTGGAACCGCATCTTCCACTCGCGCTTCGAGAAGAAGGAGGAAGCAGCGGCAGCTGCCATGAAGAAGAAAGGGGATCATACCCCGGTAAGCTCGCTCACGAAAGCGCAGTTCAATGAATATGCGAAGGAAGGCAGGGCGCTGCTGAAAGAAAGCAAGGAGGGAAGGTAATGGGTTTCTGGAACGTACTTTCAAGCATCATACCATCTGCGATTGCTTATACCATCCCGATCCTCATGGGTGCGCTCGGCGGTCTCTATTCCGAACGCTCAGGTGTAACGAATCTCTGCATCGAAGGCCTTATGCTCTTCGGCGTCTTCTCAGCGGCTGCGACGATTGTCAAGCTGCAGGCGATTCCTGGTTTCAGCTTCGTGCTTGCGATAGTGATCGGAATCATCGTCGCAATGGCTGCTTCCATGCTGCTGTCGCTGCTGCATGCATTCGCGGCAATCAATCTGAAGGCCAACCAGGTCATCTCCGGAACAGCCATCAACATGCTTTCGACTGCTGTTACGCTGTTCCTCGCGCAGACAATCACCGGAAGCGGCAATATCACGATCGTGCGCGGAATCATCCGCCAGAATGTGCCGGTGCTCTCGAAGATCCCCGTGATCGGAACCCTTTTCTTCACAAGCACGTACTGGACCACCTGGCTCTGCCTGATTCTGTGGGGCGCTTCCTGGTTCCTTCTCTATAAGACATCGTTCGGCCTCAGGCTCAGAGCCTGCGGCGAGCATCCTTCAGCGGTTGCCTCTGCAGGGGTCAATGTCCACAGGATGAGGTACATCGGCGTGCTTGCTTCCGGATTCTTCTCCGGCCTCGGCGGCGCCTGCATCCTCGTGACATATGCCGGCGAGTACAATGCGGGAAGCGGAATAAACGGACTCGGGTTCCTCGCTATTGCCGCCCTCATCTTCGGACAGTGGAAGCCGCTTGGAATCCTCGGCTCAACATTCTTCTTCGGCCTGTGCATGACGATAGCGAATATGGGAAAGGTCTTCCCCGTATTCCAGAATATACCGACAGGGTATCTCGGGATGTTCCCGTATGTCGCAACGCTTATAGCTCTTATCTTCTCCAGCCGCAGGAGCGCAGCTCCTCTGGCTTCCGGAGAACCATTCTAGGGAGGAACAGCATGGATCTTATGGAAAAGCTTTCGGAATCGAAGGCATACATCGAAGCAAAACTCGGGGGAAGGAAGCCCGTAATCGGCCTTGTTCTCGGATCGGGGCTCGGTGATATG
>CALXKY010000135.1 GCA_944389055.1 uncultured Spirochaetaceae bacterium | reverse complement strand
ATTGACAACCTTATGGTTAGATTCTGTTTTTTGATTTTCTAAGTCTTTCGGTTAGGTTTTATTTTGATTCAACACGTAATGAAATCTCTTTTTGAAATTAAAATCATAAGAAGATCATTTAAGGTGATATATCCATCATTTTGCGCTCATTTCAGAAGTCAGATGAAATAGTAATTCATAATCACGAACTGAATTTCTTTTTTATGCGATCCTTCCATTTCCCTGAGAGATAGTAACCGTTGGCGAATGCCGCAGCGATGAACCAGCCGCTGGGAAGGCACCACCAGATTCCCTCGGCTCCGAAGCGCGCTGCAGCGGCATAAACCAGAGGGACCCTGACAATCCACATCGCTACAATGGTCGAGCAGAGAAGGATGAGGGTGTTTCCGACACCTACCGCGACTCCCTGAACGACTTCCTGCAGAGCGTATATTATGTAGAAGACACTTGTGATTCTCAGATAGCCTGTTCCTATCTCTATGACTTCCGTGCTGTCGGTGAACAGTGAGAGGATCGGGCGGGCGAAGCAGAAGACCGCTACTGTCATGAAGATGGCGAAGATGAAGCCGATGGACATGCTTGTCCTCACGCCTGACTTTATCCTGTCTGGCTTGTTGGCTCCCGCATTCTGGCCCACGAATGTTGAAAGTCCGTTCTGGAGGCTTATCATCGGGGTCTGCAGCAAGGCATCGATCTTGGCAGCGATGGAGTAGGCCGCGATAGTGGCGGCACCGAATCTGTTTATGACGGATGTGATGAACACGAAGCCGAGCCAGTATGTCGAACCTTTGAGCCCTGATGGGATGCCTATTCTCAGGCAGTCAGAGAGTATATCCCTGCTGAAGTGCTTCCCTCTTCTGCTCGTGAGCCTGAACTCGCCATAGCTGCGCTGGAAAACCACGAATGCGAAAATGAAGGCGACAGCCTGCGATGTTATGGTTGCCAGTGCCGCACCCCCGACTCCCATGCCGCCGTATCTTATAAGTATATAGTCGAGGAATACGTTCAGTGCCGTGGATACCGCAAGGAGTATGAGCGGCATCCTCGAGTTCCCGAACCCGCGGAACATCGAATTGGTGACATTGTAGCCGATGAGGAAGACCGTGCCGGCAAAAGTTATCCTCAGGTAGGTGACGGCATCGGCGAATATCTCTGGAGGAGTGCTTATCAGGCGCAGTATCGCGGGTGTCAGGAGGATTCCTGCCAGCATGATGGCTAGGCCGAACACGAAGAAGAAGATATAGCCTGTGCTTATCGTGAGCCTTACTTTATCAGGCTCATGGGCTCCGAAGAACTGGGACACAGTGACTGATACACCCAGCGTTATCCCTATCGCCAAGGCTATGGACAGATTCGTTATAGGCGACGTCGCCCCGATTGCGGCGAGTGCATCCGGTCCCAGCAGATTGCCTACGATGATCGCATCCGTGATGCTGTAGAGCTGCTGGAGGATGTTCCCAAAGAAAAGAGGGATCGAGAAGGCTACGAGAGGCTTCGCGATGCTTCCTGTCGTGAAATCGATGGTTCTCCGGTTCATATTCTTTTCCCTGAAATATTATTTCATATTATTCCTGTTCTTTTCTCTGCACAATCTGTGAAATTCCATTTGACTTCGTAAATATGGCGTGCTTTACTGAAACAAAAACAAAGATATTGAAATCTATTTTCAAAAAATGGAGGTCGACATGGATTATGGTTATGTAAGGAAAGAAGACATCAAGCTCAACTTCGTCAATGGTTCTGCCGAGACAGAGCTTCTTGAGGGCGCTCTTCCGTTCATCCGCAGTTACAGGGGTGTCCTGCAGAAGGGACATTCCATCACACCAGAGGTAAGATCAAGGGTCCTCTCGACCTATATCATCACCGCTGGGAAAGGAATGATCATCACTGAGACCCGGGCATACAACATTGAGGAGCTGTCATTCTTCTTCGCAAGCCTTGAGGAGCCTTTTACGATGAAAGCAGTGACGGATCTCGAGTATACGAAGTTCGATCTCACGCTCTCCGATTACGATATGAAGAAGTATGATGAGAGCCATCTTGTCCTCCCGCTTTTCAGGAAGGAGTCTGACTGCCTCGTTTACACGCAGAACGTCAAGAAATCCAATGATACGCTGCAGCGCACCGTCGTACAGGGGCATCAGATGATCCGTGTCGTCGTCGGTTCCAACCATGCCGGAGAGAATTCGGGATTCTTCGAGATAGGACATAATGCTGTTGCTCAGTACAACATCTGCCACAGCCAGTGCGATTTCACCATGGAGGTTGATGGCCACCGCTTCCCGCAGAAGGCAGGAGATGTATGCTACATCAAGGCAGGTCTTCCTCACGGCTCGATCGTGGGACCCGGTCAGCGCCTTGACTATGTATATTATGAGGTATATGTCCAGCCGGAGAACTTCCTGATCTCCTATCCTGAGGGACCTTTTGCTCCTGAGGAGAAATAACCAGGTCTGGCGTTCAGCCATGAGGGACGGGGTGTCTTCGGTATCCCGTCCCTTTTCAGTTCAGTAAGTCAAGGGTTGTTAATCCTGTTGCCGCGATGTTAAAATATAGCATATAAAAGTAACTTTCAGAGAAAATCATGGGTAAAGACAATTTGGATGAAGAACTGATGGTAGAGGATGAGAGCCTTTCTGATCTTCACACTAATTCCGTTTACAGGACTCTGCGAATACTGGAGTCTCTTTCATATAATATGGGCAGAACACTCGAGGAGCTTGCTCCCATAACCGGGTTAGCCCGTCCCACGCTGTACCGTTTTCTCACAATACTCACGCGTATGGGGTATGTCAGCAAGAACAAGGACAACCGCTATCGCCTGACTCCGAGGCTATTCACGGTTGCAGCCCATAGCATCGATGATGTTGAGCTTAGCAGGATAGTGAAGCCTTTCATGGAGGACCTGAGTTTTGAGACAGGGGAGACCACGATTCTCGGTATCAGGGATGATGATGAAATGCTCCATATCCTCAAGGTTGAATCAAGGTATGAGGCCCGTTTCTATGAAAGGATCGGCAAGCACAGCCCGATATACTGCACTGTCATGGGACTCGTGATGCTCTCAGGCATCAGCGAAGATGAGCTTAATATCTACCTGCAGAAGGAAAGGCTGATTCCCTTCACTATTAATACCGTGACGGATCCGCTTGAGCTCAAGAAGAGGGTGCAGAAGGTCAGGGAAGAAGGGTTTGCAGAGACTATTTCCGAGTATGAGCAGGATATCCATTCTCTCGGCTGCCCGATCTATGATCATGACGGCCGCGTGATAGCTTCCGTGAGCATCAACTGGCCGCTGTTCCGAGAGGAGCCAGGAAAGAGGGATATGTGCCTTGAAGGATTGAAGAAGATTGCAGCCACGGCATCCTCTCTGATGGGATACAAGGAAGCCGGCATAGAGAACAGTATCTGAGAGCTGGATGGTACAACTCCGGCAAGGCAGGGGATGCAGCAGTGCATCCCTTTTTTCGCAGCAGCCGGCAAAGCAGCTCCGTGATGGGCAGGATTGACCCGGAAAATGATCCGTGCATGCAAATCTTAACCAAGAGAGGCATAACAGGCTAGAATGAATGGAGCTAATCAACACTTTGGAGGTGGAAAATGGCAAATGGAAAAGCAATCAGCGGCGATCTCATCCTGAAGATCCTCGTAGGGCTTCTCTTCGTGATCATCGGCATCGAAGGCATCGCGGATTTCGGAGGCAATGACCTCTATGATGAGCTTGATGATGCCCTGAGCATCATCGTGGGAATCGTGCTTCTCGTAGCAGGGCTCCTGCTGATCGTGCCTTCATTCATCGGAGGAATAAAGGCATCATTCGTAAAGGCTTCGACGCTCATAGTGCTCGTTGCATGGATCATCTATATCATCCTTGCAGATTTCATCTATGGTCTTAGCGGAGTCAATGATGAGGAATGGTTCCTCTGGCTTGAGAACCTGATCTATCATCTTCTTATACTCTACTGCATCTACCGTGTTGCGGCTCCTGCTGTTAAGAAGCTCGGCAACAAGTGAGGCTCAGCGCTGCCGTCCTACACCCTTCTTCGGACACCTTATGCTTTCAGGGCAGAGGGAGCAGAAGGGTGAGACGGGAGTGCATACCTTCTGCCCATAGCGCACAAGAAGCTCATTGAGCGGTATCCAGAAGCGCCTGGGCAGGATCCTTCTCAGTTCCTTCTCCGTCTCTTCCGGCGTTTTCGTATCGACCCAGCCTATCCTATTCGCTATCTGATGCACATGGCAGTCAACGCAGATCGCATCGATTCCGAAGCCGAGGTTCAGCACGAGTGAAGCGGTCTTGAGCCCCACTCCAGGAAGTGACAGGAGGCTATCCATGTCCGAAGGAACCCTTCCGCCGTATTCTGACATGAGGATCTCCGCTATCTTCTTCAGCTGTTCACCCTTTCTCTTATAGAAGCCTGCGGGCTTTATCGTCTCGGCAATCGTCTCTGAAGGCGTTGCGGCAAGCGTCGGTATATCCGGGGCGATCTGGAAGAGGCGGCCT
>CALXKY010000134.1 GCA_944389055.1 uncultured Spirochaetaceae bacterium | reverse complement strand
GAGACCATAGAGGAGGGGAGGACAATGGATGAGATCTTCACACCATTCACCAGGCATATCCTTTCGCAGGATATCGGCAAGAAGCAGGATGCAACGACTTCAGGTGCATTCACCATTACGCCGGAGTATTACGACAGCGGAGACGGAAGGAGGCGTGTGACCACGTTCCTTGATGTAGGTTTCCTGGATAAGCGCAGGCTCAGCTACATGGAGCTCGGGGAGTATACCAGGGAGATGATGCAATCCCTGGCATTCGGCGACAACTGCAGCCTCATCATCGACGGCACCGGAATAGGTGAGGCAGTGTATGACATCTACACATCGCTCGGGCTGGAACCGGTGAAGGTCATATTCACTTCCGGCGAGACAGCTGCTGTGGAGAATAACCGAACACAGTTCTCCAAGAAGTTCGGCGCAGTATCAGGCTACAAGGTCCCTAAGGTTGATATGATCTCTGCTGCGCAGGTCATCTTCCAGCAGGGAAGGATACGCTTTGCGGAGAGCATCGATTTCCGTGATGAGTGCTTCACTCAGCTTCAGTCGTTCGTTGGCAAGGTGAACGAGAAGACCCACAATGTGAAGTATGAGAATCTCACAGATGACATCCATGATGACTTCGTGACGATGATCATCCAGGCATGCTGGTATGTCATGCATATGGACAGCTCCCTTGTCATACCCGATGACACCAGAGGTCTTGGGTATGTACAGCCATATTCCAGGCAGAGCAGCGGATATAGCATTGATCCCTACGATAGCCTCTGAGCGAGGGCCGTAACGCCGCGGCGCGACAGCGTTGCATTGCGGCTGTACTCTTTGAGGCGTCATGACGAGCGAGAGATTCAATGAGATCACATCCACATACAAGGCCCTGAAGAACATCAGGGTGAAGTATGAGACTGACTGGAGGGAGATCCAGAAGTGGATATCACCCCGCGGCATAAGCTTCGATGCAGACACTGCGCCTGCAGACCGCAAGCTTATGAGCCAGGATAAGCTATACGACAAGACAATCAATGTATACTCGGAAACTTTTGCCCGCGGCCTGAAGAGCTACACCTGCTCTTCCCAGTCCCCGTTCTTCGGCCTGGAGCCATCAACACCAGAGTATGCTGCAGATGATGACGTCAGATACATACTGCAGCAGCGCGTTGAGCAGATGAGGCTGATGCTTGCCTCCACACGCTTCTACAAGACATCCAAGACATTCTTCAGGAACTTCGGTGATTTCGGAATAGCCACCATGCTTCTCGGATATGAGCCCGAGCACCATAAGTTCCTGTTCAGAACACTTTCCATCGGCGACTGCTATCTGATGAGGGACCAGAACACCGATGAGATAGATGTCCTCTTCCATGTGACCTGGCTTACCAGGAGCGAGGCGATTGCGCTGTATGGCGAAGAGAATCTATCCGATACGATCAGGAACGAGAAGAGCTACACCAAGGCGTATCAGTTCATAGAGCTCTACTGCCGCAGGGAAGCATTCGGCCTCAACCGTGAGGAAGGCTTTCCCGAAACCGAATGGGTCGAGATGGCATGGGAAAAGGACCAGAACCAGCCATGTTATCAGTCTGGCACTGACCGCAGACGCTTCGTGGCCGTATCATTCAATGAAGCTCCTGATGGCGATGCATACGCCACCGATTATCCAGGGGAGGCACTTGCGAACTCTTCCAAGAACATGCAGATGATGATGCGTGACCAGCTGAATGCCTCACAGCTCATGACCAATCCGCCGATCAGGAAGACTCCAGGCTTCGCGCCTAAGATCCGGCCAGGCGGGTTCGTGGATATTCCGGCGGGACAGGATCTTGCGCCTCTGGATCTGGTCAAGGATGTCTCCTGGACGAATGAGCTGAGGGCAGAGATACGGTCCATAGCCAAGCAGGTGTACTACGTTGACTTCTTCCTGATGCTCAGCCAGTACCAGGGCAATGTGAACACTGCAACGCTTGCTCAGGGCCTGCAGAATGAGCAGGTGCTGATGATGTCGGACTTCCTGGACAGCCTTCTTGATGAGTTCTTCTCTCCGGTGATCCTCTGGATGTATAGCGTCATGGAAGATGAGGGGCTCTTCACTGGCGACGCAGCCGAAGAGCTTGATTCCGATATCCAGGTGAAGATGGTATCGACGCTGTACAGGCTTCTCCAGCAGCAGGAGCTGCAGCCTACGCAGCAGGCAATCTCGATGATGATGCCATTCCTGCAGCTGGATCCAGAGCAGAATATGCCGTTCCTGAATATGCAGGAGCTCTTCCAGATCATCAGAGACAAAAACAACGCAGACATGAGAATTATCCGTGACAAAGATGACGTAGCGGAGATACACGCTGCTTCCGCTGAAGCCAAGGCTGCGGCGCTGAAGAAAGAGCAGGACATAGCACAGCAGGATGCGGACACGAGAACATTCTCTGCTCTGTCCAATGCGGCAGGCAGGGAAGGGCAGGCCGCTGGCGCTGAGACACAATCTCAGGGGAATCCCGGTGCAAACAGGTTCGCGGGACTGACGCTTAGGAGGTAATCCGGATGGAAGGGCTTACAACACAGCAGGTCATGGCATCATATTCCAGAGTGTTCAGTACACAGGACGGGATCATTATCCTGGGCGATATACTTTCCCAGCTCGGATACTTCTCAAATCAGCCGTCGGAGATAAGGCCGGAATGCATAGCAGTTGCAAACACAATCCTGTCGCGCTGCGGACTCCTGAACTCATCTTCGGCTGAAATCTATATCGACGGGATATCGCATGCAATAAACACGGCCATTGCAATGAAGAGCAGGCTGATCAAGGAGGATGACGAGAATGAGATCTAACGTACTCAGATGGAGAAGGTTCTTCATCATGATGGAAGAGGACTCGGGCGGCGGTGGAGGCGGCGATGGTCCAGCCGAGCAGGGTGGCTCCGGCGGAGAGGATAAGCCGCAGGATGAACTGGCCGCTCCAGGCTATTTCGCACAGCTGCCGGAAGAGAAGGCAAAAAGTGATGCCTACAAGACCCTTTACAGATACCAGAAGCTTGATGAGCTTGCAGACGCGCTCCTGGAAGCGAACGGGAAGCTTGAGGGAATGGACCGGGCAATCATCGTACCGAAGAAGGGCGACAAGGAAGGAGTCGCCGAATTCGCGAAGAAGCTCGGCGTGCCTGATGAGCCTTCAGGTTATAAGATGGAAGCTCTCTCGGATATAAGCAAGGACCAGCCTGAGCTTGTTGATGCGATAAGAAAGGGCTGCCGGCGCATGCTCTTCACTGAGCGTCAGGGAGAGGCTATAGGCGAGATGATCGCTTCCGTGAACAAGGCGAACGCCATCAGGGAGAAGATGGAAATCAGGAATAATATCCGCCATCAGTCAGAGCGCGTAGCTGCGCTTTACAAGGATGTATTCCCCGCCGAGATCGATAGGAACAATGCTGCGGCTGAGGATATCTCACGCTATGAATCTTTCCTGAAGGAGACAGGGCTTGAGGAGCTTATCAGCAGCTCTCTTCTGGCAGGCAACCCGAAGATGATCAAGGCCATTTCCGCGTA
Source organism: uncultured Spirochaetaceae bacterium (assembly GCA_944389055.1). Lineage (GTDB taxonomy): Bacteria > Spirochaetota > Spirochaetia > Sphaerochaetales > Sphaerochaetaceae > Ornithospirochaeta. The sequence continues at coordinate 990 of CALXKY010000134.1, read as the reverse complement.
TGCGAAGAAGCATGGCGGGGTAGTGACCGCTAAGGGCGGTTCAATCGGCGCCGGAGGAGAGAGCAGGAACGGCGGCAAGACAATCATGCCCATGAGCAAGGATTGGGAAGATTTCGTAAAAGCACAGGCAAAGTAAGGAGGACGGTATATGGCAGGAATACTCGACGACATCTTCGAGGACTTCACAAAGGAGCCTGAAGAGAAGAAGGAAGAGCAGGAAGACCAGAAGGGCAATGAGGGCTCTGAGGGACAGGAAGACAGCAAGGAGAAGGAGGCAGACAAGCCTCTTGGCAATGTCCTGTTCCCGACTGGGAAAGCCTGGGATGAATTCAAGAAGGGGCATGGCGCTGCAGGTGCGTAACGCCGCAACGCGACAGATGCTTTCCGGTATGTTTTCATAGTGCCGTAGTCAGTTTGGCTGCGGCATTTTCAATGATTTCCTACCTCCTGGGGAAACTGGGCGAGAGAAGAGAGCTCCTGGCGGACCGTAATCACCAGCTTATGGGATCTGGAATGCAGAGAAATTCATAAGGAGGAAAAGTTCGATGGCAACTTTTTCAACACGCATGATGAACCTTATGGAAGCCTACAGAAGGGAGGGCTACACCAACCCTGAGGAGTTTCTCGGAGATCTCATGCTTCAGAACGATCTTCTGAGGACGGCTGCAGTTGCGCCTGCAAACAAAGGCTTCTATAACGACACGCTCAGAGCCATAGCGCTTGGAAAGGGCGGAGTGACGATGATCAACGGCGGAATCCCTGATATCTCGGCAAAGACCAAGAGAGTATCGGATCCGGTGATCATGTTCGAAGGGAAATCGAAGGTGGATATCCGTATCTTCGATGGCGCACCGGATCTCGATGCAGTAAGGAACTCCGAGGACGCGGCAAACCTTGCCGGCTTCACCAATTCCTGGAATGAGGTCCTTATCTATGGTGACCCGAAAACGGCTAACGGATACGAGGGCCTTGCGACGAGAAGGAACAAGC
>CALXKY010000133.1 GCA_944389055.1 uncultured Spirochaetaceae bacterium | reverse complement strand
AACTCCGTGATGTACTGATCCTCGTCAAGCCCTGCGACGAGCGCCGGGAGGCTCAGGACGACATGCGTTTCATTGAGAGGCACTGTGAACTCAGCATCGACCTCAAACTGGTTGAAGTCCTCATCCTCGTAAACCACGTGGATGGTATGCTTCTGCCTGATCACCGTCTCCTCGCGTCTTGTGCGCGGGGAGTACTCCTCGGCTTCACGGCCATCGACTGAGACCTCTGCCCAGTCGAGAGCCTTGTATGAGACACCATCGATCTCGATGGTCCTGTTGTCGACATAGACCGTATGCTGCTTGCCATAGTGGTAGAGGAACACCGCAAGGAGGATGACAACCACGACCACAGCAAGACGGACGAAGAAGGACAGGTTGAAGAAGTCCTTCAGATTCTTCTTATCGCTCATGCCTTTGCTCCCTCCTTCTGGAGATTGGCGAGTGTCTTTGCACTCTCTGCCTTCTCCCTTCTTGTCCTGATCTCATAGAGGACAAGCGCGAGTGTGATGACTCCGTAGGATACGAATACGCGGAAGTATTCTCCGATCTGCGCCTGGCCCATGAGGTTCTTTCCTGCCTGCGGGGTGAGGATGAACATCAGGTGGAACAGGACGATTCCGAGGAATACGTTCTTGATCGAGGCCTTCGAGACAGATGCGCCTCCAACGAGAAGCGCTGCGATGCTGAACATACCGATCTGCGAATGGGAGTTGTATGTGTTGAGCGTTCCCATGTTCGAGAGGTAGAGGAGCATTCCGTACGCGGCGAAGACCGTGGAGATCACGATTGCGAGGATCCTGGTCCTTTCGACCTTGATTCCAGCCTCACGCGCGACTTCCATATCCTGTCCTACAGCTCTCATATCCTGTCCGAGCTTGGTCCTGCGGAACCATACGATGACGATGCAGAGGAGCGCGATGAGGATGATCGTCAGTACAGGAATATTCACTCCGAAGATCTGGATCTGCCAGAATGTATCCACTGACTGCCTTACGTTGATCAGGTCGATCGTGTTCCTTACACCATATCCTCTGGGAAGTATTACCTGGTCGGAATGGATGGGGATCACAGGGCCCATGCCATAGAGCACTACGAGCTGGTAGACACCGTTCATGAAGAACGAGATCATGTAGCTCGTGATCATCTCACGGCCCTTTGCCATGTTGAGCATCTTGCCGCAGAACCATCCGAGAAGCACCGCAATCGGCGTCGCGATGATAGCTGCAAGCAGAAGTCCCGGGATACCCACGACATTCCATGCCGTGATGAAGATGATTCCGATCTGACCTGCCATGGCACCGAGCGTCATACCGAAGTTGAGGCCCATGCCAGCCATGATAGGAATCAGGAGCGAGAGCACGAGGAAGCTGTTGCGCATGATCCTCGTGATGATCTGGCTAAGCAGATACTGTCCTGAATAACCTGCGATGGGTAGGCAGACGATGCAGAGCACGATGAAGATGATCGGAACGATGTTGTTGATCGCGAATTCTTTTGCATTGAAGTCTTTTTTCATCTTGATGCCCCCGATTTCCTTGTCAGAGCGTAGAGGATCATACCGTTGGAGACGATGATCCTGAGAACCTCGGACATATCAGTATGGATCAGGTTGTTCATGACAGACGGGGTCATTGTCACTATTCCCTGATAAAGAATCGTGCCGATGATGACGTTTGCTATCGAAGCCTTGTTCACCGACGCACCTCCGATGAGGATTGCCGATACGGCAGGCATAGCCATGTACATCGGTCCCTGATAAAGCTGGATGAATCCATAGCCCTGCTGGTAGCAGAGGATTCCGAGAGCGCCGAGCCATGTCGACATGATTACCGAGAGGGTTCTCTGCTTGTCGACATTGATTCCGGAAGCCCTGGCGAATACCGGGTTTGATCCGACAGCTGTCATTGCCGTTCCTGTCTTTGTGTGGAGGAATGCCCAGATGATGAACGCGAAGATCGCGAAGAAGAGGATCTCACCAAGCGATATCGAGAGCGTTCCTATGTTGATCTGGAGAAAATCCTTCAGGACGTGTGAATAGAAGCCATCTGTCGAGATTGTAGTCCTGAGGCCGCTTCCCGAGTAGCCCCAGACCATCGTCGGGGATTTGTAGGGGAGGATGAGCCACATGATGGACATGAACGCAACCGATGAGAATCCTACGTAGGTGGCGATCATCATCTCACTTCCCTTGACCCTGTTCAGGAGCTTTCCATAACCCCATCCGAGAATGATTGCGAACGGAGTGGAGTAGAGGATCGCAAGGAAGAAAGAGAGCGGTCCTGTAACGCCGGTTTCAATCGAGAGCGTTGCTCCGAGAAGGCCGGAGATGATTCCAAGCGGGAGACCGAAGTTGAGGCCGCAGCCCGAGTGGATCATCGGAACCATCGCGAGAACCATTATCGAGTTCATGCCGAAGCGTGCGAGCGTATCAGAGACAGAGGCTCCGACCCTGATTCCTACGAACGGCGCTATGATGAACAGGAGCAGGAGGAATCCTGCGATGATCAGTCTTGGCAGGCCGAATGACCTGAGCAGTTCTTTGACTTTTTCCATCATTCTGCCTCCTTGTGGGTCTTGCCGACCATGAGGATTCCGAAATCCTCGCTCGGCGTGGATGCGGGAAGTATGCCGGAGATGGCACCGTCGGTTACGATTGCGATGCGGTCGCAGCACTGCCTGAGCTCCTCAAGCTCGGATGATATCATGACGATCGTTACGCCATTCTGCCTGTTGTATTCCCTGAGAGCTTTGAGGACCAGTGCCTTCGCTCCGATATCGATGCCCCTCGTAGGCTCGGAGACGAAGAGGAGTTTCGGCTGAAGCGCGAATGCCTTTGCGAGGCAGATCTTCTGCTGGTTTCCTCCTGAAAGCTCCTTTGCTCTCTGCTTGGATGAGGTGCACTTGATCTGAAGCTGATTGATATACTTGTCCGTGATATCCTTGATCGCAGCCTGGTCGCGCCACTTTATGAGGCCTCCGAGGTACTGCTTCAGGAACTTGTTCTGTATCTGCATTGCGGGGAATGCGATATTCCACTCGAGCGATTCATCGAGCAGCAGTCCCACTCCGCGCCTGTCTTCGGAAACGAATGCAAGGGACGCATCGAGGCATGCCCTTGGGTTATTGAGCGCAATCTCGCTGCCGTTGAGCATCACATGTCCGCCAGCGGGGTAGAGACCCATGATACCATTCGGGATTCCGATCTTTCCCTGGCCTGCGAGTCCGCCGATTCCGAGGAATTCGCCCTGATGCACGTCGAGATTCACGTTCTTGACGGTCTCGCCAGGCATATCAACCCAGAGATTCTTTATTGAGAGCACAATATTCTCTGAGAGCGGCCTTTCCTCGCTCTTCGTCTGTGCATGACCTGCATTGACCTCGCGGCCGACCATGAGCCTTGCCATCTCGGGGATGGATGTCTTCTCTGCATCAAGCTCTGTGATGATGCGGCCATCCCTCATGACGATGACCTTGTCGCATACGTCGAGGATCTCCTGCAGACGATGCGTGATGAAGATCACGGAGATGCCCTGGGCGGAGAGGTTCTTTATTGCCTTAAGCAGCATCTCCGCTTCCTTCTCTGAGAGGACGGCTGTGGGCTCATCAAGTACGAGAAGCCTTATTGAGCTCTTGGATATCTCCCTGGATATCTCCGTGAACTGCTTGTGGCCGACAGGCATCTCTGAAACGAGCATATCCGGATCAAGGGATACGCCGAGCTTCGTGATCGCTTCTATTGCCTTCTTCTGGAGTTCTTTCCTATCTAAGGTATTTGCCCTCGATCCGAATACGAGGGAGAGAACGCTCTTGTTCTCCGGTTCTCTGTTGAGGAGTATATTCTCAGCTGCGGTGAATCCTGGGAGCAGCGAGAACTCCTGATGTACCATGCCGATGCCGGCTTTGAGCGCATCCAGGGGGGATGCGAATTTCACTTCCTTTCCATCTATGAGGACCTTCCCCCCATAGCCTCCCGTCTGATGTATGACGTCCATGCCGAAGAGGATGTTCATCAGAGTGCTCTTTCCTGCGCCGTTCTCTCCGACCAGGCCTAGCACCTCTCCCTGCTTCAGCGTGAAATTGACGTCCTTCAGGACGGGGTTTCCGTTGTACTCCTTGCTCACATTCTGCATTTCGAGCAAGGGCATAGTCATTTCACTCATTCTTACCCCTTATTTTCACAGAAGAAAGGGGAGGAGACCTCCCCTTTGCTTCTGAGGATCGAAGTTATCAGTTGAACTCCTTGCCTGTCATGTAGAAGCACCACTCGGGAACTTCGACATCGGTGTTGCCCATGTAGTAACCCGGATTGCCCATGATGTAGGTATCCTGGTATACGAGGACGAAGTTGTCGCTGGAAACGCCGGAATTGGCGTCTACATAGTAAGATCCGTTCCAGTTTGCACCAGGTGTATAAGCCTGGAAAGCCTTCCTGATGTTGCGGATGGATGTGTAGTCATAATCCTCACCGTTCATCTCTGCTGTGACAGCCTCGATAGCAAGGCGTCCGAGACCAGCGGATGTTGTGTAGCCGTAGCTGTATGCCCAGGTTCCGAAGCGTCCAGCGCCGCCCTGCTCGTTGATAGCTGCCTCAACCTTTGCAAGGATTGCCGGG
>CALXKY010000132.1 GCA_944389055.1 uncultured Spirochaetaceae bacterium | reverse complement strand
AAACCATTCCGATATTCCTCTTAGCCGGATCCTTATCGTTTATGCGATCATCTCCGAAATAGAAGTCTCCGCCCTCGATTGAATTGAACCCAGCGATCATGCGGAGAAGAGTCGTCTTCCCGCAGCCGGAAGGCCCAAGGAGGGTGAAGAACTCACCCTCCCTGATATCGAGAGAAAGACCGTTGATGACAGTATTGTCGCCGTATTTCTTGACAGCATCCCTTATCCTGATATCTACGCTCATTCTCTTTCTCCCCTTTTGCTTTAGCAGATTATCTTGTCAGGATATCAATCCATCTCTCTGACCATTCCGACTTCATCTCTGCGCAGTATGCGATATCCTCGTATGCGACATTGATCTCTGAGAATGGGAGCATGTAGGGACTTGTATTCTCAACGGAAGCAAGAACAGGGCGGATCGTCGTATCAGCATAGCCCTGCTGGCCTTCCTCGGAAATGATGAAATCGATGAACTTCTTAGCATTCTCAGGATGCTTGCAGTTCTTCACGATTCCGGCACCGGAAGGAAGCCATACAGCACCTTCCTCGGGATACACGACGCGGAGGTTATCAGCACCATCTGCAAGGAGGCTGATGCATGGATCCTCATAGGATACGCCTACTGCATACTCTCCGTCAGCCGTTGCCCTGTAGATCTGCGACGAAGATGAGATGATAGCGCCATCAAGCTGGCCGATGAAATCCTCTACGAATTCCCAGGCTTTCTCATCATATGGCTCATCGCCCATGACAAGGAGCATGTTGGTAAGCTCTGCCCATGCGCTTGAAGAGGCAGTCGGGTCACCCATCGCTATCTTTCCCTTCAGTTCCGGCCACAGAAGATCCTCATATCCTGTGAATTCATCCGGATCGAGTCCGAGCTCAGCTAATACATCCTCATTGATGAGAAGCGCAGCGCTGCCGGAAAGCTTCGTATAGGTGAAATATCCGTTGTAGCTCTGATATGCTTCAGGAAGGTTCTTGTCATTCGGAGAAATGTAATACTCATAAAGATCCTGATGATCTGTCCAGAAACCGAGGTTGACTGCACCCCAGTTCACATCAGCCTGCGGGTTTGCCTTCTCTGCCTCAAGCCTTGCAAGGACATCGCCTGTTCCCATTGACTGAAGGATGACCTTGATTCCTGTCGCTTCCTCGAATGCCGGAATCACAGCAGCGATCTCGGAGTCCGAGTTAGGAGAATAGATCACCAGTTCATTCGCGGATGATTCTCCCGATCCGGATGCAGACACGCCAGCGAGCACAATAAGCAGCAGAGCGATCATGACAGAAAGTTTCTTTCCCATTTCCTTTCTTCTCCTTTTGTTTTCAGGCAGCTATTCCCTATGGAATCTGCCGATTTCCCTTATGAATGATTCCGTAATCTCCTTAGGCCGTGTTATCGCACCTCCTACGACAACAGCCAGAGCTCCGAGCCTGAGCATCTCAACGGCCTGTTCAGGACGATGTATCCTGCCCTCTGCAATCAGAGGCGTGCGGATGTTATCTGCTATGCACTTCACGAGATCGAAATCCGGAGGATCAGCGCTTGTCTTATCACCGTGCACATAGCCATTCATCGTTGTTCCGATGAAATCAGCTCCGGCTTCTGCTGCTGCAGCGGCATCCTCGAATGAAGAGCAGTCCGCCATCAGAAGGCAGTCCGGATGCCTTCTCTTTATGTTTTCGATGAATTCAGGAGCACTGCCGGAACCCGGACGTGTAAGAGGCGTTGCATCGACGGCAATGACGCTGCATCCTGTGCCGGCAAGGATATCGACCTCCTCCATCGTCGGCGTGATGAACGCCGTGTACCCCTCATAATGCTTCTTTATTAGACCGATGACAGGAAGGGGAACGGTCTTCATGATGGCCCTTACGTCAACTTCCCTGCTTGTGCGTATGGCGACGGCTCCAGCCTCATAGGCAGCCTCTGCCATCATTGGCATGATACCCCCTTCCGGCCTGTACAGCGGTTCCCCGGGCAATGCCTGGCAGGAAACAATGAGCCCGCCTTCTATCTGAGCAATGAATTCATCCTTCTTCATGTAGTTTTACTTCCAATTTTTAAAATTATTGAAGTTTTACTCCAACATCAGGATAAACCATTTCCGGGGCTTTGCAACTATGAATTTCTCAGTACTTCTTGACGATGATGGACTTGGCGAGCTTTTCCTTCATTTCCGAAGCATGTGCGGAATGACGTGACTGATACCTGCGCTTGAGCGCATCCATGATATACAGCTGGCTGAGGCAGCCAGTGATCTTACCGCCATCGATGATGTCCTCCTTCGCGGACGTGAGGAGGATTATATCAGCAATGCGGGCAAGCTGGGACTTCGCGTAGCTGGTGACAGCAATCACTCCCGCACCAGCCTCCTTCGCAACCTGACATGCCTCGCAGATATCCTTCGTATTGCCGGAAAGGGAGAGCGCGATCACAGCATCCCCCGGGCCCATGAGGGAAGCCTGCATCAGCTGATAATGACCTTCAGTGAGCACATGCGAATTGATTCCCATCCGCATGAAGCTATCCGCACCGGTCATTGCAGCGACCCCGCTGGCGGCAATACCGAAGAAGTAGAGAGCAGAACAGTTCTCTATCATACGTATGCTCCCATCTATCTTCTCGGCATTGATGAGTGAGGAGGTGTTCCTGACCACATCGATATAATCATTCTCCAGCTGTCCGAGGAAATTATCCGGATCAGGCTGGACCTTGTCGGAATCCTTTGCAATCTGGATTCTGAGATCGATGAGCTTCCGTATGCCAAGCTTGCTGCAGAAGCGCATGACGCTTGCCTCTGAGACATCCGCGCCCTGTGCGATATCGAGGATCGTCATGTTGGTGATGCCCTGTTTCTCCGCGAGTATGAAACGGGCAACTTTCCGTTCGGAGTTAGTGAATTCAGTCATCAATGTGCTGATCCTATTGAAAATACCCATTGAATCCACTTTGTCCATATAAAGATATTAGAGTCGTTGAAGAAGAGCTGTCAATCCGGGAATGCCTGATCGGACCGGAACCCAGGTCATCCAGGATCCTGTCATGCCTCATCGCTCATGGCCGGAGCCGCAGGGGCCGGTGAAATACGGCCCCTGCGCGTAAAACCGGATGGAACATAGGAGCGGACTCTGCAATCGCAGACACCTCATTCATCCGCAGCTGACGATATCCCGAAGGATAGCACATACTGGACTGCAGGCAGCAATGCACGCTGCCTGCAGCTCATAGGATCAGACATAGAATAGGATCTCGGAATATGTCGGGACAGGCCACACTGATTTATCTGCAAGCGTCTCCAGACTGTCGCTGAGCTTCCTCGCAGCAGCCATGGCAGGAATGATGCTGTCAGCTGCATAGAAGGCGGCTTTCTCCGGATCAGAGGGACATGCAGCGATGCATCCATCGAGCTCATCGAGCCTTGCCATCAGCTCATTGCAGAGCTCGCTCACTCTGCTGCAGAGAGCCTTCTCGGCGTCAGCGGATACTCCGATATGATTCTTTGTCTCGGCCGAGGCTGCCAGGGAGGAGGAGAAACGCAGCGATGCCGGAAGTATCTGGCGATGCAGCATCTCCGACATCGTCACAGCTTCGATATGGATCGCTTTCTGATACTCATCAAGCGATATCTCGAGGCGTGACTCCATCTCCTCCTTCGTATATACCTTATGGCGTCTGAAAAGACTGACATTCTTCTCATCGCAGTAATGTATGAGCGCATCGGGAGTGCGCTTGTAGTTGGAGAGGCCGCGTCTCTCAGCTTCCACCTCCCATTCCTTGCTGTATCCATTCCCGTTGAAGAGAATCCTCCGGTGCTTCTCAAGTTCGGATTTTATAAGCATGCTGAGCGCGGAATCGAAATCCTCAGCACCCTCAAGCACGTCGCAGAAATCCTTCAGTGCATCGGCGACAGCTGTATTGAGCATCACATTCGTGCATGCGATATTGAACGACGATCCAGGCATGCGGAACTCGAACTTATTGCCAGTGAAAGCAAACGGACTGGTCCTGTTCCTGTCGGAATTGTCACGAGCAAGCTTCGGAAGCACGCTTGTCCCGATATCAAGGCGGGAAGAGGCAGGGCTTCCCTTGAAAGGCTTACCCTCGATGATCGACTCAATCACCGATTCAAGCTCCTCGCCTACGAATATCGAAACGATTGCCGGTGGTGCTTCATTTGCCCCTAGTCTGTGATCATTTCCAGCGCTTGCGACACTGATTCTCAGGAGATCCTGATACTCATCCACTGCCTTTATGATAGCGGTGAGGAACAGAAGGAACTGCGCATTATCCTTTGGCGTCTTTCCCGGATCGAGGAGATTCTCACCCTCGTCTGTGCTGAGTGCCCAGTTATTGTACTTTCCGGAGCCGTTGATTCCCTCGAAAGGCTTCTCATGCAGAAGGCAGGCAAAACCATGGCGCTCCGCGATCTTCTTGAGCATCTCCATCGTAAGCTGGTTGGCATCGGTTGCCCTGTTTGCATTATCGAAGATAGGCGCCATCTCATGCTGACATGGAGCGACTTCGTTATGCTCGGTCTTCGCCGTTATGCCAAGTTTCCAGAGCTCTTCATCGAGATCAGCCATGAATGCCTTCACCCTCGGCCTGATTGAACCGAAATAATGATCCTCCATCTCCTGGCCTTTCGCAGCAGGTGCACCAAGTACTGTG
>CALXKY010000131.1 GCA_944389055.1 uncultured Spirochaetaceae bacterium | reverse complement strand
ATTCGAACCCCCGGAGACTTTCGCCTCAGCAGTTTTCAAGACTGCCACCATCGACCACTCGGACATCTCTCCAATTTCTGGAACTTACCAATCAAGGATTGAATAATACCGATAGCGGCATCCGTTGTCAATCGGTATGGAGGAAGGTTCTGACAGCTGACGAGCTTTCGCGGCATCTGCTATATTTCCTGTTATGGGACGAGGGATAAAAGGAATCATCGGCAGACTCCGTGACAGCGTGAGAAAGCTGGGCGGGAGGAACGTGGAAGAAGGCAGTCCGGCAGAGGAAGTGCATGCGCCGCGCCTTTCCGATGAGGCGGCAGAGCTGCTGCAGTCGCTATGCGGTGACCTCGGGCCGCGTCCTGCCGCATCTGAGATGAGCGCAAAAGCCGCAGAGAGGATCAGGGATGAATTCCTGTCCTTCACCGAAGATGCCGCGATCACTTCAGGTTCCATCGTTCCGGAGCGGCGGCGCTGGATGCTTCTGTCCCTGATGGTTTCCGCCGTTCTTGTCCTGGCCTTCTCCATCGCTGGGCTTCCTTATCTTGCGATGATTCCCGGACTCATGTACCTTTACGCATTCTTCAGCAGCTTCAGAAGGCGCAGCAGTTTCCTTGACAGGCTGTTTCCTTCATCTGAGGCTGTCTCTGTCCATGCGGTCATAGAACCATATGGCAGCGTCGAGCGCACGCTTGTGCTTTCCGCGCATCATGACTCAGCCCCGGTCCAGGGGAAACGCTCAGGTTTCCTCTCCCGTTTCTCGGACCAGAGTGCCGCCATTTCCTTTGCCGTTCTTCTTGCATCAGCTGCCATGCAGTGCATAGCCGAGCTCTTCCAGGGAAGGTTCCTGCGGCCGAATATGCCTCCGCTGCTTTTCCTCCTGGTCTCCGTGGCTTCATTCGCGGCGGCAGCCGTTTCCTTCATTTCCGTATACTGCAGCGATGAACGGTATTCTCCCGGTGCCGGAGATAACCTCTCCGGCGTTGCGGCAATCGCTGCGCTCGGAAGGCATTTCTCGCGGGAGAAGAAGAGCGGCCGCGGCCTTGGAACCACGAGGCTCGTTTTCGTGTCATTCGACGGTGAGGAATGCGGTGCTGCCGGAAGCAGGGTATGGATTGAGGAGAACAGGGATCTTCTCCTGAACCCGGTGATGCTCAATTTCGATGGGCTCTACAAGCCGGAGGATCTTGTCTTCCTCTCATCGGACGGCAATGGCTTCATTCCGCTCTCCTCTGAGCTTGCTGCCAGATGCTCCGCGCTTTCGGATGATATGGGATACAGGATTCCCGTCGTGAGGATCGGGTTATTCGGAGGAGAGACGGATGCTGCGGCTGCCGCATGTGCCGGAATACCGGCAACGACGCTTACTGCTGCGGCTCCGGGGACTGAAACACCTGCCCACACCGATGATGATACTCCCGACAAGGTCTCTCCCGAAGCACTCTCGAGAGCCATCTCCATCGCGATAAAGCTGGCGGCTTCCATAGACAGGAAGGCAGCGGAGAAGAAGGATGACAGCGGTCTCTTCAGCGATGGGAGGAAATACAGGCTCTCTAGGTACTGAGTGTCAGGAGTATGCGTCCCTGCCCGATATCCATCGCGCCTTTCTCAAGTTCGGGGAGCCTGCTTGCGGCTATCCGTCCTTCCACGGTTACGTTTATATCGAAGTCCTCTTTCTCGATGGTGGCCTCGAGCGAGCTGAAAAGCCTCTTCATCAGCGTGCATGCACTATAGGGCATGACGATGCGGAAGGATGCCTTCTCGATAAGGGGCTCGGTGCGGAGCACCTTCAGCACCTCCTTCACGCTGTCGCCGTATGCCTTTACCAGTCCACCTGTTCCCAGGAGCGTTCCTCCGAAGTATCTCACGACAGCAACCGTCACATCGGTCACTCCCGATCCCTTCAGCACTTCAAGCGCTGGGCGGCCAGCTGTGTTCTTGGGCTCTCGGTCATCCGATGATGAGTACATCGTGCCTGCTTTCCCGATGACGGCAGCATGGACGACGTGGTTTGCATCAGGGTGTTCCTTCCTGACCTCGCTCACGGCTTCCTTCACTCCTTCCATCGTTTTCGTGGGGATGGCGATTGCTATGAATTTCGATTTCTTCACCTCTATCGAGGCTTCAGCCCTCTCAACTGGTACAAGCATTGCCAGATTATAGCATCACAGCCATCTGTGGGCGAAGATATTGTCAGATCCAGAGCAGGCCGTAACGGCATCCGCGAGCGCCGTTAGCCTTGTCATCTTCTCTTTTCCGATCTCGCGCACGGAGCGGAGCAGTGCTGTATCTCCTCTGTGGCTGAAGCCGGATACCACGCCCCATGGATGCATGGAATATACCCACGAGAGAGCGAGAGAGGCATCGCCTGAGAGTTCTCTGAGAAGCTCAGGGAAGGCCGGCGATGAAACTGCCTTCAGGTTCTTCCTCTCATCCGGGAGCCCGTCGGCAGAACGGTATCTTCCCGAAAGCAGTCCCATTCCCAGCGGGGCATAGGCAAGAGTGCGGATGCCGAGCGCCTTCTCCTCCTCCCAGTCCTTGTTCCAGATCAGGGAGAGGGGGCGTTCATGGTACTCGACGGGGAAGCGTGATGCAGTCTTCCTGAGAAGGGGAAGCGGAAAATTCGAGACTCCGATAGCCTCCGTAAGGCCTTCTTCCTTAAGCGCGATCAGATCCTCCATGCCGCGCATGATGGCGTCATCATCAGAGGGCCAGTGGAGAAGGAGCACCGAGAAGCGTCCGATTCCCAGTCTCCTGAGGGATATCATCGCTTTCTTCCTGAGTGTCGGAACGGGCATCACCTTTGATATCACCGAAAAGCCATGGGTGCCGAGCTCGCGCATCGCAGCAGAGAGAAGAGAATCAGCCTCCCCGTAGGAGAAGGCTGTGTCGAATGTGCGTATCCCAGCTCTGTAAGCTTCCTTGATAAGATCCTTTCCCTCTCTGGCGGAAAGGGCGGAATGGAATGGGGAAGGGGAAAGGTTCCACAGCCCCATCACTGCCTCACTCTGCAGTATCTTCATCGCTGAAAGGTGATTCTTCCTCCTCTTCTTCCTCGACCTTGCTGTCAATCATCGTTCTGTCATCGAATATGAAATAGCCGGAGAATCTCCTGCCCTCGAGCGCCATCGGGAGCCAGAGCCTGTCATCCTCCCACATAGCAGAGTAGTCAAGCGACGCTATGTCCGTCCAGAAGGGCTTTGTCTCCTCGCATTCATCGATCAGCGTGCCTGACCAATTGGATGTGAAGAAGACGTAGCCGAGCATCCTGAGCCCGTCCTTGAACTGGAAGCGGAGCGTGCCCCTCTCCTCGAGATCGGAGACCGTGAGTCCAGTTTCCTCCTTCGTCTCCCTTATGGCAGCTTCGGTCTTTGTCTCCTCGAGCTCTATATGCCCGCCGGGAGCGTTTATGTATCCGGAGCCGAGACCTGTCTTCTTCATGATCATCAGTACACGGTCATTATCGGTGACATATGTCAGAACGCAGGTCTCCGTAGGCTCCCAGTCATCCCATGGGATGTCATCAACCCTGTCAGCGCTGACAAACCTTTCCTCCAGTATTTCCTCGGGAGTCTTCTTCTTTTCCTCCGCAGCCTTCTTCTCCTCTGGATGCATCTCCCAGTAGCAGTCCTGGCAGAGATTCTCGTCATACCCGATGATGTGATTGTAGTCGAGCTTCTTCCCGCATTTGCTGCAGTGCAGGCGGAATGGCCAGAAGGTCTTCCTGAAGATTATCGGGACGATGATCCCGAGCGCGAGGAAGATCCAGCCTGTCCATTCAGGCAGCTTCCACACCGCCCCGAGTGCGATGAGCGTGTAGATCACGAGGAAATCAACAGCAAGCAGCAGTGTTGCCCTGCGCTTCCTGTCGGTGGCAGGATACTTCCTCTGCGAGACGTTCAGAAGGATTATGAAGAGCATGAGCCATGTGAAGAGCTCCTGGAAAACATTCAAAAGCATATTGAGAGATTATCAGCAGCAAAGGCTCGGATGCAACTATAATGGCAGCATGAAAGCCGTACTCTTCGGCACCGGATGGCGTGCCGCATTCTATCTCCGTATTGCCAGGATGCTCCCTTCGCTCCTGAGCATCGTTTCCGTCTGCACAAGAAGCCATGAGCGGGCAGAGCTTCTCGGCAGAGATGGCTGGAATATGCATACATCCCCGGAAGAGGCTCTCTCCGTACCCCATGATGCAGTCATCGTGGCCTCCGGCAGGGAAGGTTTCCATTCCCTGATGTCCAGACTTGGGGAGAGAGGGGAGCGCTTGCTTGCAGAGACCACGTTCCTCCAGCTCAGCGATGAAGAGCTGGAGGATCTCAGCACGTATGAGGGTGCGGCAGCTGAACAGTATAGATTCACGCCGCTCTACGCATCCGTCATTGCTGCCCTCGGTGAGATAGGTGAAGCGGACCAGGTGCTTATCTCCGGACTGCATAACCATCATGCGGCAGCCATCGCCCGCATCATTCTCGGAACGGGCAGCCGGATGCCCGAGATTGTCCGTGAGCTTGATTTCAGCTCATCCATGCCGCGTACAGGAAGCCGGGCCGGTCTTGAAAGAGGTGGAGAGGAGGCTTATGTGAGGAAGCTTCGCCTGCTTGATTTCGGCGGCAGGCTCTTCATTTATGATTTCTCAACGAACCAGTACCACTCCTATCTCTTCGGGAAGCGCATCGAAGTCAGGGGCCGGAAGGGAATCATAA
>CALXKY010000130.1 GCA_944389055.1 uncultured Spirochaetaceae bacterium | reverse complement strand
GCCTCATCCCTCATTCCTCCGACGCTGAAGCGGAATATCTTCTTCCCCAGCGCCCTTGCGATCGAATAGCCGATTGATGTCTTGCCGACTCCCGGAGGGCCTGCAAGGCATATGATGGCTCCCTTGCCGTTGCCGGCTTTGAGGCGTGAAGCAAGGAATTCCACGATCCTCTCCTTGACTTCCTTCATCCCATAGTGATCATGCTCAAGGACTTTCTTCACTTTCTGGATAGAGTAGTCCGGAGCCTTGTCCTCGAAAGAGAAGGGGAGCGAGAGAAGCGTCTCTATGTAGAGCTTCGTCATCGCATATTCAGGATTCATGGTCTCAAGGCCGGAGAGCTTGTCGAGTTCCTTATCGACTGCTTCCCTGTAGGTTTCCGGCAGCTTCGTGTTCTTTGCTTTCTGCCAGAGATCCTCATCCTTTCCATTGACTGTGCCTGAAGAAGGCTTGCCGGTAAGCTCCGAAAGCTCGCTGTTCAGGGCCTTTATCTGCTCGCGGAGCAGCTGCTCCCTGTTGCGGTTCCTGACCCTGTCATAGATCTCCTGCTTGATCTCATTCTCCTTGTCGAGGATATCCTTCTCGGCTGCGATGAATGAAAGAAGCTTCTCGATCCTTGTCTTCGCATTCCTTGTCTCGAGTATCTCCTGCAGGAATGTTCCCGGTGCATTGATCGATGAAGCTGCATAGAATGAGAGCAGCGAAGGATCGTCGATATTCGATATATTGACATCAGCTGCGAACGAGAAGAGGTTCGTTGACTGGCTCAGCCCCGCGATGGCATCGCGGAGAACCCTTACATATGAGGCGGCATCCTTCTGGCTTCGGAGCGGCACATCTGGCTCCGGAACGAAATCAGCCCATGTGATCTGCCCATCTATATCCGTTCTTTCGATCCTCACTCTCTGCAGTGTCGAAACGAAGACGTGTATGCAGTTGTTGGGCAGCCTTATGTATCTTGAGACGCGGGACAGCGTTCCCACGCTCCTGAATCCATTCGTCTGGTCCTGCAGGAGCGCTACGAAATAGCCATCGCGCTCGATGACTTTCGTTATCGTCTGCACATCCTGGGGCCTTCCTATCAGAAGCGTTGTGAAGGTCTCCGGGAAGAGAGGCCTGTCGAGAAGAGGAAGCACGATTGCCCTTGACGGGATCATTTCCTCTTTTTCCGATGTATTAACAGTATTATCCATTGCTTAATATCTACCCCTTGGTAACGTTTAATTTAATGGGTTAGCGGATAACCGGCAAGAACCGTCTGAATGAATCTTGACAGCAGACGCCTGGTTGTGCAGTGATTTCATATATGGCAGTGCTTTCTGATCGTCATCCATGGGATGAGCTTGATGAATACAGAGGTTTCATCGTAAAGGGAAAATGGCCGACGCTCCCGGAGCTTTTCAGGCTTTCGGAGAAGCAGTATCCGGACAAGATCTCATTCTCCGTCTTCCATGGCAAGGAGAAGCTCAGCTGGACATTCAGCGAGGCATACTCAGTCATACGCCATGAAGCTGCATATCTCAGCCGTATGGGGATCAGGAAAGGGGATAAGGTTCTCCTGATGGGCAAGAACAGCCCTGACTGGGCTTTCGCCTATTTCGCAATACCTGAAGCCGGTGGTGTGGCTGTGCCTATGGACTGCCAGATGAAGGCAGGCAAATGCGTGAGGCTTGCTGCCTTTGCCGATGTCCGTTTCGTCATCGCGGATCCAGGGCTTCTTCAGCAGATGAAGAATGAGGATGAGGCATGGTTCTCATCTCTTCTGGGTGCAGCGTCACTCGAGGATAGCAGCATCTGGATGAGGCTTTCCGAAGCGGATGATGCCTTTGCGGACGATCTTCCGGAGGTCTCTGAGGATGATACCGCTGCGATTCTCTTCACTTCCGGGACCACGGGGAATGAGAAGGGCGTTGTGCTAACGCATGCGAACATAACCTCTGATGTCTATATGACCGTCAATGAAGTCCGCATGCTTGACTGCAGGGATGTGACATATGCCCTGCTTCCGCTTCATCACAGCTACTGCTGCACAGCAGTGCTGCTCGAAGCTGTCAGAATAGGGGCAGAGTGCCTTTTCGGCCATGGCTTTGCCGTGTCGAGGATGCTCGATGACCTCAAGCGCGGAGGTGTCACTGTCTTCATGGGCATCCCTCTCCTGTACAACAAGCTGCTTGCAGGCATCACAGCGAAGATCAGGGAAAAGGGAAAGGCGGCATATGCCGTGATACGTTCCATGATGGAAATCAACAGCATTGCGCACAAGATCACGGGCAGGTCCCCGCTCAGGCGCTTCTTCCAGCGTGTCATCACATCAAAGGCAGGTCTGGATAAGGTACGTCTCCTCATATCCGGTGCTGGACCGCTATCCCCGAAGGTTGTATGGGCTTTCCATGGGCTCGGGCTTGAATTCATCCAGGGGTATGGCCTTACCGAGGCTTCCCCGATCGTTACCCTCAATCCTCCGGAGCGGTTCAAGACGGCGTCCGTGGGGCATCCGCTTGCATTCATAGATCTTATCATCGGCGGCAAGGATCAGGACGGCATCGGGGAGATAAGGATCAAAGGTCCGAACGTATGCAGAGGCTATTACAAGGATGAGGCAAACACGAAGGCCTTGTTCGATGAGAATGGCTATATGCGCACCGGTGACCTCGGATATGTCGACAGCGATGGCTATGTATTCCTGAAGGGCAGGGCGAAGAACATCATCGTCACGGAAGGCGGCAAGAATGTATTCCCGGAAGAGATCGAGGATATGTTCCAGCTCTATCCGGAGATCAGCCAGATCCTCGTGAGGGGCTTCCAGAAGAATCCTGATGTCCCGGGCGAGGCTGTGGAGGCATGCATATATCCTGATCCTGATGTGATGAAGGGCGTTCCGGAGCCAGAAGTCAGGAAGCGGCTCGAGTCAATCATCTCCTCTGTGAACAGGAATCTCGAGAGCTTCCAGAAGATCGAGCGTCTGACAATCCTCTCAACCCCTATGGAGGAGACCACTACAAGGAAGATAAAGAGGGGGAAGGTTGCCGCAAGCGGCACCTGATCCGGCGGAATGGGAAACATTGAGGGAGAATGTTTCCCAAAATACTTTGCACATACGGAGTATGCTGTTACTATGGGGTGGAAACAGTCAGGGGATACCGGATGGACGTATCCGGCAGGGCGACTGTTCACAGAGGAGTGCTAATGATAGAGATCAAGCACCTGCGGAAAGTGTTCGACGATGACACTATCCCGTTAAAGGATATAGATATCACGATAAACAAAGGTGATGTCATATCCATCATCGGGCCTTCCGGAACCGGGAAGTCGACTCTTCTCAGATGCATCAACATGCTTACCGA
The DNA here is from genome assembly GCA_944389055.1 of uncultured Spirochaetaceae bacterium. Classification (GTDB taxonomy): domain Bacteria; phylum Spirochaetota; class Spirochaetia; order Sphaerochaetales; family Sphaerochaetaceae; genus Ornithospirochaeta. Next base: position 1,460 of record CALXKY010000130.1, on the reverse strand, counting down.
ACCGACATCGGGAAGCATCATCGTAGACGGCCAGGATATCACCCAGAAAGGCTGCAGCATCAATGAGGTCAGGAAGAAGATGGGAATGGTCTTCCAGTCATTCAACCTCTTCGGGCATCTCACGATAATCGAGAACATCATGAATCCTCAGATAACCCTTCTCGGCAGGAGCAGGCAGGAGGCCTATGACAAGGCGATGTATCTCCTGCAGCAGGTCGGCCTTGCCTCGAAGGTGTTTGCATATCCTGATGAGCTCTCCGGCGGACAGCAGCAGAGAATCGCAATCGCGAGGACTCTTGCAATGGATCCTGAGATCATACTCTTCGATGAGCCTACATCGGCGCTCGATCCATCGATGATCGGAGAAGTCCAGTCGGTTATCAAGATGCTTGCCAAGAGCGGCAGGACGATGATGATCGTCACGCATGAGATGGATTTCGCCAGGAAGATATCGAACCGAATCCTCTTCATGTACGATGGCTACATCTACGAAGATGGCACCCCGAAGGAGATATTCGAGCATCCGAAGCATGAGATCACGAAGAAGTTCATCCAGCGTCTCTCCTCGCTTACCTACAGGATCAGCTCCACGGATTTCGATGTGAGCGCCATGAACGATGAGCTCGTAGCATATGGTGAGAAGCTGCTGATCGAGGCGGAGCGTCTGAGTAAGCTCCAGCTTGCATTCGAGGAGATCTGCATCAACAACATCGCCGCGGATGAGGAGGTCCCGGATATCCTCGTCAAGGTTGAGTATTCCGAGAAGCTCGATATCCTCTCGATGCTCATCTGCTACAAAGGCGAGAGGTTCGATGTACGTTCCTCCAACAGCAAACTCTTCCAGGATCTCCTTGCCGAGCCTACGACGGAGGTCAAGCAGGATGATATATCGGATGATCCGATGGGATACGAGCATATCATCACAATCCGGTTCAGATGGGTGGAGGAAGAGTGATGAGGAAGCTGATTGCCGTTCTTATTGCACTGGCCGTATCCGCCGCAGTGCTCTCTGCGGAAAGCTTTAAGACGATTGAGGATCTCAATGGCCATGATATAGGTGTACAGACAGCTGTTCTCTATGAGGAACTGATACAGGACAGGGTTCCGGACTCCACGTTCCAGTACTACACGATGCCGAACGACATGATTCTTGCCCTCAAGTCAGGCAAGGTCGATGCGTATCTCATCGAGGAAGTGAGCTACGGCGTGCAGAAGAAGAATCATCCTGATCTCGCTGTGCTCGATGAGCCGGCCGGATATATAAACGCGACCTGCATCATCGGCAACAATGAGAGGCAGGACCGGCTTCTGTCCGAGCTCAATGCCTTCATCGCGGAGAGCTGGGAGAATGGCCTCCTTGATGAGCTCTATGACTACTGGATCGCTGATTTCGATCCTGTCAATGACACATGCGACATCGGGGGATTCACAGGTGAGAACGGGACGATAACCGTAGCAGT
>CALXKY010000129.1 GCA_944389055.1 uncultured Spirochaetaceae bacterium | reverse complement strand
GTAATCGTTCCTGGCCACTATTACACGGTGCACGCCTCTGTCTCATCCCTCAAAGGCATTGATTTCACAGACGGGTACAGCTTCAGGGAAGCTTCCTGGGAGTGAGGTTTCCATATATAATCCTCTCCGATGAGAAGGTTCCTGAAGAGACTTGCGATGATACCTCTGACGATGCTCATTGTATCGGCGGTGGTCTTCATCTGCCTCTCATGCGCTTCTGGCGACAGTTCGGCGTACATCCTGCCGGAGGATGCCTCGCCTGAGGCTGCAGCGGCCTACCGGGCTTCGATGGGGCTGGATGAGCCGCTCCTGCTGCGGTATTCGGATTTCCTCTTCTCTTTCATTGCCGGGAACTGGGGGCTTTCCGCGGGCGGAAGGGATATCATGGAGATGATAGGCACAAGGCTGCCCGTGACGCTTTCCGTCTCGGCCCTCGCTCTTCTGATATCTCTCTGCATAGCCGTGCCGGCTGCCTATCTCTCCGTGCGCAGGAAGAGCGCAGCGGATGCAATCTCTACGGGGGCTGCGATAGCTGTCTCATCGATGCCTGTCTTTCTGATTGCGATGCATCTTGTGCTTCTCTTCGCTGTCCTTCTGGGATGGTTTCCTGTCGCTGGATATGTACCGCTCTCCGGCGGTCTTCTGCCCCATCTGGGATCCATTTTCCTTCCGTCTCTTGCACTGGCGCTTCTTCATTCATCGCTTCTGATGCTTCTTTTCCGCCGTTCGCTAAGGGAGAATCTATCCGAACCCTATGCCAGAGCTGCTGCAGCGGCGGGGCTCAGCCGCCGTCTGATACTCTTCAAAGGCGCCACGCGTCCGGCGCTTCCCATTCTCGTGATGGTAACCGGGGAATCTGCCGCTGCCTTCCTTGGCGGTTCTGCAGCAGTGGAGACGGTGTTTGCGCTTCCCGGTCTGGGATCGCTGATGGTGGCGGCGGCTCTCGGCCGTGATACGGCGCTTTCGTCAGTGATCGTGATGCTTTCAGCCCTGATGGTATCCCTTGTATCGCTGGCAGCTGAAACAGCTGCGGATCTCATCGATCCGAGGCGGAGGAGGAAGGCGTGAGGAAGGCCGGAATCGTGATAGTCGCAAGCCTTCTGCTCTTTTCCCTCATATTCGGAGGGGAGGGAATGATCGATACCGCAGCGCGCCTTATACCCCCATCCCTTTCCGAGCCGTTCGGTACGGATATGCTCGGACGCAGCCTCCTTGAACGCACGGCAGGAGGTGTCGGGATATCCATGGCAGCAGCGGCGCTTGTTACGCTATTCTCAGTCCTGGCCGCTCTCGTGATGTCATACCTCTGCACCCTGCCGCGCTTCCCCCGCCAGGCAGTGCTTGCAGCTGCGGATTCTCTGAAGGCTGTTCCTTCGATCGTGCTCGCGCTGTTCCTGTCCTCTCTTTCAGGGCCGGGATTCATGAAGATGGTGATTGCGATCTCGCTCTCGCATATCTCGGATATAACGCGTACTGCCTATTCGCGGACAGCCTCGATAATGAGCGAGGAGTACATAACCGCGTCGCGCACGGTGGGGGCCGGAAGCATCAGGATCTTCATCTTCCATATCCTGCCAGGTATCCTGAGGTACATCATCATGCAGGCTGTCTCCGTTTTCCTTTCCGCTGTGATTGCGGAATCCACGCTCTCTTTCCTGGGCTGCGGCATTCCCGCACCGCTGCCATCGCTCGGATCGATCCTCTCTGAGGCAAGGCCGGCGATGCTGAGCGCACCATGGCTTATCGCCATTCCGGCTTCAGTGCTCCTTCTGCTGGGCACCGGGCTTTCCCTTATTGCCTTCTCGTTCTCAGAATCTGATCCTTCCTCTGAGGGAGCGCATAAGCGTAAGCTTGTCGGCGTATCCGAGATCTCCTCCGATGGGAAGGCCTGAGGCAAGCCTCGTAAGCGTTATATCCCTATCCTTCAGGAGATGCCTGATGTAGAGAGCGGTTGTATCGCCTTCCTCTGTGGGATTCGTGGCGATTATTATCTCCTTGAAGCTTCCTTCATCGATCCTCTTCATGAGCTCAGGGAATGAAAGGCTGTCAGGACCGATGCCTCCGAGCGGGTTTATCGCTCCGCCGAGAACGTGGAACAGCCCGCTGTATGCACCGGATGAGGCTATCGAGAGCACATCCTGCGGCTCTTCTACGATGCAGAGCAGCGAGCGGTCCCTCGATGGGTCCGAGCAGTATGTGCAGATGTCATGCTCGGTATAGCAGCCGCAGATGGGGCAGGGGTGGATCTTCTCCTTTATCGAAGCAATCGCATTGCCCAGGGCCCTGTTGTAGCTCTCATCCGTCCTGATGAGATGATACGAAAGGCGCTGTGCGGATTTCTCTCCCATGCCGGGGAGCTTCTTGATCAGTGACTGCAGTTCTTCGATGGCTTCCATCAGCCTCGCCTCTCGATATTCTGCAGGATTTCGCGTGATCTGGCTTCCGTTGCCTCTTTCGCTTTCGCTATGGCATCATTCACTGCCGAAGCAATGAGAACCTCGAGCGTACCCTTGTCGTTCATGCTCATAGCGGCATCCGAGATCGTGATCTTCTGCACGGTGAAATCACCATTGACTGTCGCCTCGGCAAGGCCGGCACCGGCTGAGCCTGTAGCGGTGATCTTCTGAAGCTCTTCCTTAATCGTCTTCATCTGGCTCTGTATCGAGCCCATTGCCTTCATAAGTTCGAACGGGTTCATGTTCGGGAACATTCTTCTCTTCCTTCCTTTCCTCTGTCTCTTCGCCTTTGCCGGTCTTCACAAGCGTACCGCCGAAGAATGCCTTGAGGTTCCGCATCTGCTGCGAGAAATCCTCATCATGGCTCTTCTCTTCCTCGAGACGGATCTTCACGGCATCCGTCCTGCCGGTAGCGGAAGCTACGGCGGAGGCCAGGCTTCTCTCATCATTCCTGAGGCTATTGTATGCAAGCGGCTTTGAGAAGACGAATGTTATTGTCCCATCGCCTTCCTCGATGCGCTTCACCGATGATATGTATCTCGCGGAAACGACTTTTCCCATCTTCCGGAGCGCTTCTGCGATTCCGCCTATCTCATCCTCTATCTTCCCTGGGGGATCAGCGTCTTCCGTCTCACCGGCCTCTGGGGCTTCTTCCTCTGCGGCAGCGGGTTCCGTATCCATGGCTTCCTCCTTCTGGAGGACCGGCTCATCCGTCACCATGGCTGCAGCTGATGGAAGCGTGGCTTTCCTCGGTGTCCTTACCACTACGCTTCCTTCGGCGATGCCCTCCTTCATCTTCTCAAGCCGCCTGACGAGTTCCTCGGGAGAGACAAGCTGAGGCAGCGATCCTATCCTGAGGAAGAACAGTTCTATCTCGATACGCGGCGAAAGCGAATAACGGAGATCCCTGTAGAGGTTCATGACAGCCCTGAGCGCTGCCCCGATCTGCTCATCTGTCAGCATCGCGGCGATATCCTCGGGGATATCCGAGGCGGCAGCCCCAAGCACATCCGGCTTCCGTACCCCTGCCTTCCAGAGCATAAGCATCCTGAAGAATTCCGCCGTATCCTTAACGATCTGGTCCGCTGAGACGCCCGAGGCAAAGAGCTCTGAGAGCGCTGCCAGCATTCCGTTCCTGTCTCCGCCGAGCGATGCCCTGGTGATCCGCGCGATGGCATCTGAGCCGGCTATCGAGAGCTTCTCGCGGATCTTCGCAATCGTGATATGGTTTCCTGAGAATGCCGCAACCTGATCGAAAAGGGTATAGGCATCCCTCATCGATCCGGTCGACTCCTTTGCGATCCAGAAGAGAGCATCCTCATCAGCTTCTATGCCAAAGTCCTCTGCGGCGCTCCTCAGGCATCTGATGATAAGGTCCTGGCTGATGAGGCTGAAGCGGAACTGCTGGCATCTCGATCTGATCGTTGCCGGCACCTTCTGCAGCTCCGTAGTGGCGAATATGAATATGATGTACTCCGGAGGTTCCTCAATCGTCTTCAGCAGCGCATTGAATGCAGAGGTGGAAAGCATATGCACCTCATCGATGATGTATATCTTGTACCTCGATGACTGCGGTGGATACAGCACTTCCTCCCTGATGGTTCTTATATCATTGACGCTGGTGTTGGAGGCACCATCGATCTCAATCACATCGACGGATTTGCCTTCTGCGATCGAACGGCACGAATCACAGACGCCGCATGGATGGGGAGTTGGGCCTTTCTCGCAGTTGAGCGCTTTTGCCAGAAGGCGTGCTGAGCTGGTCTTGCCGACGCCTCTCGGTCCGGAGAAGAGATACGCATGAGCGATGCGGTTCTCCTTTATCGCATTCTCAAGCGTCGATACTACGAAATCCTGGCCGACAAGACGATCGAAGTCCTGAGGCCTTTTGCGTGTTGCCGTAACTTCATAGGCTCCTGCCATGCTTCCTCCGGTGGCTGATTATAGCATGCAAGGCTCTTTGATGGATAGAATCATGAGGAGACAAAAACAGCAGCAAATGGTCCTGGTCTCATGTGCATTCCGCTTACCGCTGCTGCATTCCTGCCCTGACGGGGTTGGGCGGCGCACATAGCCAAGTATCTGCTGCTGAACGGAGAGGGGGGGATTCGAACCCCCGATGGCTTTCGACCATACACGACTTCCAATCGTGCACCTTCGACCACTCGGACACCTCTCCAGAGGTTCAATGTCGAGATGCTTCCATCTCTTCGGAGAGAGAGGGATTCGAACCCTCGGTAATGCAGAGCACTACACCGGATTTCGAGTCCGGCTCCTTCGACCACTCGGACATCTCTCCATTGGTACGAGACTAAGAGGATTCGAACCTCCGACCCTCAGTTCCGCAAACTGATGCTCTATCCAGCTGAGCTATAGT
>CALXKY010000128.1 GCA_944389055.1 uncultured Spirochaetaceae bacterium | reverse complement strand
ACTCTGCTTCATGGCACTTCCGGTAATCCCGTCGCTGAAGCTCACTGATTGCGGCTTATTCGACGTCGATGCATTCGCCTTCACAAGCCTCGCGCTCGGCAGCTGACACAGCTTCCCGGATCTCGCTCTCCCTGAAACCCTTGCGGAGGAGGACCGCTCTTGCGCCCTCCTCTCCTTTCCTGCGGACGAGCGTGGAATAATACAGGGAGAGAGGATTGAGATAGTCACCGCGTTCCCAGGCAGCGGAGAGCGCTGAATCTGCGACATCAGATGGAGTGCCCTTCTCCTTCAGCCTCATCCGCAGAATGGACTTCCCTTCCGGACTCTTCCTGAGACGCGAGCGGATATAGCTCTCGGCGAACCTCTCCTCCGAAAGGCTCTTCTCCGCTGCAAGCTTCGAAACAGCGCAATCGATCTCCTCCGCGGAATAACCTTTCGCGGAAAGCTTCTGCCTTATCTCCTTCTCAGTATGCTCCCTGACGGCAAGCAGCCTGATGGCTCTCTCATATGCGTCCATGCCATGATGATACGACGGCAGAAAAAAAGAGGCCAGCCCATGATGAGCTGACCGCTTCTGGCGAAGATAAGGTCCTTATCTCTTGGAGAACTGGAAGCGCCTTCTTGCTCCCTTCTGACCATACTTCTTCCTCTCGACCATCCTGGAATCCCTGGTCATGTAGCCTGCTGCATGGAGAGCCGGGCGGAGAGCCTCATCATAGTTGACAAGAGCCCTTGCGAGGCCATGCCTGCAAGCCTCAGCCTGTGAGCAGATACCACCGCCAGCGACAGTGATGACGAGATCATACTTACCCGTCGTCTCCGTTGCCTCGAACGGCTGCACAACCTTAGCTGCATTGATAGCATCGACGAAATACTCCTCGAGCTTCTTTCCATTGACCTTGACCTGGCCATTGCCTTCCCTGAGGTAAACCCTTGCACCGGAAGTCTTGCGGCGGCCTACGCCGTGGCCGAGGTTGATTGACTTGATATCTTCTTTCTTAGCCATCTCGCCTCTCCTTAAATCTCAACAGCTACGGGCTGCTGTGCCATGTGCGGGTGCTCTGCGCCTGCATAGATCTTCACGTTCGTCATGAGCTTTCTTCCGAGCCTGTTGTTCGGAAGCATACCCTTCACTGCGTGCTCCATCGGATACGTAGGCTTGCGTGCTATGACCTTGCCATAAGACTCAGCCTTGAGTCCGCCTGGATACATCGAGTGGCGATAATACATCTTATCTGCCATCTTGTTGCCGGTGACTTTTGCCTTGGCTGCGTTGATGATGATTACGTAATCACCGATCTCCTGGTGAGGTACGTACTCCGCCTTGTTCTTGCCCTTGAGAATCGAAGCTGCAGCTGCAGCAACTCTTCCAAGCGGCTTTCCCTCAGCATCGATGAGATACCACTTTCTCTCAATCGACTGCGGTTTGATGAAAATAGTCTTCATAAACTCAACCTTCATTCTTTCTCTCTGAAGCTGTAAGCCCCTTCCCTTCCGGCGCAAAACGCCATACGGGAACGCATCGGTCCGGCTTGTGGACCGGAAGAAAGCAGTTCACCGAACCCTGCCGCCTTTTCCATCCATCTGGAGTTCCCGGGGAAAGGAAGATTTCTGAAGATCGCTCTTCGGCTCCAGAAAGAAGGGAGTATCCGCAGAATACCTGCATTCTCCGCTCATGCGAGAGCGTGCGCTTGATACGCACGGAACTGCATTATATAGGCAATCGCCTTGCCGTGTAAAGATATACGGAAAAATTTCATCCAGAGTGGCAAAGAAACCGCATCGGGCCGCGGCAAGCAGCAGGAATCAGGGATCTGCGCATGGGAATGATACTCCGCACTGGAAAGAAAACCGCGCTCATTGTAAACCATAGGCATGGAAGATATGAGAGCGGTTCCTGATCGCATTCTCGTACGCGGTGCGAGGGTGCATAACCTCAGGAACATCGATGTTGATATCCCTCTTGGGAAGATCGTTGCAATCGCGGGTGTTTCCGGTTCCGGCAAATCCTCGCTTGCGCTGGGGACGCTGTACGCTGAGGGATCAAGGCGTTATCTTGAAGCACTCTCCACATATACTAGAAGAAGGCTCACGCAGGCCTCGAGGGCAGAGGCGGATGATGTGCTGTACATCCCTGCAGCGCTTGCACTGAGGCAGAGACCGGGCATCCCCGGGATCAGGAGCACATTCGGAACGGGAAGCGAGCTTCTGAACAGCCTGCGCCTCATGTTCTCCCGCCTTGCAAGCCACCGATGCCCGAACGGACACTACCTTGAGCCATCGCTCGCTACTGCAGAGGGGCAGAAGCTCGTCTGCCCCGTGTGCGGGGCGGAGTTCACAGCTCCATCTGCGGAGGAGCTTGCCTTCAACAGCCAGGGAGCATGCAGGAGATGCAATGGCACAGGAATCGTAAGGACAGTCGACAGATCGAAGCTGGTGCCCGATGAATCGCTGACGATCGATCAGGGGGCTGTAGCTCCATGGAACTCCCTGATGTGGTCTCTTATGACCGACGTCTGCAGGGAGATGGGAGTACGTACCGATGTGCCTTTCCGCGACCTCACGGAGAGGGAGAAGGATATCGTCTTCAGCGGTCCTGCAGAGAAGAAGCATATCATCTACAAGGCAAAGAGCTCCAATCAGGCGGCTGAGCTTGATTTCACCTACTACAATGCTGTCTATACAGTCGAGAATGCTCTCTCCAAGGTGAAGGATGAGCAGGGCATGAAGCGCGTGGAGAAATTCCTACGCGAGGATATCTGTCCTGAATGCGGAGGGACAAGGCTCTCCGGAGAAGCAAGGGCTCCCCTTATCATGGGCATCTCCCTCGATAAAGCCTGCACGATGCCTCTCTCAGAGCTGTCAGAATGGGTTGAGAGAGTGCCTTCATCGCTTCCGGAGGCTATGAGACCGATGGCTGAGAGCATCGTGGAATCCTTCAGGGATGCGGCAATGAGGCTTCTCGATCTCGGGCTTGGATACCTCTCGCTCGACAGGGCTGCCTCCACCCTCTCCACTGGCGAGCGGCAGCGGATGCAGCTTGCGCGTGCTGTGCGCAACAGGACCACAGGCGTTCTCTATGTGCTCGACGAACCCTCGATGGGCCTCCATCCGGCAAACATCGAAGGGCTGAAAGGCGTTGTCTCCGATCTCGTTGCGGACGGCAATTCCGTCATCCTCGTGGATCATGACACGGAGATACTCAGGCATGCGGACTGGATGATCGAGATGGGACCGGGCTCAGGCAGGGACGGAGGCACGATAATAGCGGAAGGGACGATCGGAGAGATGGAGAACAGCCCCGCCTCCATAATAGGCCCGTATCTCAGCAGGAAAGCCGATGTGCTCACGAGGAGAAGGACGCCCGCTTCCGGGATCTTCTCCAAAGGCGCGATAACCATGGATACGGAAGCGATCCATACGGTGAAGCCTCTCTCTGCCAGATTCCCGGAAGGACGTCTCATTGCAGTCACAGGCGTATCAGGATCGGGAAAGACAACACTGATCCTCGAAAGCCTTGTACCTGCCCTTCAGGCTCTGACCGGAGGAACGAAGCTCCCTCCTCACGTGAAGAAGATCGAAACAGATGGCATCAGGCGCGTGGATCTGATCGATGCCACCCCGATAGGAACGAATATAAGATCGACGGTCGCGACATACAGCGGAATCCTGGATGACCTGAGGAAAATCTTCTCATCGCAGCCGGATGCGAAAGCCTCCAGGCTGGGAGCAGGCGCATTCTCATACAACACAGGCTCTCTCCGCTGCCCGGAATGCGACGGAACGGGAGAGATTTCCCTGGATGTGCAGTTCCTCCCTGATGTGACGATAGAATGCCCATCATGCCATGGGTCACGCTATGATGGGAAAGCAGAGAGGATACGATGGAGGCCGAAAGGTTCTGACAGGGAGTATTCGCTTCCAGAGATAATGAAGATGACGGTCGATGAAGCGCTTTCGGTAATGCAGCCGCTGAAGGCTGCGGGAGAGAAGCTGCAGGTGCTGCATGATCTAGGGCTCGGATACCTCACGCTCGGGGAGAGCACCCCCGCCCTCTCAGGAGGCGAAGCCCAGAGGCTCAAGCTTGCTTCCGAGATGGGAAGGCGGCAGGAAGGATCCGTCTTCGTCTTCGATGAGCCGACGATCGGACTCCATCCGAAGGATGTGCAGACACTCATATCCGTCTTCTCCACCCTTGTCGATGCTGGGGCAACCGTCATAGTCATAGAGCATGACCTGGATGTCATCGCAAACTGCGATTATATAATCGACATGGGGCCTGGAGGCGGAACGGACGGAGGCATGATTATAGCTGAAGGGACGCCGGAGGAAATCGCGGCCTCGCCTGAAAGCATCACCGGCAGATACCTCAGGAAGGAGATGGAATGACCATCGGACGAAGGGATGTGAAGCTGTTCGGTGAAAAGCGCAGCGGCGGACCGCTTGTGATCCTGAATACCGTACACGATGAAGGAGAGGAAGTATGGGAAGCCGTACGCAAGCTCACCGATGCCGCATTCACGCTGGCAGCAGTAAGCGGTCTTGACTGGAATGATGACATGACACCATGGCCCGCCCCTCCCGCTGCACGATGGGACTCCCCATATGGCGGAAAGGCAGATGGCTATCTTGAGGAACTCTCAGCATCGATCATTCCGGCAATAGAGGAAGAGACAGGGACACCATCGTACAGAGCAATCGCAGGCTATTCGCTCGGAGGCCTCTTCGCGCTCTATTCGCTCTATGCCTCCACGCTGTTCACATCAGCAGTCTCTGCCTCAGGATCGCTATGGTATCCGGATTTCGCTGACTACCTGCTCTCGCACACTCCGGAGAAGATTCCGGAGCGGATCTACCTCTCGCTGGGAGCGAAGGAGCCGAAGTCCGGAAGCACGCTGATGCGCCAGGTCGGGGATAAGACCGGAATCATCCATCAGCACTTCATGGATATGGGCATAGAGACCGT
>CALXKY010000127.1 GCA_944389055.1 uncultured Spirochaetaceae bacterium | reverse complement strand
GCGGCAGAAAGACGCAAGGTCATCGCCGCTGAGCGCTTCCTCGGCCACCCTCATCACAGCTTCAGTATGATGGAGGCACAAGCCCTTCGATGCATTGAGAGCAGCCCGGAAATCCTGGTCATCGCGCCAGAGCGAAGCAATGGTGTATGCATAGCGCAGCAGGCGCTCATCCATGCGTGAGCAGATAAGGCATCCAGCCTCGCGCTCATGCACGGCATCGAAGAAAGCAGAAGCAGCTTTGATGGCTTTCCTGCCATTTCCGGCAGCTTTTATCTTCTCCATCAGCGGAGAGAAGATACGCTTGTTCTCCTCGTAGTACGTATCCATCGCGAGCGCAAGGGACTGAGGTTTTCCAGCCTCTGCCAGCAGTGCGGAATGATGCGGGCAGAAGCCATGCCTGTTCATCTCAACCCGAACCTCCGGCGTCATGACAGCCGAGGAAAGATAGTATCTGACGCCATCTTCCTCCGCCTTCTTCATCAGCGTGCAGAGAAAGCATTCGCTTCCTTCCTTCACGCCATCCCATACAGGAATCGTCTCAAGCTGCAGCTGCAGTTTCACTTTGCAAGGAGCTCCTCTGCCTTTGCGGCCATGTTCTCGGCCGTGAAGCCGAAAGCTTTCGAGAGATAGCTGAGGTTACCCACTTCACCGAACCGCTCACCCACGGAGAGGAATCCCATCCTCACGGGGCATACAGCTGCAAGATGCGAGGCGATCATCTCACCCACACCTCCTGCGTATCGTCCATTCTCAGCGACAAGGACGCGTCCGCAGCGCTTCGCCGCCTTTTCCACAAGCTCGGTATCAAGAGGCCTGATCGTGTGGAGGTCTATGACCGTCGCCTCGATTCCCTTGCCTCTGAGGATATCCGCAGCACCCATTGCCGCATCGACCATAAGCACACCAGTGGCGATGATGGCGATGTCGCCGCCATCACGGAGCTCTATGCCCTTGCCGAGCTCGATATGATCCTCTGTGGTATACCTGAAGCTGATGCCTTTGCGCGGCGTGCGGATATACGATGACTGACCGTTTTCATAGACCTGCTGCGTGAGCTCATAGAGGGACTGAGCATCGGAGGGTTCCACGATGACCATCCCAGGGATCTGCCTCATCAGCGCGATATCCTCGAACGGCATATGCGTTCCGCCGTTGTACTGTGCGGTTATGCCGGGATCCGAGCCGATGATATGCACTCGCTGATGCGTGTAGCCGACAGAGATGAAGAGCTGATCGTAATCACGGCGGGAAGCGAAGCATCCGAATGAATGGATGAACGGCACAAGGCCTGTGGAAGCAAGGCCAGCTGCAACGCCGACCATGTTCGCCTCCGCGATCCCGCAGTTGAAGAACCTGTCCGGATATGCCTTCTGGAAGGCTGTCGATCCGATGCATGAGGAAAGATCGGCATCGAGGAATACGATTTCCGGGTGCTCCGCCGCAAGGTCGACGACCGCTCCGATCACAGTATCCCTGTAGTGGGAATATACGTGCGCATCCTTCATACTCTGCCCTCCCTTTCCTTCAGTGCCCTGATGGCCTCCTCGGCTCCCTCCGGCGTGATGGGCATGGAGTGGTTGCTCTTTATGCCCTCACCGGGGATGTATCCGTAGCTCTTGATGGTATTCATTATTATCATGTGAGGCATTCCCGGCGTCTTCTTTGCCGCCTCGATGGCCTCCTCGATCTCGCTGAAATCGTGGCCGTTGATCTCCCGTGTATCCCATCCGAATGACTTCCACCTCTCAGGGATATGGATCTGCGGGATGATATCCTTCGTGTATCCATCGAGCTGCTGGCCGTTGAGATCAAGGAATGCGAAGAGGTTATCGAGTTTCCAGGCACCTGCGGCCTCTGCTGCTTCCCAGACCTGCCCCTCCTGTGACTCTCCATCCCCGATGATCGTGAAAGTGCGCGCACCGAGCTTCCTCACGCGCTGCCCGAGCGCGATGCCTACAGCTGCAGAGAAGCCCTGTCCGAGGGATCCGCCGGTGAAATCTATGCCAGGCGTCTTCGTCATATCGCAATGCGAAGGAAGCCTCGTACCGCCCTGATTGAGCGTGGAAAGCCATTCACCGGGGAAGAATCCTTTTGAGGCAAGCGTTGCATAGACAGCCGGGCCCGCATGGCCCTTGGAAACGACAAGGCGGTCCCTTGTCTCCTTTCCCGGATCGGACGGATCCGTATCCATCTCCCTGTAGTAAAGATATGTCAGGATCTCAATGATCGACATGCTTCCGCCGATATGGCCGGAACCGAATGAGGCTATCTCGCGAATAGTGCTGCATCTGATCGAGAATGCGGCATCGCGGAGCGCGTCAATGGCTGCTTTATCCATAGATATCTCCTCTATCTCATCTGGACGATTCTGTCCCTTTCCTGCTTATTTATACCACGTGCCGCCACCTCGTGCGAGAGATATGTGAGGTGTGCAGCCTGCTCAAGGCATTCGAGCCTGTCGAATGCGCTCAGCAGCGTGCGTCCGAATGCAATCGCCCCGTGATTCTCGAGAAGGAGCGCATCATGCTCTGGTGCATATGCTGCGACAGCCATGGCAAGCTCCTCGGTGCCCATCAGCGCATACGGGACCTTCACGACTTCATCAAGGAGAAGGAAATCCTCCGCGACAAGCGCAGTGTTCACGCGTTCCTCGGAAGCAGCGAAGAGGCAGGAATAGAGCGGATGGCAATGAACGATGGCCATCACATCAGGCCTGGCAAGATAGACTGCACGATGCATCCCCGTCTCGATGCTCAGCTTCCTGTCCGGAGTGAGATTCTCCCCGGTTGGCATATCCACCTCGGCGATATCATCGGCAGAGAGCGAACCCTTATCCTTTCCCGATGGCGTGATCAGCATCACGCTGCCTTCCCGCACGCTTATATTGCCGCCGGTAGCTGTTGTAAGTCCCCTGTCATATGCCCTCTTCATGAAGAGCGCTATATCTTCCCTTGCTCCCATATCACATCCCTCCGGACAGCATTTCCATGAAAGCCTCACCGAATGGCGGATACGCGATTCCGCGCTCCGTGATGATTCCGGTTATCAGGCTGCTGTCAGTCACATCGAATGCAGGATTAAGCACCTTTACGCCCTCCGGGGCCATGCGATGGCTGTACCACATCTCCGTCACTTCCTCCGGGGATCTCTCCTCGACTGGTATCTCCGCACCCGAAGAAATGGACATATCGATGGTCGATGAAGGCGCTGCAACGAAGAACGGAATGCCGTAATGATGGGCAAGTACCGCAACCCCGCTGGTGCCGATCTTGTTCGCCGCGTCTCCATTGGCAGCGACCCTGTCGCATCCGACTATGACGATATCCACAAGACCCTTCTTCATGACATAGGAAGCCATGCTGTCACAGATGAGCGTGGTGTCGATGCCAGCGCTCTGCATCTCGAAAGCAGTCAGCCTCGCGCCCTGCAGGAGAGGCCTCGTCTCATCGCAGTAGACCCTGATGTCATTCCAGCCGTGCTCGAGCGCGATGTACACCGGAGCAAGCGCCGTACCGTACTTCGCCGTCGCAAGGGAGCCGGCGTTGCAGTGAGTGAGGATCCCGTCCCCATGGCGGAGGAGGGAGAATCCAAGCTCGCCGATGCTGCGGCTTATCGCGATATCCTCGCTGCGGATCGCCTCTGCTTCTCTGATGAGAGCCTTTTTAAGCCCTGCCGTATCCGTCTGTCCTTTCAGGACCTTCTCCATGCGGTCAAGCGCCCAGAAGAGGTTGTAGGCTGTAGGCCTTGCCGTCTCAAGATATGCCTTCACGGCGGAAAAGCGCCTGGAGGCCTCTTCGAAGCTTCCGTTCTCCTGCTGCATGACAGCAGCAACCCCGCATGCGGCGGCAACACCTATCGCGGGAGCACCCCTTACCTGGAGGTTCTTTATCGCAGTCCATATCTCCTCCGGAGTACGGAGCTCCCTGTATTCCGCCTTGCCTGGCAGGAGCGTCTGATCAAGTATGATGACAGACCTGCCGTCATCAGAAAGCCTCACAGTCTCAAGATCGAGTGCATTCCTCATACCGCTATGATACACCAGAGAGGCTTCTATGCCGACCGGGTTCGGTTGCCTTCCCTTCCCCCTATCCATATAATGACCGGTTAGTAGGAGACTGAATCATGAGAATGTCCAGAATGTTTTCAAAGACTCTGAGGGAAGCGCCGAACGGTGCGGATACGAAGGGATACGAGTATCTTCTCAGAGCAGGTTATATAAGGCAGATGGGAGCAGGCATCTTCTCCCTTCTCCCGCTCGGCTTCAGGGCAACGCAGAAGATAGAGTCCATCATAAGGGATGAGATGGACAGGATCGGAGCTGAGGAGCTGATGATGCCGGTCGTGAATCCCGCTGACATCTGGAAGGAAACAGGAAGATTCTATTCAATCGACAAGGAGATGGGACGCTTCAAGGACCGCAATAACCGCGATATGGTGCTTGCCATGACTCACGAGGAAGCCGTTACCGATCTTGCGAGGAATCTGATCGATTCCTACAAGCGCCTCCCGCTGCTCGTCTACCACATACAGACGAAATGGAGGGATGATCCGAGACCGAGGGCAGGACTCATAAGAGTGCGCGAGTTCACGATGCTCGACTCCTACACCTTCGACAAGGATTACGAAGGGCTGCAGAAGCAGTATGCTGCACACTACAAGGCATACTTCCGCATCTACTCCCGCTGCGCCCTTCCATGCGTAGCCGTTGCCGCTGATACAGGCATGATGGGAGGAAAGGTCTCTCATGAATACATGTACCTCTCCCCCATCGGTGAGGATACGATCATCCTCTGCCCTGAATGCGGATACACCGCGAACAGGCAGGTCGCGAAGATGAAGAAGGAGTACTTCAAGGAGGAAATGCTCCCAATAGAGAAGGTCGAGACACCCGAGGCAAGCACGATTGAGGCGCTTGCCGGATATCTGGATATCGATCCGAGGAAGACCGCGAAGTGCGTATTCATGGTCGGATCCTTCATCAATGACAGGAATGGAGAGGAA
>CALXKY010000126.1 GCA_944389055.1 uncultured Spirochaetaceae bacterium | reverse complement strand
ACCTCAGTGCATCTCACGGATGGCACGGACCTGATGGTGGACGCAGTCTTCATCTTCGTCGGAATCGTGCCCAACTCAGGCGTGCTCTCTGGCTTTGCAGAGCTCGATGGAGGCGGATTCGTATGTGCCGGTGATGATATGAAGACTTCAGTTCCGGGACTGTTTGCAGCAGGAGATGTCAGGACGACGCCGTTCCGGCAGGTCGTGACAGCAGCCAGCGATGGAGCAATCGCGGCACATGCTGCCGACGAGTATATCAGATCGATGGGACTATGACGGAAGGAGCGCGCAGCAGCGCTCCTTCTGCGATTCAGAGCATAAAACAGGGGCTTTTTTCCTTGCCTTTATCATTGCGTTGAAGGATAATCATAGCCATGAATATCCTGATGGTTTCCAGCGAAGCTGTCCCCTATTCGAAATCCGGGGGACTGGCTGATGTTTTAGGTTCGCTCTCCCCCGCACTTGCGAAAAAAGGGGAAACTGTCTGCATATTCATGCCGATGTATTCCTTCATTGACAGGAAGGGATTCCGGAAAGGACCTTCATACAGCGTCCCGATGCTCGGAAGGGACTGTGAAGTCTCTACACTCAGGAAGAAGCTCGACGGCGTCGAATACGTAGGACTTGTCCACCCGTTCTTCACCGAGCGGAAGGGAATATACGGCGACACGTCATTCACCCCCTACCCTGACAACGCAGAGCGCTTCATGCTCTTCGCGAAAGCTGCCGCGCTGTATCCGGAAGCTGCGGGATGGAAAGCCGATATCGTGCACTGCCACGACTGGACAGCAGGGCTTGTCCCCTTCTACCTCAGGGAAACAGGAAGCAGCGCTCATACGATCTTCACGATACATAATCTTGCTTATCAGGGCGATTTCTCCCGCTACGATGCAGTGCTTGGCGGTGACAGGCTTGATCGGGGAATGTTCTCGGGGAATGCCGGAGCGGAACGCCTCAACATGCTGAAAGGCGGACTTGAGACCGCGGATATGATCACTACGGTCTCGCCTACATATGCCAGGGAGATACAGACACAGAAATACGGCTGCGGCCTTGACTGGCTCCTCAGAGAACGGAAGGACAGGCTGAAAGGAATCCTCAACGGCATGGATACCCATGAATGGAATACGAAGACGGACAGATTCTTCCCTGAGCACTACTCATCGAGGGACCTTTCCGGGAAGAGGGCACTGAAAGCCAGGGTGCAGAGGGAGTATGGATTCGAGGAGAATCCTGATATCCCGCTCTTCTCGATGGTCTCCCGCATTGCTGACCAGAAAGGATACGCGGAGCTGCTTGGCGGGAATCACCCCATCCTCGATGAGCTTCTTGCAGAGAGGACATTCCAGCTGCTCGTCATAGGCACAGGGGACAGGCATTATGAGGAAAGGCTCATGGCCCTTGAGACAATGCATCCGAACCTCCGCGTAAAGATCGCATTCAGCAGTATCACAGCCCACGAGGCAGAAGGCGCTGCGGATTTCTTCCTCATGCCATCAAGATACGAACCATGCGGGCTCAACCAGATGTATTCTCTCCACTATGGGACGCTCCCGGTAGCGCACAGGACGGGAGGGCTTGCTGACACTATCGTGGATATAACGGAGAATCCGGCAAAGGGAACAGGCTTCCTGATGGAGGATCTCTCCTCCGATTCGATACGCGATGCGGTCAGCCGTGCAGTGAGCTTCTACAGGGAGAAGGATAAGATGGACAAGGCCATCAGAAGAGCCATGACCGAGGATCTCTCATGGGACAGGTCTGCAGGTGAATACATCGAGCTTTACGGAAATCTTGCTCAAGGAAGATAATATAAACAGCAAATACACCAGGAGGATTGGAAAAATGAAGAAGAAGAAAGCAATTGCCATTGTCCTTGGAGGAGGACGCGGAACAAGGCTTTATCCGCTCACGATGGACAGAGCGAAGCCGGCTGTGCCATTTGCCGGGAAATACAGGCTTGTTGATATCCCTATCTCGAACTGCATCAACAGCGGAATCAGACAGATCTATGTCCTCACGCAGTTCAACAGCGCTTCGCTGCATAACCATATAGCGAACACCTATCAGTTTGATCAGTTCTCCGGCGGATTCGTTGAAATCCTCGCTGCAGAGCAGACCTATGCAAGCGAAAGCTGGTATCAGGGAACGGCAGATGCCGTAAGGAAGAATCTCAAGCATTTCCATGATCAGAATGCGGATTACTATATCATCCTCTCCGGCGATCAGCTCTACAGGATGGATTTCCAGAAAATGCTCGACAGGCACATCCAGTCAGGCGCAGAGCTTACCATTGCCGCAAAGCCGATCTCCAGAGAGCAGGCCACAGGCCTCGGGATCATCGGAGCCGATGATGAGGGAATGATAAGGAAGTTCTATGAGAAGCCGGCTCCCGATATGGATATCACGGAGTACAAGGTACCGGAGAGATGCCTGCAGGATCAGCTCGGAACCGACAGGAACCAGGACAATGAGTACCTCGCTTCTATGGGTATCTACATCTTCAATGCCAAGGCGATGGAAGAAGCCCTCAACAACGACAAGACTGATTTCGGAAAGGAGATAATCCCCGACATCATAAAGACACGCCCGGTGGCAGCATATCTCTTCTCTGATTTCTGGGAGGATATCGGTACGATCAAGGCGTTCTACGAGACGAATCTGAACCTCGCTTCCGAGAAGCCTGCATTCAACTTCTACGACGAGGAGATGCCGATCTACACGCACAGAAGGCATCTGCCCGCAACGAAGGCGAACTTCTGCAACATCTCCTGCTCGCTCACATCCGAAGGTTCGATCATCACGAATGCATATATCGTGAATTCGATCGTCGGCGTGCGTACATTCATCGAAGCCGGCGCATCGCTTGATGGTGTATACTGCATGGGCGCAACCTTCTATGAGACAGAGGAAGAGAAGGCAGAGAACGCCAGGAAGGGAATCCCGAACATCGGAATCGGAAAGGCCACGATCATAAAGAGGGCCATCATCGACCAGAATGCAAGGATCGGCTCGAACTGCCGCATCGGAATCGACAACATTCCCC
Organism: uncultured Spirochaetaceae bacterium; assembly: GCA_944389055.1. Taxonomy (GTDB): domain Bacteria; phylum Spirochaetota; class Spirochaetia; order Sphaerochaetales; family Sphaerochaetaceae; genus Ornithospirochaeta. The sequence continues at coordinate 1,970 of CALXKY010000126.1, read as the reverse complement.
GCCCGGACGGAGACTTCGAGATGTACTCGGTCCATGATGGGATCATCGTCATCAACAAGAATGCGGTGATACCTGACGGAACAGTCATGTAATGGAAAAGCCAGGGTGCGTTGCCCTGGCTTCTTCTTTGCGGTGGAAGGAGGCAACAATCTGCCTCCTTTTCGCATCAGCAGATCTTCCTGATCCATCCCTCCGGAGCCTCGATATCTCCGTTCTGGATGCCGGTAAGCGTCTCGCGGAGCTTTCCGAGAACAGGTCCGAACTGATCCATTCCCGATGGAACCATGATCTTCCTTCCATGATCGTCTATCTCCCCGACAGGAGAGATGACGGCAGCTGTTCCGCAGACACCGACTTCGCTGAACTCGCTGACCTCCTCGAATGGAACCGGCCGCTCTATGACTTCAATGCCGAGATACTTCTCAGCAACATAGACAAGCGAGCGCCTTGTGATTGAAGGCAGGATCGTCGAGGATTTCGGTGTGACGATCTTCCCGTCCTTCGTGACGAAAAGAAAGTTCGCACCTCCAGTCTCTTCTACATATGTCCTTGTCGCGGCATCAAGGAACATATTCTCCGAGAAGCCGTTTTTATGGGCCAGGTCACCTGCGTAAAGCGACATTGCATAATTCAGTCCTGCCTTGATATCACCGGTACCATGCGGGGCTGCCCTGTCATAGTCGGATATGCAGATCCTGATAGGCTTTATGCCGCCCTTGAAATACGGACCTACAGGAGAGCAGAAGAGGCGGAACTGGAAATACGGAGCAGGAGCAACACCGAGGATCGGACCGGATCCGAAGAGGAACGGGCGCACATAGAGCGTCGCGCCGGTGCCATATGGGGGAACCCATGCGGCATTTGCCTTCACTGTCTCATCGAGAGCCCTGAGGAACATCTCCGTGGAGATCTCCGGGATAAGAAGACGCCTTGCCGAGCGCTGGAGACGCTCTGCGTTGAGATCAGGGCGGAATGTGACGATGCTGCCATCCTTCTGGGTATAGGCCTTAAGGCCTTCGAAGCATGTCTGTGCATACTGCAGGACACCTGCGCACTCTGAGATAGTGACATTGCTGTCAGAGATCAATGCCCCCTCATCCCAGCTTCCATCCTTCCATTCTGCCATGAAGCGATAATCCGTCGGAGTATAGCCGAAACCAAGCTCAGACCAGTTGATATTCTTCTTTTCCATAATCACCTCGCTGAATTTACTCTGATAGTAGAACTCTCATAGCGAGGTATTCAAGAGAACAGACAGCACAGCTTCGCGTAATTTCCCATCCGATCCGCCCATATCAAGCGCACGGAGCTCCTCCGCATCAACCCAGCGCATTTCGGTGTGCACTGCAAGGCTGAGATCATCCGAAAGAATTGCTATGAGATAGGCATGGAGATGATACAGCGTATCGCCATTCTCGAAGCTGAATGAGACCAGCTTCTCCCCCACCTCGATCTCGGCGGCAAGCTCCTCCATATACTCACGCCTGAGCGTATCAGCATCGGTCTCTCCCCAGCGCTGCTTTCCGCCCGGGAACTCCCACTTCTCCGAGAGAGATCCGCCCTTCATCCTCCGCGCAACCAGAACCCTGCCATCTTTCACAGCGACGCCCGCTGTCGTAATCCGTTCGTTCATCTTTCCATTATAGCAGGACAAACGAGGGGAAGAGGAAATGAAGGAATGCTGCAGCGAGACAGGCATATCCGAAAATCCGCGGTCTGGAAGAGCTGCCTGACACAGCACCTGGACGCCGCTTTTCAGAACAGGTGAAACGGAAGAACATTGATACGGCTGCGCACATCGCTGCAGGAATGAAATCCCCGGCGAGAACAGGCCCGGGAGCTATGGGGAAAAGCAGCGCACCGAGGGCAATCAGGAGCCCGGAGAGCGTAAAGATCCCGAGAGCTAAGCTATCCTCACGGAGACGCGAGCGGAACACAAGCAGGAAGGAAAGCTGCCTGCGGTATGAGTC
>CALXKY010000125.1 GCA_944389055.1 uncultured Spirochaetaceae bacterium | reverse complement strand
GATCGTTTCATCGGGACCTGATCTGCAGGAGTCGCTCTCTGCGTTCGCCGATGCTTCTTCCGGGACGATCAGGAGCAATGCGATGATCTTCCTCACTGCCTGGCAGAATGCAGAGCGCATGCTGGAGAACGATGAGAACCTCGGGGATATCATGAACAGGGCGCTGGAGGAATTCCAGCTCTATGATCTTTATAACAAGGAACCTGACAGGACGGTGAGACGAACGAAGACGGAGAACCTCGGACAGCTTGTCTCAGTCCTGAGCGAAGCCGGGTGCGGCAAGGAAGCCCTCTCTGCGTTCCTTGAGAAGCTGACACTTGATTCAACGGTGCTCGGCGATCATGATCCGCGTGATGAGCGCGGGGTGACGCTGATGACGATGCATAATACCAAAGGCCTTGAGTTTGACCGCGTGTTCGTTGCCGGCCTCGAAGATGAGATCATCCCCGGACGCAGTGCGGAGAGCGTACGCGAGGAAGAGGAGGAGAGGCGCATCATGTATGTCGCAATGACGCGTGCCCGCAAGAGCCTTTATCTATCATTTGCCGGAACGCGCTCGATGTGGGGGCGCACGGAGTATCATTCTCCTTCGCGTTTCCTGCAGGAGATCCCGTCTCAGATGCTATCCGGCGATACGATGTGCCTCAAAGGCCGTCCGCAGCCTTCTGCCATGAGCTTCACCGGTTCCGCGATAACCCATAAGCCATACAGTTCGCAGCGTTTCGAGAATACACCTGCATGGGCGAGCTCAATAAGCATCCAGGGCAGGAAGGTGGCTCCGGAGAGGAAACCTGTCAATGCCGCCGGCTCATTCTCTGTCGGCGACAGGGTGCGGAGCGCCAATTACGGGGAAGGCATCATTGAAGCAATCGACAGGAAGGACAACGGCAACCGTGTCCTCACGATAAAGTTCCCGGGCCGGACCGCGAAGTTCATCGAGGCTTTCGCAGCTCTTGAGAAGCTCTGATCAGATCAGGAGCGATGTTTCCGTGACAGGATCAGTGCGTGTGAAGCATAGCCTGCCGTCCCCTGCAAGGCTTGCAGATAGCGTTACGTTCCTGTCCGGCCTCGCGATAAGCTTCACCACGGTCGATGTATCCGCAATCTCCTCGATGACGGCATCGAGGTTCCCTTTCTCCGAATAGAGCATCGTGAAGCGGCAGCCATCCTTCTCTGCGCTTACTCTCAGCGATCCCTCGTTTATAGTGAATCCTCTTTCCCTGAGCGATGAAGCTATCGTATTCCTGTCTATCATGAGTTCCTCCTTCCTGACTATCTCAGATCGATGGCAGGCTCTGCCTTGCTTAAGCCCGCTGCTGCCAGCCGCATGGATACGGATAGCAGAATGATGCGGATAAGATCCTTCCCATGGGGACATTATAGCTTCTCCGGACTCTGACCGCATCGTTTTTCATGTCTTTATTCCCCTCAGGAAGATAGCATTATCCGGGGGGCAGTACGATAGCCGGTATTGACAACTCAGCTTGCTTTTGGGTAATGTAGCCCTTGCAGTGCCCTTGTAGCTCAGTCGGTAGAGCGCAACCATGGTAAGGTTGAGGTCCGCGGTTCGAATCCGCGCGGGGGCTCTTTTTCTTTGCCGTCAGAATGCAAAGAGATCTTCTCCGGATATCCTCATTGGCCCCGGTTCCTCAAAGCCTGATGATGAGATGAATCCGAACGATGAGATCTGCAGGCCTGCAATACGTCTTATTTTCTCTGCTTCCTCCATGATGAGATCTTCTTTCATAGGGGAGGAAAGGAATCTTACTTCATAGATCTCATATCCTCTGAGTGTTTCCAGAGCAACATCGAATTCACCGCTGCGCTTGGCTGCTTTGTCGTCATACCAGTATGTTCCGACGCTTATGATATCTGACCGCAGCCCCTTTTCCATCTGTATCGAGAACCATTGGCGGGCCATCTCCTCGAATCTGTAAGAGATGAATGTATCAAGCGACGGCAAGACATATTTCCTGAAGAATGCCGGAGAACCTGCTGCCGCTGGATTCTTCTCTATATATGATAGGTGGAAGCGCAGCATGTTGGATCTGAGCTCATAGAACAGTTTCCGTCTGCTGCTCCTGATGTTTATCGGCTGCTTCTTCTCTATGAAATCGGCCTTCTGCAGCTGTTCGAGCGTATAGTCCAGGGAATTGCGGCTTTCCTCGTCTTCGAGGCAGGACCTGATTTCAGAGTAGCTGCGCCTGCCGTTTCCTATGCGTGTGATTGCCGAATATGCTCCTCCAGAGCTTCTGAGTTCCGCATACAGGACATCCTCTGTGTAGGAACGGGCAAAACCTGTTTTCTCCAGCATGAGGGCAATTATATTCTCTTCGGCTGTCAATGCAGGATCTATCATGGAGAGGATCATCGGAATCCCTCCGAATACCGCATATAGTGTGATCTTCTCACGGACACTCCGCTCCGGATAGAAAAGAGATGCTTCCTGATAATCCAGTTCACCAAGCGGCATTTCGACTGAGAATCTCTTGTATAGAGGATTATCCTCTTTCAGAAGATCCTTCATGACCCTGATTGCGGAACCGGAGATGATTATCTTCATGGTATCAGGTGCATAATCTATGAAATCACGGAAATAAGCATCGATGACCTCTCCCTTGGCCTTCTTCCTCAGATCCTGATATTCGTCGATTTCCAGTATGATCTGCTGCTTCAGCGAAGCGATGAATTTCAGGATAGCTTCGAAATCAGGGATTTCCAGCCCTGTCATGCCGATTGCTTCTCCTGCTGCCCGGGACAGCCTTCTGGCATTCTCGGAGAGCTCATCAGGGACTGCTGTGAAGCGTATTATCGTGCCCGTGGTGTTCCTGAGCGCTTCTGATATGAGCGTGGTTTTACCAATACGCCTGCGCCCGTATATCAGTATTGCTGATTTCCTTTCCACGCTGAGTTCTTTTCTCAGCCTTTCAAGTTCCCTCTGCCTTCCCAGAAACATAACCTTCTCCATTTTTACCGTAATCGATTTTACCAGAATTGATTCTGGTTAAATTATAATACCATCCGGAGAATGAGCGCAATGCACTTGTCCGTACCCGGGAAAGGATGGGTGTCTTTACAGGCGGTATGCCTAACTGAAGCAGCATTTTTCCTGTTGTCCCCTTGGCAGCTCGCTGCCAGGGTGGATTCCCCGTGAGCACGTTATGCTGCCGAGAGCAGATAGTCCGCTCTCCGCTGTGAATCCTGCCATTTCCTGACCCTGTTCCTGTGTTATGATTATGCCTGACAGGAGGCGTCAGATCATATGAAGCGTTTATTCATCATCTTTGCGGCGGTGATCCTCGTTGTTTCAGCAGGGTGTGCGGATGAAAACAGCGGTCCATCACTGAAGATGGACAGCAATATCGATGCAATCTCAGGATCTGGAAGCAGAAGCATTGTTTATGGCGAGCCCATCATCCGGGATGGAAAAGGTGTCATGGTGATCTTCCGTGACAGGGGGCAGATTCCATTCGAAGTGCCTGATGATACCTTCTATCTTTACTATGCCGATGGCAAAACCGTGGAAAACGGGGATGGCACAGAGTTCAACTACATCCTTCGCTGTCCCTCGGTTCTGGCAGAGGTCCATGACGGGGCATATGGCAGCGGAGAGGCAGCTTACCAGTCCGGCGATGCCTTCTGGGTGTATATAAGCACTTATATCGATAAGGATATAACGTTCGAAAACAGGGATTTCAATATCATTCTTCCCATGCTTCTCGAGCGCAAAGGTGAGAAGCTTCCGTATCCTGACGCAGACGACTATCCCGCGGAGAGCTGATCCTCAGAGGAACGCTGCAGCGATTATAGCCGTGACGATGCCGGAGAAGGAGAGGGCGATGCTGCTGATGGCTCCTATATCCTCTCCGAGCTCCAGTGCCTTGGATGTCCCGACGACATGGCTTGCTGTTCCGATGGCTACGCCCTGAGCAACCCTGTCATGCACCCTGAAGAGCTTTATCATGAAAGGGGCGAGGATGTTCCCAAGCACGCCTGTCAGCAGAAGTGATGTCACAGTGAGCGATCTCACTCCTCCGAGCATCTCTGAAATGGCGATGGCAATCGGCGTCGTGACGCTTTTGGGTATGAGGGACGCTTTCAGCGTTGTTTCGAGGCCCAGCAGTTCCGAAAGAAGGATTATAGTCACGATCGAGGCGATGCTTCCGGCAATCGTTCCTGCGAGAATCGGGATAAAGTGCATGCCGACCAGTTTCCTTGTCCTGTATATGGAGCAGGCGAGGAGTGCTGTCACCGGACCAAGGAACATATTTATGAATGCGCCGCCTTCACTGTAGGCGGAAAAAGGTATATCGAAGATAAGGAGCACGGCGATGATCAGAATCTCCGCGATGAGAAGCGGGTTGAATACCGCCTTGCCCGTCTTCCTGCCGAGAACCGAACCGATCCAGTAGCTGAAGATCGTGATCCCTATGCCGAAGAGCGGATTGCAGGTTATGATTTCCTTCATTTCCTGTCTCCTTTCCTTTTCAGGAGCCATTCAGTGAATTCAACGGCTTTTGCCGCTGCGAGGAATGTCACGAAGAGCGATACGACAGATATCCCCACGAGGGGAAGCCAAGCCGTGCTGAGGATCTCCAGGTTTTCCACGACCTCCACGCCTGCCGGCACGAAGAAGAGGGCCATGTAACTGGTGAAGATCGCGTTACTCTCCTCAAGATGGCTCTCGCGGATGATCCCGGTTCCCATGAGAGCGAGAAGGATGAACATCGCAATCAGCGTGCCGGGAAATGTGAAGGGGAGCAGGTATGATACAGCTTCCCCCAGAAGCGTTATTGCGGAAAGCAGCAGAAGCTGCAGCAGTATTCTCATAGGCCGCATGATACGCACAGCGGGGATTCTTGTCAGCTGGGTGAATGTGATATTTTCAGATATTCAGATTATCCGGAATGAGCAGGAAATTGCAGCATATGATATTTTCTCACGGAAACAATATCAGTATGATAGCGTGTTGAATCAAAATAAAACCTAACCGAAAGACTTAGAAAATCAAAAAACAGAATCTAACCATAAGGTTGTCAATT
>CALXKY010000124.1 GCA_944389055.1 uncultured Spirochaetaceae bacterium | reverse complement strand
AGATCTATATCCTGCAGCCTCATCTCATGCTTCCCGTGCCTGTGCATCGCGCTCCCGCATACAGGGCACTTCCCGGGTCCCGGTGCCGTGCAGATCCCTCTTGTCACATAGATCTCTTTCCCCGTCCTTGAAGTTACAAGCTCAGGCTCATCCGTGACGGAAAAGCATGGCAGATTATGCCGTAACATGATACAGTCATTCATGGGTTTCTTCCTTGTTTATGTTGGGTTTTGCAAGTTAAACATTACAGGAAGAGACCCTTTCCTGTCTTTAGATACTATTGATCATGGTTGAGGCTTCCCACACTTTTATGTATAGAGCCATATGATGTAATAGGATGAATGTTCAGCATAATCACCGAAGTCACCTGATTCATCTACGAATATGCTGAGTTCTTTCATGCCTATCGTTCCTTCAATAAAAAAGCGGGTGTCTTACCCGCCATCAGGGGGGCCAGGGTCATTTCGACCAGCCCCTAACTGGTTATCCCAGCTAATAATAAATTACAATAAGCCTTTGCCAAAGTCAACGCCAATACTATGATAGCCTGCCGTCTGTGATCGTGTTTATAAGATATGCCGCAAGAAAACCTGCATGCTTGTCCTGCAGGATGAAAGCGACAAAGTTCACTTCGTCTTGCAGAAGGCAATCACATGGCCACAATCCAATAGTATGCAGCGGCCTTCTTTTCCAGTCTCAAGCAAGATCGGACATCTTCTGTGTGTAAAGGTAATTCTTTTTGATGGCATATCTGCTCTTTCGTTATCTGAATGCACTAGTCAAAATAAGAGTTTTCATGTTTTCTTGCATTTTGCATTAAATAAGCACAGCGAAATTATCAGAATAAATACGAATATTATACAATAAAAATATTGTAATTAGATTTTATCGTATTGTTATCATATCGAATCAATGATCTTCTTCAATGGAAGACCTACGACAGTTGTCCAGTCTCCATCTATTTTCTCTACAAGTTCATAGCCAGTCTTCTGCAGTCGGTATGCGCCTGCCGCTCCCTGCCATTCACCTGTCGAGAGATACTGTGCTATGTCATCGTCAGAAAGGGGGCGGAATATCACGCCGGCTGTATCCTCGAGAAGCACCTTTCCCTTTCCCGGGACGTAGAGTCCCGCTGCTGATATCACTGTCTGCCTTGCGCCTGAAAGCTCCCGGAGAATCCGTTCCGCATCGTGTTTGTCCTGGGGCTTTCCGAGAAGGTGCCCGTTGATGAGGACGAGCGTGTCAGCTGCGATGGCCAGCCTTGTGCTGCTGAATGCGGGAGAGGCGATGTACGCATCGATCTTGCGCTCAGCGATTGACATCACGATCTCCTCGGGAGAGCTTCCTCTTTTTGTCTCGTCGGCATCAGGGACGAATACATCCACGTGTGTTCCGCCCTTCTCGAGAAGTGCGCGGCGGTTAGGGGAGGATGAGGCGAGGAGGACGGACGGGAAGCGCCTGCCGAACTCAAGCTGCAGCGTGTCCGGTTCGATTATTCTCTGCACAGGTCTGCCTCCTCTGCTGTCCTCATCCATTCTTCTTCCTTTGCTGCTATGGCCGCAGAGAGCTCATCCTTCTTCTTCATGAGATCCGTGATCTTCTTCGTGTCGGAGTAGTTCTCCGGACGCGATATAGCCTCATCAAGCTTCTCCATCTCAGCATTGAGCGCATCAAGCTCCGCCATCAGCTTCTCCGCGCTGCGTTCGAGTGTCTTCAGGCGGTTGCGCTTCTGATTCGCTTCCTCCCTGGATTCTGTCTTCTGCTTCTTCTCAGGTGCAGCCTTGGATTTCGCATGGCTTTCCTCTGCAAGCATGCGTTCCTTCTCCTCGATCTTGTACTCGAAGTAGCTGTAGTCGCCATCGAAGAATTCCGGTCCGTCTTCGGAAAGATAGAGTATCCTTGTTGCAAGGTTCTTTATGAAATGCCTGTCATGGCTCACGAATATGACAGTGCCGCCATAGGAAGCGATTGCTTTCTCAAGCATATCCTTCGCATTTATGTCGAGATGGTTCGTCGGCTCATCCAGAAGAAGCAGGTTCGACGGATGGAGAAGGATCTTGAGAAGCGCAAGCCTCGATTTCTCCCCGCCTGACAGCACCGCGACTTTCTTGAACACATCGTCATCGGAGAAAAGGAACGCTCCGAGGAGATTCCTTATATCCGGGATATCCTTCGTGTCTGCAAGGCTTTCCGCTTCCTCAAGCACCGTGTTCTCCGGGCAGAGCGTATTCTCCGTGTCCTGTGCGAAGTAAGCCTTCCTCACACCGGCTCCATCACGGATCGTGCCTGTGTAGTCGCTGTCAGCGCCTGCAAGCATCCTCAGCAGCGTCGATTTCCCCGCACCGTTGCGGCCTGTTATCGCGAGCCGTTCTCCTTTGCGGACAAGGAAGGAGAAATCCGAGTAGATCCGCTGGCTGCCATATGACTTGGAGAGATTCTCCGCAGCGATGACGTCGTTGCCGGAATGCGGGGCAGGGGGGAATGTGAATGATAGCTTCCTCAGATGAGGAGGGATCTCAATCATCTCGAGCTTGTCCAGCGCCTTGATCCTCGACTGGACCTGGCGGCTTTTCGTTGCCTTGTAACGGAAGCGCTCGATGAATGCTTCCGTCTTCTCTATCTCCTCCTGCTGCTTCCTGTAGGCTTTCTCTATCTCCCTGATCTCCTCCTCGCGCCTGACGAGGTAAGCGGAGTAGTTGCCGCTGTAGCGGGTGAGATTCCCGTTGAAGAGCTCATAGACTTCATTGACCATGTCATCGAGGAAGCCCTGGTCATGGGAAACGACCATCAGGCCTCCGTCGAAGGCCCTGAGGTATTCCTCGAGCCAGACAAGCGCCTCGATATCCAGGTAGTTCGTGGGCTCATCGAGGAAGAGGAAGTCCGGATCCTCAAGAAGGATGCGTGCAAGGGCGATGCGCATCTGATAGCCGCCAGAGAACTCGCGGGCAGGACGCGTAAGGTCTGTTTTCCTGAATCCGAGTCCGAAGAGTATTGCCTCGATCCTTGGCTTGCGCTCATAGTAGCCGGAGCCTGACAGCATTTCATGGCATTCGCTGAGCCTCGCTGCCGCTGCCATTGCATCATCTCCGCCTCCGATTGTGCGCTCCTCAAGTTCAGAGATCTCGCGGAGGATCGGCAGGAATCGTCTGTAGCCTTCCTCTGCAGCGTCATATACCGATTTATCCGGAAGCACGATGTCTGACTGCGGAAGATACGAGATCCTCGCACCCTTCGTGAGTGTGACCGATGCGCTGTCAGCCTTGATATCTCCTGAGATGACCTTCAGAAGCGTCGATTTCCCGGAGCCGTTTGCTCCTGCAAGCGCGGCCCTGGTCCTCTCATTCATCGTGAAACCTATATTCCTGAGTATCGTGCGCTCACCGAAGCTGAGCGACGCATCCTGTATCTGAAGTGTTCTCATCTTGCGTATTGGCCGGGTTATGGCTATTATCGGAACATATCAGGAATCCCCCGGTTCATCAAGGAGAAGCAATTGATCTGTCTTACGCTATCGGGCACAACTTTGGCATCTTGCCTGGATGAAATCAGGCAGAACCGCGAGTATATTGATCTCGCCGAGCTACGGCTTGATTACCTCGTGCCAGAAGAGCAGAAGAAAGCTTCTTCATTCCCTGCAGCGGCAGGGCTTCCTGTCATCCTCACGCTCCGCCGGAAGGAAGATGGCGGCAGGTGCACGCTCCCTGAGAGGGACAGGCGGCAGCTGCTTCTCGAAGCTCTCGATGGCGACTTCGCCTATGTCGATATCGAGGAGGATGTGAAGAAGAACGATGTCGAGGCGAAGGCGAGGGAGAAGGGTGTTAAGATCATCCGCTCCTTCCATGATTTCTCCGGCATCCCCGATGATATCTATTCACGCATATACCGCCTTTCAGAGCGCGGGGATATCGCGAAGGCTGCGGTCACGCCTCATACGATTCAGGACCTGCTGACGCTGTTCAGGATATCGGAGGAGCTGAAGGATGTGCCGAAGATCATCATCGGCATGGGCGACTGGGGAATACCGCTCCGCATACTCTACAGGAAGGCAGGCTCGCTTCTCACATTTGCATGCTCCGGCGAAGCTGTGGCTCCCGGACAGGTCAGCGCACGTGACCTCAAGCTTCTCTACAGAGCTGATAAAGTGGATGAGCGCACGGGTATCTACGGTATCATCGGCAATCCAGTGCTCCATACGACATCGCCTGTGATCCACAACCTGGGCTTCCATGCAATCAACTACAATGCGGTCTATCTTCCGTTCCTCGTCGATAATGTCCGCATCTTCTTCGCGCTCGCGGAGTATCTGAAGATGCGCGGCTTCTCCGTCACGATCCCGTTCAAGGATGCCGTGCTTATGTATCTTGGCAACATCACGCGGGAAGTGAAGCAGATCGGAGCCTGCAATACCGTTGTGAGGATGCCCGGCATGTGGAAGGGTATGAATACCGATTACTATGGCTTTCTGCAGCCGATTCTCAAGGATATCGATTCAGGCCGCGTGAAGTCCGCGCTGGTCATCGGTGCAGGCGGAGCTTCACAGGCAATTGTCTGGGCTCTCAGGAACCGTGGCGTCAAGGTCACGATCCTCAACCGCACTGTCGGGCGCGCCGAGAAGCTTGCCAAGATAAATCTCTGCGAATATGACACGCTGGACAATGCCTATAAGTATGAGGGCAAAGTCGATCTGGTCGTGCAGACAACAAGCGTAGGCCTCTACCCTGATTTCGATATCTCACCGGTGGATTTCCATTTCACAGGCAGGGAGATTGCCTATGATATCATCTACAAGCCAAGGATGACGAAGTTCCTCAAGGAAGCCGAGAAGGCCGGATGCACGCTCCACTATGGCTCGGAGATGCTCCTTGAGCAGGGCAAGCTCCAGTTCGAAGCCTTCACTGGCTATCACTACCCGAAGGCGGCAGAGCAGAGTCTCTGACGGAGAGGGGAAGCCTGGCAGCCTTCCATACCTTCGCCGGGTCGATGCTGCGCCCGAGAATCGCGATGCTCCCATCCTCTTCCTTCTCTGCCCGTCCGATGAGCGTGCTGCCATCCGGGAATTCAAGGTAGAGCTTCG
>CALXKY010000123.1 GCA_944389055.1 uncultured Spirochaetaceae bacterium | reverse complement strand
ATACTCCATTGACCTTGATGCCGAGCTTCCCGGCAAGCTCCGAAAGCTCCGTCTCGATGGCCTCCGCCTCTTCTCCATTCCTCAGTCCGGAAAGCAGTATGCGGGTACCCTCCTCGAGAGCCGATTTTGTCTTCTCCTCATCGGAACCCTTCGCGACGTATACAGCCTTATCCATGACAGGCTTGTCCTCAAAGAGGAATGCAGTGAGAGGAACGACATCGGAAAGGACCTTCATCCTCTCCTTCACAGGCGGAACGATCGCTTCGATCAGGCTGCGGTCCTTATCGGTGAGAGGATCGGAGACATATCCAGCTTCCTGCAGATACGGCGTGATGAGCGAAGCAAGACGGCTGTCATCAGCCTGCCTGATATACTGGCCGTTGAACCAGTCGAGCTTCTTGTAATCGAATACGGCAGGTGCTTTGTGGATGCCCTCCATCGTGAAGCACTTCTCGAGGTCCTCCTTCGAGAAGAACTCCGTAGAGCCATCGAGCGACCAGCCCACGAGCGTGACGTAGTTGATGATCGCTTCAGGAAGGTATCCCTTTGCCCTGAAATCCCTGACAGCTGTGGAGCCATGCCTCTTCGAAAGCTTCTGCCCATCCTTTCCCATGACCATGGGAAGATGGCAGTACTGCGGCACATCCCATCCGAAAGCCTCATAGAGAAGCACATGCAGCGGACCGGACGGGATCCATTCCTGCGCACGCATGATATGCGTGATATGCATCAGATGATCATCGACGACATTTGCAAGATGATACGTCGGGAAGCCATCGCTCTTGAGGAGGATGGGATCCGGTGAGATATCACGGTTGCGGCGTGAGATATCCCCCATGAGGATATCATGGAACGTCGTCTTTCCCTCCGTAGGCACGCGGAAGCGGATGACAGGCTTGATTCCCTGCCTGAGATACTCCTTGATCTCGCTGTCGGAAAGATGGGCGCAGTGCCTGTCATATCCCTGATACTCGCTCTTCGATTCAGCCTGCTGCTTCCTCACTTCCTCGAGACGCTCAGGCGTGCAGAAGCAATAGTATGCCTTGCCTTCCTCCACGAGCTTCTCCGCGTAGCTGCGGTAGATATCGAAGCGCTCCGACTGGATATACGGTCCATATGGGCCACCCACTACAGGGCCTTCGTCCCACTTGATTCCCAGCCAGTCAAGCGTGCTGTAAAGATCATCCAGCGATTCATCCGAGTACCTTTCCCTATCCGTATCCTCAACGCGAAGGATGAACTTCCCCCCGTTTGCCCTGGCGAAGAAGTAGTTGAAAAGCGCTGTGCGGATACCTCCGATATGCTGCAGCCCTGTCGGCGACGGGGCATAGCGAACACGAACTTCCATGAAATCTGCTCCTAAACATCCGGAGTTTATTATCTTTCCGTTTTTCCTGCAATGAGTACAATGCTTATATGGAACTCCACAGGGACATCAGGATGCTATCCCTCATGCACTATCGCATGACATCCGGGATGGCTCTCATCTCGCATGCAATGCGCTGCATCACGCCGTGCATCAAGCTGCCTCCTGGCATAAGCATGGACAAATGCACGATGGCGGGCATGAAATGCTGGATACTGCATCCGGAAAGAACGGAAAAAGGCACTATTCTCATGCTCCATGGCGGTGCATTCGCCTGCCCTGCGGCACCATACCATCTGAAGAACGCCTCGGCATACGCAGGAACAGGATTCCGTGTCATCATGCCCGATTACCCTCTGCTGCCGCAGCATCCGCATCCGGAGGCGCTTGAGAAGATAATCCAGCTGGCAGCGGGCATAAGCGGCCTTTCGGTCATAGCCGGCGACAGCGCCGGAGGCTTCCTGGCGCTCCATACGGCCACTGCCATAAAGGAAAAACCTGCCCTGATGCTCATCTATCCCGTGGTGCTGCCCGGCTTCATCACTTCATCGATGAAAGAATTCCGTTCCGCACCCATGTGGAGCGGAAAGAACAATGAATGGATGGAGAAGCATTACCTGAAAGGAGAGCAGGTTCCGATCCCATGCCTTTCAGGAATCAGGAAGGCATTCGTAGAGACGGCGGAATACGATCCGCTTCATGATGAGGGAATCCTCATCGGAGAGAAGCTGATGGAAGCAGGAGCGGTCACGGAGCTTTCCGAGACAAAAGGGACGGTCCATGGATATGACATCCTATGGAACAGGCCATATGTCAGGACACTCCGTGAAAAACGCCTCACCTGGCTAGGAAATCTATGACAGCCTGGACAGCTTTCTCCTCACCGGCCTTATCCGGATCATAGAAGAGATAATGCGAGCACTCAGGTATATGGACATGGACGCGTCTGCCCTTTCCCGATGTTACGGCGGAGAGCGCAGGCTTGTCACCCATGATCTGATCCTTGCCGCACGAGATCGAGAGGATATCGGCATCCAGAGAGGAAAGCGTCACTGCAGCTTCATCCATCAGGCTGTATAGCTCATAGAGCTGCCTGATGTACACCCACGACCAGTACTCTCCCCCAAGATAGTCATCATCTGCTGGAGCATTCTCATAGTACATGACATATTCGCTCTGATGATGCCATGGCGTAGGAATCCGCTTCCTGAACACGGAGAAGAGCTTCATCTGCCAGAGAGGCTTCGGTGGAACCATTCCCTCATATGCGATTGCAGGAGCTGCAAGCACCACACGGCGGATACCGGCAGCCGCTGCCGCCTCGACAGCAAGGGAAGCACCCATGGAATGGCCGAGGACACTCACCGAAGCATACCTTCCAACAAGGTCTTCGGCAGCATTGATCACCGTGCCGCGCCAGTCACTCCGCCGGCTCCTGATGAAATCATCTCCTGCTGTTCCGCAGCCAGGAAGCCTCGGGACGAAGACATCGAAGCCCTTACCATAGAGATCACGGGCAGGCCGCACCAGCTCCCCCGGATATCCAGCATAACCATGGATGAGAAGAACTGCCCGCTTGGCACCTTCCTCGTGTATGAGGGAGAACGGGCGTGCGGCACTGCAGGGAGATGCAATATCCTGATACACGCCGGAATACCACTCCGGCGGTACGGAATAACGGAATGCAATCACCACGATGCCTCCTGCAGAAGGTTCAGAAGGTCGATGCGGCTTCTGACCTCAGTCTTCGTGAATATGTTCGCAATATGATTGTTGACCGTATTGACCGATATGGAGAGCTCTGCAGCGATCTCCTTGTTCGTAAGCCCCGTCCTTATAAGCCTGATGACCTCGAATTCACGCTCTGTGATATGGAACTTCGCGCTGATTGTCTCGAATGAGAAATCAGGCTGCTCCCGCTTCCCGTTCTTCTCCTGGTGGGAAAGAGCCGTAAAGAGAAAAACAAGGGCCGCGATCGTATAGGCAAGGCACACAACCGGGATGGACATTCTCCGGATCGAAGGGAAGATGATCGCGAGCACCACGACCGGCAGCATCGCCAGGGAGATGATGATCAGGGTAAAGCATGCATACCTTACCGATGCATCCGCGATATTCCGCCGCTCATGAAGCAGCAGGAGCACGCAGTATACGACAGCAAGCGTCCAGATGACATATTCCAGTATGGAGAAGACAGCGATTGATGTGATGATCCAGACAACCGACACTCCGAGATAGAGACCTCCCATAATGAAGGCCCCTACCTTCTCCGGAGTACTCATCGGCCGCGCTATGATCCAGTTGATCGCGAACATGAGCAGCACGAGGATGAAAGCAGAGTCAGCCACCATCAGCCCCTCCCATATATAGTGGAGGATCCTGCGGGCCGTCCCCGTGAATGCCAGATACGCGTACTGATCAAGTGCGAACACGACTACGGCTCCCAGCAGGGATGCCGCGAAGGCTATGAGCGCCCAGGACCAGGTATAGCGGGCACGTCTCGTCCAGACAATCGCCAGGGCGAGATCCATGCTCACTATAGACAGCGCAAGAAAGGAAAGCAGAAGAGGGACTGCGTCCATTTCTAGCGGCGCACCTTCTGGTTATGGGACATATCAGCGAGACCGCAGATCGCGGTGAGATCCTCATCGAAATCCGGCATGGTCGTCGCCTTAAGTCCCGTAGCTGCAATCGCTGCGCTGTTGTAGTTCCTGGCATTGAGGTCAGCGGCACTGTGCCTCGGGAAGAGCTTGATATGCAGATTCAGGCCCTTGGTGAGGAAGTACTCGGCACTGAGCTCGTAGCCCGGGATGGCTGTTTTCAGCTTCTCCCTCAGCGGAGCAATATCCCTTACGAACGTCCCCGGAGCTCCCAGGTGGAGGATGAACCAGAGCTCAAAGGACGGATTGAAGTAAAGCATCTTCACTTTCTTCTTCGCGGAATATTCTTCCATATCCTTAACGCTGTCAGCGGTAGCGCCCACATCATCAAAGCCGAAGAGAGCCCATGCCGAATCGAAACGGCCCTTGCTCCTCTGCCGGCCAGTCCAGTCAATAAGGGACTGGAGATCCTTGTCCTTCCCTTCCGGAGCCTGAAGGACGGTGAGATTGACGTAACGGCAGTCCTTCCTCATCTGGGAGAAGTAGAGTGCCTCTGCCTCGGTAGCACATACAAGAAGCAGTGTCTGCTTCGGCTGAGTGGTGTTCTTCTTACGCGTTTTCATCCGTTACCTCCTTCTCCTCTGCCTCTACCGGAGTGCCATCATGCACGAACCAGAATTCGCTGATGATAGGAAGCGAACCGAAGGCTCCCTGCATGTAGCGCTGCGATGTCGGGATCCTTCCCCTTGCACCCTTGAAGTCGGAAAGCGAGTAATAGACCGTGGAGCTTTCCTGATCCTTCTGAGCAAACCAGACCGCATCACGGCGGAGGAGCCCGTCACGGAGAAGCGATGGATTGCAGTCGACGACGAGCAGCTGGCTTTCCTTGTCGCAGTTCTCGAAGATCTCAACGAGATGGCAGAGAACATCGGGATGCAGCAGCTGTCCGAAGTCATCTATGACGAGCGTCTTGCCCGTGATGAATGCCTCGAAGAATGCGAATCCCATAACCACAAGACGCCTGAGCGAGAGGCTCTCGCCGGCGAACATATTCGCATAGCCTTCAGCCTTCTTATCGTTCACGTAGATATGCGTGAATCTGAGGTGATCCTCTCCCTTATCATTCGTCCTGACCTCGATGCGGCTGATATCCGTGATATCCAGAGCCCAGAGATAGTTGACGAGCATATCGCCCCAGC
>CALXKY010000122.1 GCA_944389055.1 uncultured Spirochaetaceae bacterium | reverse complement strand
CTTGTACCTCGGATGCTCAGGAGAAAGGCCTGAAGGAGCAAATGACGAATTGTTCTTCCTCACCTTCTCCGGCTTCCGGGCATCATCATCGTAACCGATGATAGGTGACGACGGAGTCACGCCTTTATCAGGCTTGGCGTTCATCTCGCGCATCGTCTCGATCGCAGCTTCAAGCATACCGCCCTTCGTGAATGAAGAACCGGCTGCAGGATCATGGTACTCCGGCTCCGGCTGCACCTTCTCAGCCTCTTCACGCTCTATCTCATCGCGCACCTGCATGAAGACATCGGAGACCGGAGGCATATCATCCGCTGCTGAAGCAGGATGCGGCTGGGCATCCCCGAACTTCTTCAGGTGCGGGATATCCCCGACTTCGGGGACATCAACGCGCGCAGATGGGTCTATCTGACGGCGCGGGGCGGAGACAGGAGTGCTTGTAAGGAACTCCTCCGCAACATCATCGTCGGCTGGAACTGCCTTGCGATTCTCCTTTCTGAGGGCCTTAGCTGCAGCCTTCTCCTCTTTCTCGGCAAGCTTCCTGGCCTTCTTCTCCTCCTTCGCCTGATACTTCTGGAACTTCTTCTCATCCTTTGCAGCAAGACGTGCTTCCTTGCGCTCCGTCTTCCTGTCCATCCTTGCCTTCATCTTCATGTATCGGCGGTCAGCCTTCTCCTCCTCAGGGGAACGCTGGATCGGTTCTGGATCATCATATGAATCATCGGGAGAGGATGCGTCATCGGACACGGATGGGACATCCATCTCCTCCTCGAGCTTCAGACGGCGGCTGCGCTTCTCCTCCCTGTCACGGATCCTTCTGTCGATGCGCCCGGAAACAGAAAGGAGGATCATGAACAGAAGCGCCTCAAGGACTGCGCAGACAATAACGAGCCAGGCTCTGCCATCGGGGATGGATGACACGAGGACCGCAGGCTCTGGATTTCCGTCACGGTGATGGCAGAAGACCATGACCGTTGCATAGATGATGAATATGAACGGAACGGACAGGAACATCGTGAAGCGCTTCTTTCTCCTGAAGAGAAGAATGATAGCGCCGGAGATGAACGCAATGAACGATAGAGGAAGGAGAGCATTGATACCGCTTCCGATTCCCACATATGATGCAGCGGTACCGATGATACCGCTGATTGCTGCGCTCAGCTCAATACCGCTGCCGAAGAGAGCGAATAGGGTATACAGTCCTCCGGCTGCTGCAAGCAGAATACCCACCGCCAGGGAAAGCCTGTGTTTTCTTACTTTCATTTCTTACTGATATTCCTGAGGACTGCCATCGTCCTCGCCTCATCGAGATAGGGAACATGGAGATCCACTATCTGCTCATCGAAGCAGTAGCCCTCTCCCCTGAGGACATCGAGCTCCGAAGAAACATTCTTCCTCTGCCCTTTGTAAAGAAGAAGCGGCGCTCCCGGCAGAAGGACATCCAGGACATCCTCAGCAACCGAGAAAACAGGATGGAACGCACGGCAGGTAACGGCATCGAAACGCCTTCTCACCGCACTGAGATCGCTCTCATCGACCTCTGCATTCTCCAGTCCCGTCCTCGCAAGGACTCCCTTAAGGAACTGAGAACGCCTCTGCATACGTTCCACAAGCACGAAATGCCTGTCAGGCATCAGGATTGAGAGAACCACTCCAGGGAACCCCGCCCCCGATCCGAGATCGGCAATCACAGCGCCTTCCGCTGTCTCCTTCATGAATACCGGATAAGCGGCAGCCGAATCCAGTACATGCCTTATTATGATCTCATCGGGGTCCTTGTCCCCGACAAGCTTCAATGCAGGATTGAAGAGCATTATCTCGCTGATAAAGCGCTCGAGCCTTACCTCTGTCCTCTCATCGGAAGGCGCTCCGATTCTCCCAAGACCGGAAACAAGCAGTTCCTTATCCACGCTTCATGCTCCTTACCGCAACCGCAAGCACCGCGATATCCGAAACGCGCACGCCCGATATCCTCGCAGCCTGCCCGACAGATACCGGCCTCACGGTCTTCAGCTTCTCCCTCGACTCCGAGGAGATGCCATCAACTGAATCATAATCGAAATCCGCAGGAATCTCCATATTCTCTGCTTTCCTCGCCTTCTCCAGCTCACGCTCCTGCCTGTCGATATATCCCGCGTATCTGATATCAAGCTCAGCTTCGGTGAGTATCTGCTCAGGATAGGATGAAAGCGCAGGAATCCCAAGGGTCATTATATCCCTGTCAGGCTCCTTGAGCGTATCATATGCGCTCTTTCCTCCGAGGCGCGTATGCTGGAGGATTTCCTTCACGCGGCGGATATCCTCCATCTTCTTCTCAAGCCGCTTCATCTTCTCTTCCGTTACAAGCCCTGCAGCATAGCCGCGCGGCGTAAGCCTCTGATCAGCGGTATCATGGCGGAGCGAGAGCCTGTACTCAGCACGGGAGGTGAACATCCTGTACGGCTCCTTCGTCCCCTTTGTCACCAGATCATCAATCAGAACGCCTATGTAGGACTCCGTACGTGAGAGTATGAACGGCTTCTCTCCCTTAAGACGCTCAGCAGCGTTCATGCCTGCTATGAGTCCCTGCGCAGCAGCTTCCTCATAGCCAGAGGTGCCGTTCGTCTGCCCTGCTATGAAGAACGACCGGAGGATCTTGCTCTCAAGCGATGGGTAGAGATCCAGCGGATCGAGGTAATCATATTCGACGGCATAGGCAGGCCTCATGATCTCAGCATGCCTCAGTCCCGGTATCGAATGGATGAAGGCATGCTGCACATCCTCCGGGAGCGATGATGACAGGCCGTTGAGATACATCTCCTCAGTGCCGAGTCCCTCGGGCTCGACAAAGATCTGATGACGCTCCCTGTCGGGGAAGCGGACGACCTTGTCCTCTATGGATGGGCAGTATCTCGGCCCGCGGCCGACGATCTTGCCTCCGTACAGCGGCGAACGCCCGATATTCTCACGTATGATGCGATGCGTCTCCTCATTGGTGTATGTAACGTAGCATGGAAGCGAGGGACGATCGATCCTCTCATTGTCGAAAGAGAACGGAAGCATCGGCGAATCGCCATCCTGGACTTCCATCTCAGAGAGATCGAGGGAACTGAACCTGACACGTGCAGGTGTGCCCGTCTTCATCCTGCCTGTATGGAAGCCGAGCCTCCTGAGGCTGTCCCCAAGCCCGATGGCAGCAGCTTCGGAAAGGCGGCCGCACTGCTCATCGTACTCGCCTATGAATATCCTGCCATCCATGAACGTCCCGGTCGTCAGAACGACAACCTTCGAGGTTATTCTCCAGCCACGGGCCGTGACGACGCCGGCGGCACTCCTGGTGGACTCATCCACCATTAAGTCCGTAACGGTATCCATGAAGAGAAAGAGATGGCTCTGCTTCTCCAGCGTCTCCTTGGCAAGCCGTGAGTAGCTGAATTTGTCAGCCTGCGCACGCGGAGCCTGCACAGCCGGTCCCCTTCTCCTGTTGAGCATGCGCATCTGTATCATCGTGCTGTCAGCAAGATGCCCCATCTCACCGCCAAGCGCATCGATTTCGCGCACGAGATTGCCTTTTGCCAGCCCTCCGATCGATGGATTGCAGCTCATGCGTCCTATCGTATCAAGGGACTGTGTCACGAGAAGGGTATCGAAGCCCTCCCTTGAAAGCGCGAGGGATGCCTCAATGCCCGCATGCCCTCCTCCTATGACTATCGCATCGTAATCACGCATATCATTTCCCCAGGCAGAATGAGGAGAACAGCCTGTCAAGGACATCCTCCCCCGTGATCTCGCCAGTAAGCTCCCCGAGCGATGAAAGCGCGCTCTGGAGATACATCGCCGTCACATCAGAGCCGAAGCTGAGGCTCTTCTCCGCATCAGAGAGCGCCTCAGCTGCTTCAAGCAGCTTTCCACGCTGCCTCTCCGAATCGATGCGGGGAACACCCTCTGTTTCCGTAAGGTCCTCGGAAAGCTTCCGCCCTATCGCATCTATGACCTTATCCAGCCCCTCTCCCGTAACGGAGGAGAATGAAAGGCCATCGGATTCTCCCGCGGTATCAAGCCGGGAATAGGCTGCAAGCACCCTGCTGTCATCTGGGGGCGTATCATCGGAGGCAGGGTCGATGACGTAAACAACCAGGTCGGCACGATCCATCAGATCCTCCGTACGGCGGATGCCTTCAGCCTCCACGCTTTCCCCGGTCTCCCTCAGCCCGGCAGTATCGAAAAGACGGACAGGAATCCCTGCTATCACGGCATCGGACTCGATATAATCGCGCGTTGTGCCCTCCACAGGGGATACAATGGCCCGGTTCTCCTTCAAAAGCGCATTGTACAGAGAGCTCTTGCCAGCATTCGTCCGCCCTGCAATGACTACAAGAGCACCCTCTGACCAGAGCCGGGATGCGCGGAATGTCGCAGCTATCGATTCAAGCCTCCTCCTGATGGCTGCGGCACGTTCCGTTGGGAATACCCAGTCCTCAGGGATCTCATCCTCGCCGTAATCCAGCTGGACCTCGAGAGAAGCAAGGATATCGAGTATTTCATCCTTCGCCTTCTCCGCCTCGTCCCTGATGGAACCCGTGAGACGCATGAGAGCCTCCCCGGAAGCCTTCCCCGTACGGGAGCGCACTATCTCCTCAACAGCCTCTGCCTCTGTGAGATCCACGCGCCCATGCATGAAAGCCCTATAGGTGAACTCTCCGCGGAGTGCTTCCCTGAACCCGAGGCTCTCGAGAAGCGATGAGATCTCCTTTATGACAGGAAGTGAACCATGGCACATGATCTCAAACGCCTCCTCGGAGGTATATCCATGTCCCTTTGCGTATTTTATGACCATGACCTCGTCGATGCGATGTCCGTCCTTTCCCATTATGAAGCCGTGGATTGCTGATGAGGATGCAGCCTTGCCGAGGCTGCCGGTGAAGCACGGCTGGAAAAGGCTCAGGGAATCATCTCCGGAAGCCCTGATGACCGCAAGCGCTGATGGGGAGAATGGAGTCGCGAGCGCATAGACAGGCTCGCCGGTGGAGTAATGTGCCATACCGAGAATAGTATTGAAACTGTCAGATGAGGGCAATACAATCGCGTCATGTACGATTTCGCAGCAGCAAGGAAGCGCTCAGAGCTTCTTATGAATATCCGCTCTTATTTCATCGGGAAAGGATACCTTGAGGTATCGACTCCGACACTCTCGCCTTAC
>CALXKY010000121.1 GCA_944389055.1 uncultured Spirochaetaceae bacterium | reverse complement strand
GGAGGCGCATTCGTGGGACTCGACAAGATCATCGAGAAGCGCGTAGCTGTCTCTGCGATGGGATTCGGCGCGGACGTATCGGCGAATGAAGGAAAGGATCTTGCGGCTCTGTACAGCGAGCTCCATCCCGATGACCTGATCAAGTTCGGGCTCATACCGGAGTTCATCGGAAGACTTCCTGTCCATGTGACGCTGAACAACCTCACAGAGGCAGACCTCAGAAGGATCATCACCGAGCCTAAGAACTCGATTCTGAGGCAGTACGAGACTTCTTTCAGCCTTGACGGGATCAAGCTCACATTCACCGGAGACGCAATCAGCGCGATTGCGGAGAAGGCATACAAGGAGAAGACCGGAGCAAGGGGCCTCAGATCGATCGTGGAGAATCTCATGCTCGGCATAAGCTACGAGATTCCATCGATGCCTGACGTGAAGGAAGTCATCGTGGACAGAGAGAACGTCGAGAAGCGCACTGAACCGAGGATCATCAGGGAAAATGGCCAGCAGTATATTCCCTCCATGTGATCCGCGCCTTATCAGAGCAATCAGAGAAGCGGATTCAGCCGCCGTGATCGCACACCGCAATCCCGACGGCGATGCGCTTTACTCATCACTTGCGATGGCCTCGGTCATCAGGCGTCTCGGGAAGAAAGCAGTCCTTCTCAATGAAGGGCCATTTGCCAGGGATGACATCAGGATGCTGGAAGGGCTCTTCAGCAAGGAAGCTGCTCCTGAATCACTCGGAAGCAATCCTCTCGTCATCATCCTCGACTGTTCAACCCCGGACCGTCCGGGCTCACCATTCGCAGCGCTTCAGGATCTCCCGAGGATCGTCATAGATCACCACTCAGCAGGTATTCCGTTCACAGAGGAAGGAATGAGCTACATAGTCCCCGACTCCCCTTCCACGACGCTCCTTGTGGACAAGGTGAGGGAGGAGCTCGGAGTACCTCTCGACAAAGAGATAGCCGATTTCCTCTACAGAGGATTCGCGACCGATACAGGCTTCTTCCACTACATAACGGACAGGACAGCACCGGAAAGCCTCATGCGCGTTGCCGCGTTCACCGCAGAAGGCGTATCACCATACGATGTCTATGACGAGATGCACGATGGCAGGGCACTCGAGGATATACGGAATACCGCGCTCATAACGGCAGCTTCCCGCTCAGAGCTCGGAGGAAGACTCATCACGGCATACCAGGGCAGCGACATGAAGAATGCACGCCTCAGCGATGGCGTGTATGCTTCCCTTCTTACGGCAGCCGGGGTAAAGGCCGTTGTCTTCATCAAGGACAAAGGCGATGCGCTTGAGATCGGCTTCCGCTCAAAGAACAGATCGGGAATCGACGTAGGAGCAATTGCTGCAGAGCTCGGAGGCGGAGGGCATAGCAGAGCCGCGGGTGCGACGATCACAGGATACACCCCCACAGAGGCAAGGGAAATGCTCATTGAGCGATTCAGAGCCGTGATGGACGGGACCGATGGTGACAGCTGTGTATAGGCAGCTGTCATTTCTTTTCCTTGCATCTGCTTGAATTGCATATTCTTCCTTGAGCATCCACGCTATGGCATGGAATATGCATTATCCCGTGGAAAAGGAGGCTGTCATGGACTACAGCTATTTCACGGAAAAGGAAGACAGGGCTTTCACCGCACTCGTTCTCGAGTACAATGCCCTGCAGGAAAACGACGAGAGGCATCTCGCACTTGAGAACAGGATAAAGGAAAGGACTTCCGTGCTTCTGTATCTCATTCCGATACGGTCATTCGCGATGAGAATGGAAGATGCAGGGGGATTCTTCCTGGATATCCAGAAGGATATAGACTGGATCATACGCTCGTTCAGGCTTTCAGGTCTTACGTACAACGCCTATCTCGCACAGATATGCCGATACCGTGTGATGCGCTACATGCGCAGGAAGATGAACGAGAAGAACCTCGATGATGCAATGGTATATTCGGAGCCATCGGCCTGCTGCATACCTGTCAGGGAAAGATGCATCCCCTACTCTGCCGCACCGGATGAAAAAGCAGAGGACATGGACCTGCGGACGATCATAAAACAGATGGTGAGGAGCCATGGGGAGGATATCCAGGCACTCACTGCAGAGGAAGCGGCGGTAGCCGGATTCCTCGAGGGCCCGCTGAGAAGAAGGCGTTTCATCTCCCTCCTTCTGTCGCTTCCGGAGACGGAGACACCTGGTTTCATAGCCGGTGTTTCACGGCTTCTGAGAACGGACATAGGGACGACATCCAGGTTCTATGTGCTCCGCCACGAATGGCTCAGGAACAGGAATGGGAAGACAGTCGACAGCCTTGAGATGCTGACTGGCCGGCACTGGAAGATAATGATGAAGCTCAGACGTGCCATACATATCGAGCCGGAGGATATGAAGAGACGGGAGCTGCGATGCCGGTACACAAGGCTCAGCACAGCGCTGGACCGGAGGCAGAGCGAGCTCAGGCATGCAAGATCCGGGCTGGCGCACAGCGAGATAGCGGAGCTTGTAGGCGTCTCAAGGTCAGCAGTCTCTGCGGACATCAGGACCATAAGGGATTCGATCGAGCAGCTCATCAGCACGGTGTAGCCAGAAAACCCCTCTGGCTGTATATTTCATCCATGAGACTTTATTTCGCATCTGGCAATGACCATAAGAAGAAGGAGATGTCCCGTCTCCTCGGTGGATACGAGCTCATCCTTCCGAAGGAGGAAGGCATAGAATTCGATCCTGATGAGAACGGGAATGACTTCATCGCGAATGCAATCATCAAAGCCGAGGCGCTCTACAGCATCGTGAAAGCCCCTGTGCTCGCTGATGACTCGGGGCTCCTCGTAAAAGCGCTTGGAGGACAGCCAGGCGTCCATACGGCGAGATTCGGCGAGGATGAGGCCGGAAGGAAGCTTTCCGACAGCGAGAAATACATGCTGCTTCTCGATAAGATGAAGGGAGTGAAGGACAGGAGCGCTGTCTTCGTAACCGCGCTCTGTCTGATCCTCTCCGATGAAAGACGCTTCATCATACAGGAGACATGCGAGGGATCGATTGCCGAAGCTCCGTCCGGAACAAGCGGATTCGGATACGATCCTGTATTCTTCATCAGCGAGGCCGGCATGATAAGCGCGGAGCTTCCGGAAGGCGACAAGGATAAGTACTCGCACCGCGGCAAAGCCGCAAGGCTGATGAGGCTGCTTATTGACATGGAGGCAGGAAAATGATCGCAAGGAATGAGCAGAAGACGGAGAATACATGGGATCTTTCCGCGCTTGTGAAGGACGAGGCCCAGTGGGACAGGGAAATGAAGAAGCTCTCGAAGGAGTTCAGGAAGGCTTCTTCATTCAAGGGAACGCTTGGCAGAAGTTCTGATTCGCTCTTTGCAGCGCTTGAATACTACAGGAACGTTTCGATGACTGCCGAGAGGCTCGGGAACTGGGCATTCCTGATGTATGAGACGGACAGCACGGATCCGGAGAGGATGAAGAGGCTTGCGGTTTATCAGGCAGCGGCCGCGGATTTCTCGCAGCGCTTCTCATACTTCACCCCGGAGCTTCTGTCGATAGACACAGCGATGATCAGGGAATGGATGCAGCAGCCGCGCTTCAGGGATTACAGGATATGGATGAAGAAGACACTCAGGGAGAAGGATCATGTCCTCTCCGAGAAGGAGGAGCGTCTCATGAGTCTCTTCATGCCGGTATCGGGATCCGCGCAGAAGGCATTCAATGACATGAACAATGCCGATCTCGATTTCGGCGATATCGATGGGGAGAAGCTGACGCACAGCACCTACGCCCTCTTCATACGCAGCAGCGATGAGAAGATAAGGGAAAGAGCCTACAGGCAGTACTATGCGGGATACGACCGTCTCAGGCATACGATCGCCGATCTCTATTCAGCTTCCGTGCAGGAAGATATCTTCACATCACGCGCCCGCGGATTCCGGTCGTCGCTTGAAGCCGCCCTGTTTCCTGACAGAATCCCGGTGAAGGTCTACACATCGCTCATAGAAGCCGTGCACGAGGCTTTCCCGGTCCTTCATGAATACTACCGTGTAAAGGCGAAGGTGCTTGGCAAGGAGAAGCTCCATCACTGGGACTGCTACATGCCGATGGTTGAGGGTTTCAGACAGAAGCACACATACGATGAAGCCGTCGCCATCATCAGTGAAGCCGTCAGGCCCCTCGGAGAGGAATACAGAAGCACGCTCATCGACGGGCTGACGGTGAAGCGATGGGTGGACAGGTTCGAGAACAAAGGCAAGAGAAGCGGTGCCTTCTCCGCCGGAGGCTACTTCGGTGAGCCATATATCCTCACGAACTTCGAGGAGGACGTGCTTGACTCGGTTTTCACGCTCATCCACGAGGGCGGACATTCGATGCATACATGGTACTCCGCGCACAGCAATCCCTACATGAATTACGATTACTCGATATTCGAAGCGGAGACTGCATCCACATTCAATGAGAATCTGCTCTCGCGATACCTCATCGACCATGCATCCTCGGAAGATGAGGAAGCGTACATCATCGGAAAGAACCTCGACGATGAGGTTGCCACCCTTTTCAGGCAGACGATGTTCGCTGAGTTCGAACTCAATGTGCACCGCATCGCGGAACGCAATGAACCTCTTACGCTTGAAGTTCTGCGGAGCGAGTACAGGAAGCTTCTCGAAGCATATTTCGGAGATATCATGGAATTCGAGGATGTGAGCGATCTCGAAGGACTCAGGGTTCCTCATTTCTACAATGCATTCTACTGCTACAAATACGCAACAGGCATCTCCGCATCGATCGCGCTCTCCGAGCGTGTGCTCTCCGGCGGCGTGAAGGAGAGGGATGACTACATATCATTCCTCAGATCCGGCGGATCGGCCTACCCCATCGACTCACTGAGGAAAGCCGGCGTCGATATGAGCACGCCAGCTCCCGTGAAAGCGGCGACAGAGCATTTCGCAAGGCTCCTTGAAAGATTCAAGGCTCTCAGGGGGATGGACTGACAGCAGCGATCCTGCCATCGGTGAATATGAATGATATGACGGTGCCGTCTGCCAGGCTTCTGAGCGCTACGGCACCGTTTCTTTCCTTTCCGGCAATCGCGTTCTCAAGGGGAAGCGTCTCCGAAAGGAACGCGGAATACCCCTCTCCGAAGGATATTTTGTCCGCAGTGTATTTATCCAGCCATTCCTCGGTATAAGGCTCTGAA
>CALXKY010000120.1 GCA_944389055.1 uncultured Spirochaetaceae bacterium | reverse complement strand
ATATGTATCCCCATTCATACCGCGATCACTGGGTCGCGCAGCAGTACCTTCCGACGGGACTTCAGGGAAAGATATACTACAAGCCGAGCGATATGGGATATGAGGCTGGAATCAAGGATGAAGTCATGCTGAGGAGGGAAGCGCAGCTGGAGGCTGTGACGGAGGATCTCTATAGGGAGAACCTCACATTCTCCCCAGGGGACAGGGCGAGGGACAAGTGGGTGGAGCGTGCGCTTTCAGGGCGCTCTGAGAGCCTTCTTCGTCTCATGCACAGGCTCTACAGAGGCCTCGATATCCTGCGCTATCAGAATGCAATGGTGCTCAATGCTTCCCACGGGCTGCTGCTGTGGCCTCTCATGAAGAAGAATCCTGAAGGGCTTTCCGTTGCCGTGGTGAGGAATGCAGAGCAGAAGGAGATCATCGAGCATTTTTCCTCGGAGCTTGATAAGCTCCTGCGTCCGCTTGTGATTGTCTCGGATGCAGCAGATGCCTTCACTGAGCTTGAGGATGGGCTGATGTTCTCGGTTATATCAGGGAGCAATGTCCTTTCACGTCTTGCTGAGGATTCAAGGATCCTTCCGCTGATGAGATCAAGGCTGGAAGAGGATGGGAAGATCGCTCTCCTTGAATCCATTCCCGTGCTTTCATCAAGGCTTTCCGACTATGTCTCCGGGAAAGCGAAGGAGAACCTTCTCAAAGCGGAGGACTCTATCTATTCCCCTTCGAATCCGCTGACTTCATGGAGCGGGAAGGAACTTGAAGAGGCAGTGGCCGGAGTCTTCCCCGGAGCATCATTCGAGTATGAGAGGGAGACTGAGGACAGGGTGCTTTCCGACGAGGCGCTCAGGCATTTCTACCGTCAGAGCTATTCAGGCTGCGGACTTTCAGAAGATGAATTCCTTGCTGCCTTCCCATCCCGCACGGTCCGATGGTCCAATACGGTTGCCGTCATAAGGTATGGATATGCGCCTGTTCAGAAGGCTCCGAAGCGTGATCCGGAGTGGCTTGAAGTCGGCAGAAAGACAGGGCAGTGAGAGGTCTTTCCGTACGGTTAAGATTGACTATGCGCATTCTTCCGCTATGGTGACTATTCACTGAGCAAGATGCAATTCGTTTGCTGTCAAGTGATTATAAAAAACTGCGGATGTACGCATTCTTATTGAAAATACTGCAGCCTTGATTTTACACTATCAGGTGTGATCATGGGGGCTTATCAGAGTCCCGTGACTGATATGGAAGAAAATATGAAAGCAATATGCATGTACGTGAAGGCCGGCAAAGGCCACTATGTTCCAGCTAAGGCAGTCTGTGAGCAGCTTTCTGCAATCGGCGTCGAGGCTGAGCTTGCCGACTTTTTTGATTATACGGATCTTCATGGGCTGGAGAAGCTCAATCAGGGCGTGTGGCGCATCATGCTGCGCGTGCCTTTCTTTGAACGGCATTTCATCAGGAAGCTTGATAACGCTTCCGGCGGGATGAAAGCGGCTGCTGCTCTTGTTAATCTCCGGAGAAGCCACAGGATAAAGAAGCAGCTGGAGGAATTCAGGCCTGATTTCATCTTTGCAACGCACCCGTATCCCGGAACTGTCCTTGCGACGCTATTCAGGAAATGGGGCATCGATATCCCTGTCTACTATTATGCGACGGATGTCTTCGATGCTCCGCGTTCTGCGGCTTGTCCCGATCTCAGGCGCTTCCTTATTTCAACAGAGGAAGGTGCAGAGAAGGTAAGGAATATGGGAATGCCATCCTCCTCTGTCATCCTCTGCCCATTCCCGCTTCAGAGCTCAGTCGCAGGCCAGCCTCATCTTTCCAAGGAGGAGGCAAGAAGGAAGATAGGTCTCCGTACTGACATGTTCACACTGCAGCTGAATCTTGGCGGGGAAGGCCTTGGATCGCTGAATCTTCTTGAGGATATCATCAGCCGAAGCCTTCCTGTCCAGGTGGTAGTCATCGGCGGAATCCATGAGAGCATGAGGGCCAGGCTTGATTCTATCAGGGAAAGCGCACGCAATACGAAGGCTGTTGTCGAGATCCGCGGGTTCGTCGATAACGTCAGTGAGTATCTGGCCGCTTCTGATGTTGTTGCCGGAAGGGCCGGGATAAATACGATCATAGAGGCGATATATGCCCATAGGCCATTCCTGATCACAGAGCTTGTCTACACTGTCATAGCTTCTGCGGAATATGTGGAGAAGCATCACGTCGGATGGAATGCTGATGGCGACAGGGAAAAGCAGATAGGAATAATCGAAAGCCTCCTCGCAGAGCCTTCTGCTCTGGAAGAGCTGGAGCGGAATTTCGCAGGCGTTCCTATCGAATACAGCGCACGTCACCTGGCAGAGCTTCTTTTCACGGATGCCGCTGACGCGGGACGGGGGGGGGGGTAACCTCTGATTCCTTTATAGCATCTGCACTTTCTATGCAGCCTGCGAATAAGGAGGCTGCATGAGGAAAGGTGCAATGCTCTATGTGAATGCAGGGAAGGGGCACTATATTCCTGCGAAGGCGCTTGCCGAGAGTTTTGAAAGAGCCGGATACGAGTCAATCCTTGAAGATCTCTTCGTTGTTTTCGATACGGAATTCTGGGAGGACTTCTGCCGCAATGAATGGCGTTTCATGCTCCGGCATCCGCGTCTTGAAGCCTTTATGGATAGATTGTCCGATACGCGTCTCAATGGTTTCCTGATAAGCCGCATCGGGCTCAGGAAGAAGCACCTTGCTTCCTTCAGGAAATGGCTGGATGAGAATAATCCTAATTTCATCATCTCTACGAATTTCATCGGTGGCGTGATACTCCCTTATGCGGTGAGGGCACTTGGGCTCAGCATTCCTGTGTTTCAGTACTGTCCAGATATCTTCGATACACCTCGTTCTGGTACATGCAATCTGCTGACTAAGGTATATATCGCCTCTGAGTTCGGTAGACAGGTTGCAATCAGAAAGGGACAGCGTGCTGATACTGTTTCCGTATGTCCTTTCCCGCTCAGAAGCGAAGTCGAAGGCTATGCTGATACCCCGAAGGAGGATGCACGCAAGGCACTCGGGCTTCCTGATCGTTTCACGATTCTATGCTCATTCGGCGGAGAGGGAATCGGAAGCACAGCTCTACTGTATGAGCTTGCGAAACGCGGTCTGGACTGCCAGGCTGTCGTGATCGGAGGAAAAAGCGAGGCGACTGAGCGCAGCATCGCGGAATTCTCTTCCGCCTATCCGGATTTTCCTGTGTATAACCGGGGCTTTGTGGATAATGTCCAGGAGTATCTTGCCGCCTGCGATATCCAGGTGGGGAAAACCGGGGCAAACAGCATGATGGAAGCCATGTACATGAGGCGTCCGTTCATAATCTCGGAAGTGATGTATCTTTCACATACGACGCTTTCGTTCCTGAAGGATCATAGAGTAGGATGGGGTGAGAACAATCCAGCAAAACAGGCGGACATCATTGAGGCTTTCTGCCACAGCCAGGAACTAAGGGAGAAGGTTCA
The DNA here is from genome assembly GCA_944389055.1 of uncultured Spirochaetaceae bacterium. Lineage (GTDB taxonomy): Bacteria > Spirochaetota > Spirochaetia > Sphaerochaetales > Sphaerochaetaceae > Ornithospirochaeta. The sequence goes on along the minus strand of CALXKY010000120.1, from coordinate 1,805 downwards.
GCTTTCTTTCCATGATCTTCCTATACGATTCGGAGCCGATGCATTCCGCGACCAGATCATCGAGGATATGAAGGCTTTGCAGAATCCCATCTTATGATTGTTTTGCGATCGCTTGATATCTTTGCTTGCTGATCCCTGAATAATCACGACGCATATGCGCTCAGCCTCATCAGGGACTCTTTCCGGAAGATACTGATCACTGAAAATGAATATCCCCATCGCGCGAGATGGGGATATTCCATATGTGTCCCGTATCGTTCATCCTGGGAAAGCTCAGGATCAGAGACTCTCTCCGAAGTCTTCCCTGAATGCCTTCACGAGCTTTTCCGGCCAGTCTGACACAGGCTCAAGGCGGCCGAAGAAGAAGCGGAGCGATGAGGGTTCCTCGACGAATCTCAGGCCTCCTATGAGATCCCTGTGGTCATAGAGCCATCTGATCCTGTCTATCGCATACTTCACCTGGGAAAGCGTGAATACGCGCCGCGGCATCGCAAGCCTGAGAAGCTCCACCGCTGCAAGATGCTCAGAACCATCCTCTTCGCGCTGCTCGGATATCGTGCCTCTTTCCATTCCCCTGATGCCTCCGGCGATGTATACAGCCGCTCCGAGCGATCCTGCGGGGTATTCCTCCTGCCTGACATGCGGGATGAATCTGGTTGCATCGAGATGGCAGCCGAGTCCGCCTGCAGGCGTAACCACGGGGATGCCCAGCCTGATGAGCTCATCAGTCATGTACCTGATGAACAGCGGTCCCTGGGAGATGACATCCATATCCATCGTCTCCTCCAGCCCTACTGCCATTGCTTCCATCTCCCTTACGCTCATTCCTCCGTATGTAAGGAATCCTTCGAACATCGGAACAAGCTCCCTCATCCTCAGGTAAAGCTCCCTGTCATGGATGGAGATCCCGCCTCCACGTGCGAATCCAAGCTTGCGGGCAGAGAAATAGATGATGTCCATCTTGTCTGCGATACGCCGTGTGATCTCCCTGATTGACAGATCTTTCGCAGACTCCTCCCTGGTCTTTATGAAGTACAGGTTATCCTGCAGGAGACTTGCATCCATCACGACGGGCTTGCCATAGCTATGGGTCATATCCGCTACGGCTATGATGTTCTCCAGCGACAGGGGCTGTCCTCCGATGAGGTTCGTTCCGGCTTCTATCCTGACGAATGGTATCCTGTCACCCTTTTCCTCGAAGAGCTTCCTGAGCTTATCGAGATCGAAATTGCCCTTGAACGGGTGGTCGCTCGTGACCTTGATTCCCTCATCTATCACGACTTCCTCGACGTATCCTCCGAGCCTGGTGATATGCGCCTTCGTAGTCGTGAAGTGATAGTTCATCGGGATGATGGAACCTTTCTCAACGAATGTCATCGCTATGATATTCTCTGCAGCACGGCCCTGATGAGCGGGAAGGAAGTATTCCGTGCCGAATATCTCTGTGAGCTTGTCCGTCAGACGTGTGAATGTGGCGCTCCCCGCATAGCTGTCGTCAGCGATCATCATCGCTGCAAGCTGCCTGTCGCTCATCGCATTCACGCCGCTGTCAGTGAGCATGTCGAGATAGATATCCTTGTTCCTGAGAAGGAATGTGTTGAACCCTGCCTCAGCCATTGCCTCGGCTCTGCGCTCAACTGGGACGAGATCGAGCTTCTGCACGATCTTCACCTTATGAAGTTCCAGCGGGATCGGTTCCCCGCTGTAGAAACGGATTTCCGGCATAATACCTCCTATGCAACTATAATCAGGCAGCAGAAGGTCCAGGTCAAATAAAATATGCAGCTATATGAAAATTTATGGAT
>CALXKY010000119.1 GCA_944389055.1 uncultured Spirochaetaceae bacterium | reverse complement strand
ATCTCCTTTAATTCCAAAGCCTTCTGAAGTCTATATATAACGGAAAAAGCTGTCAATCTCCGTCTGCCGGAAGGCTTGAAATGCCTGAGAGAAAAGCGCATTCTCTCTTTCAGTGGAGGCCGCAATGGGAGCATTGGAAGATTATCTGGCAAAAGGAAACGGAATCAGTGCCGGAATGGTGATGTATACATCGGCTCTTGAGCTTGTATCGCGCGTGTCGCCCTCTGTAGCAGGCAGGATCGTTCATGAGCTCCGGGATCAGAGAACCCATCTCAAGCTCATCGCGAGCGAGAACTACTCGTCTCTTTCTGTTCAGGCTGCAATGGGGAATATCCTGACTGACAAGTATTCGGAGGGATTCCCGTACCATAGATTCTATGCCGGTTGCGACAACGTCGATGCTGTTGAAGCAGAGGCCGCAGAGAGCGCAAGGCGGCTTTTCGGAGCTGATCACGCATATGTGCAGCCCCATTCGGGGGCGGATGCGAATCTCTGCGCATACTGGGCAATACTCTCGGAACGCGTCGAGATGCCGCTTCTCGAGGAGATGGGCATAAAGAATCCATCCGATATGGACAGGGATGACTGGAACAGGATCAGGGAAGCCACGCACAACCAGCGCCTTCTCGGTCTCGATTACTACTCTGGCGGACACCTGACGCATGGTTACAGGCAGAATATCTCAGCACAGATGTTCGATGCCTATTCCTACACCGTGGACAGGGAGACAGGGCTTCTTGATTATGATGAGATCGATCGCCTTGCAGGGGAGATAAAGCCGCTCATACTGCTTGCTGGGTATTCTGCGTACCCGAGGGCGATTGATTTCCGCCGCATGGCTGAGATCGCCCACAGGCACGGGGCTGTGTTCATGGTTGATATGGCGCATTTCGCGGGTCTTGTCGCGGGCAAGGTCTTCACAGGTGACTATGATCCTGTTGCCTGGGCTGATATCGTGACGACAACAACGCATAAGACGCTCCGCGGGCCGCGTGGAGGACTCATCCTCTGCAAGGAGGAGTTCGCGGCTGCCGTCGATAAGGGATGCCCTCTTGTGATCGGCGGACCGCTTCCTCATGTGATGGCTGCCAAGGCTATTGCGCTTGAGGAGGCAGAGAGACCTGAGTTCAGGACCTATGCCGCGGCTATCGTAGAGAATGCAAGGCATCTTGCCGCTTCCTGCATCAAGGAAGGAATCCCTGTGGCTACAGGCGGTACGGATAACCATCTCATGCTTCTCGATGTCACGCCATTCGGGCTCAATGGCCGTCAGGCAGAGAGCCTTCTCAGGGAGTGCGGCATCACGCTCAACCGCAATGCTCTGCCATTCGACCCGAATGGTCCATGGTATACATCCGGACTCAGGATCGGAACGCCTGCGCTTACGACGCTCGGAATGGGAAAGCCCGAGATGGAGGAAGTCGCTTCCATAATCGCGCTTGTCCTGAAGAACGCCCATCCCGTGAAGCTCACGAAGGGCGAGCATGCCGGTGAGATATCCAGAAACCGCGCAAAGGCACCGGATGAGATCATGAGCGAGGCGAAAGCGCGCGTGGAGGCGCTTCTCGGACGCTTCGTTCTCTACCCGGAGCTTGACCTGGAGTTCCTTGAGAAGGAATTCCCGCTCATCTGAATACCGCAGGCGCTATCATGAGACAGAGGCAGGGAGGGGGATTCCCATCCCTGTCCTGATTGTGCACATCCGGACCGCAGACGGTTCAGGCAATCCCTTCCGTCAGCATCCGCTTATCGGCGCATTTAGGCAGTGATGGATGCCCTTTCCGGGGACTGCTTCTTCTTTCTTCATCATAAATCCTTTGTGCGCGGCGCGGTGGCGTAGTATCCTGAATCCATGAGCGACATACTTATCAAGAATGGACTTGTTGTGGATACGGAATGGATGAGGCATTATGACATACTCATCTCCGGCTCGAAGATAAGGCGCGTTGCGCCTTCGATAGATGCAGCATTGCTTCCGAATGATACTTCGGTCATACATGCGGATGGCCTCTGCGTGCTTCCGGGAATCATAGATGCGCATACGCATTATCATCTTGTCTCAAGAGGTACTGTCACTGCGGATTCCTTTGAGGAAGGATCGCGGCTCGCAGCGTTCGGGGGAGTCACGACCGTCGTGGACTTCGCTGATGATAACAAGGTCTCCCTTCTCGATTCGCTCCATTCAAGGCGCAGGGAGATGGTCCCGATGGCCATCGACTATGCTCTCCATCAGGGCGTCTATAAGTACCGCAGTGATATAAGGAAGGAACTTGAATCGATCAGGAGGGCTGGCATCGGTACGCTCAAGATGTTCACGACGTACAAGGATGTGGGTTACCTCGTCGATGACAGGAATGAGCTGAAGGAGATATTCCGGGCCGCCAAGGATCTCGGACTGATGGTGTCCGTGCACTCGGAAGATGACGGGATCATCACCCGGATATCCTCATCGTGGAAGGGGACATATACGCCTTCCGACCATGCGGACCTGAGGCCGCCCGAGGCGGAGGCCGCGGCGATTGAATACGTAGGCGGGATCGCTGGTGAGCTTGATATGCCCATCTACATAGTCCATCTCTCATCAAAGAAAGGACTCGAGAGCGTCAGGAAGCTGAGGATGGAAGGGGTGAAGGTCATCGTCGAGACGACTCCGCATTACCTCTTCCTCACGCGTGAGAAGCTCAGCGGGCCGGATGGGCCTTTGTATGTGATGACGCCGCCGCTCCGGACAAAGGAGGATAACGAGGCGCTCCAGGAGGCGCTTCTCAATGGTGAGATCCAGGTCGTTGCCACCGACCATTGCTCTTTCACGAGGGAGCAGAAGCTCGAGAGCAATGACTGCCGCACGATCTATCCGGGCATCCCGGGAACCGAGGAGCTTCTGCCGCTGCTTCATACATTCGGTGTCACAAGCGGGCGGCTATCGCTCTCTCAGATCGTCAATCTGCTCTCTACGGGACCCGCGAAGATATTCGGGCTCTATCCGGAAAAGGGGTCGCTTGAGGTCGGCACCGATGCGGATATAACGCTCTTCAATCCCGATATCAGCTGGACGCTCTCGAAGGATACGCTCCATTCCGCTTCCGGATATACCGCGTACGAAGGCTTCAGCGTGACGGGAAAGGTTGTCATGACATATCTCCGTGGCCGCCTGGTGATGGGAGACGGGATCTATCTCGGGCTCAAGGGTGATGGCAAGTTCCTGAGGGCCAAGCGATGATCAGGGCGTTCATATTCGATATTGATGGCGTAATTGCCGATTCTGAGGATATCTCAATTGAGGTCGCTATCGATTATTTCGGATCGATAGGTGTCAGAGCCACGCGCGAAGCATTCCGCGAGGCTCTGGGACGCGGTGAGCGTGGTTTCTTCGACACCGCGGCTGCTGCTCTAGGGCTCACCGTATTCATATGAAGCGGCTTCGGAGTTCTTCCGCAGGAACTATGCAAGACGGATCGGCACGAGAAGCATAGCCATGCCTGGCACAGAGATCGTCAGGATGGCCAGGAAGGCCGGAATCATGACAGCGGCAGCTTCATCTGCTCCCGGATGGAAGACTATGGCCAATATAGCCGCTGCGGGGCTTGATCCATCGGATTTCGATTTCATCGCATCCGGCGATGATGTGAAGCGGTGCAAGCCGGATAAGGATATCTATGCACTCTCTCTCATAAAGCTCGGCGTTTCTGAGCGTGAGGCTGTTGTCTTCGAGGATTCGAAAGCCGGTATAGAGAGCGCAAGGAAAGCGGGGTGCAGGACAGTTGCCCTGATGACGACGATTGATGGTGCTTCAGCATATTCGGCAGGCGCCGATGCTGTCATTTCCGATCTCTCAGCTGCCGTTCCATTCAGCACTCCAGAGGAGGCGGAGGAGCTGCTCTTCCCCTTGCAGAAGGGCAGCGGGACAGTCAGATACGGTGCCAATCTCATCAGGCCGCTTGAGCGGAGGATGCCGGATTCCTTCATCGAGAAGCGTGCCGTGGAAGCTGCACGGAAGGCCTGGGAGCATGGCTATGCTCCGTATTCGGGATTCCGCGTGGGAGCTGCCGTGGTCTCCGCTGCAACGGGAAGGATCTATCCCGGATGCAATGTGGAGAATTCATCCTACGGGGCCACAATATGCGCGGAGCGGAATGCCATCACAACTGCTGTGGCAGCGGAGGGCGTGATCGGGATAGATCTCATCGCGGTCTACTCAGATGATGACCCGCCAGCACCTCCTTGTGCGGTATGCCTTCAGGTGATTGCGGAGTTCGCCCGTCCAGAGACACGGATCGTGCTGGCGTCGCCGAGGCAGGCACCTGTCTCATACACCTTCTCCGAGCTGTTGCCGATGCCGTTCATTTTCCCTACAATGCGTTGAGATGAGATTCCTTGCATTCCTGCTGGCGGCGGTGTTCCTGCTGCCGTCTTGTGCCTCAACCGATGTATTCGTCTCCCCACAGGCTCTCTCCGGTGAGATCACCCTGGGGGAGAAGCTTGAGGATGCCGGAGCTGCCAGCGTTGAAGTCCCCATGCCTGAGATATTCTTCGATGGCACTGACTGGCTCCGCGAGCTGGAGGGCCTCTTCAGGAATGCCAAGGACTACATACTCATAACCACGTTCCTCGGCTCTGATTCTCCGGATCTCCGTCCTCTCTACAGGGCGCTCATGGATGCCGCAGAGCGGGGCGTGCGCGTCTATTTCATCATGGACGGCGTCTCGTCATACGACATGACCGAGTCAAAGAACTACATGACGCCGCTTTACTATCTGCGTTCAGCCGGGGTCCACCTCGAGGAATACAACCCGATCACAGCAATGCATCTGATAAACCCGCCGACGATCATCTACCGCGACCACAGCAAGCACATCGTCCTCGATGGCGAGACAGCGGCAGCCGGCGGAATGAACATGAACTACATCTCAATGGGTGCGGGGGAAGGCCTGACCCAGCGTGACAGCATGTATCTGTTCAGGTCCCCATCACTGGCATCAGCCCTTGTGGATGAGTTCGTAAGCATATGGAATGAAATGAGCGTGGAGAAGATCTCTGCCGATGATTTCCCTGTGCCGCCATCCGGTGATGGAGGCTATGATGCATGGCTTGTTACGACGGAAGGGATCGCCTCCATGTATGCCGCCCTCTTCGGCAGCGCAGAGGAGAGCGTTGTCATCTTTCCTTATCTTCCCGCCCTCGATAAGAACATGAAGGCAGGGGTGCGGAATGCCGTTGACAGGGGAGTTGAGGGGACGATGACGATTCCTGTGGATCTCCGCGGATATGCCGCGAGCGGGATCTATCATGCGCTTCC
>CALXKY010000118.1 GCA_944389055.1 uncultured Spirochaetaceae bacterium | reverse complement strand
GCTACGATGATATTCGATAATACAATCCGGCTTGAACATCATCATGATGCAGAACTATTGAATCTGCTAGTGGAAAAATGAACATATATAGCTCCATGTATATCTTGAAAAGAGGCGGAGTGGGTGGCTCCGCCTCGCTCAAATTGAACCCTGAAACGAAAATCACACTATGAAACGAAAATACCCTTAGGGGTGGCTAAGGAATCTGAAAGCACATAATAGGACTGGTTTTCCTCATCGACATCTTCCTGCTAATCTCTATAACGGTTCTTGTCCAAAGATGATATCTAATTTATAAATCCTTTTAATGTAAAAAATAATACTGCCAGTTGTGAAACTGCTGAGATATGCCTCAGAATCCCGATTGTATCAAAAGTGTAAACATCACATGATCCAGCAGCCTGATTCTGAGGATCTCCTCTCATTTGCGGTGCGGTCTGATGATTATTCAAATGAAATCACAAGCCGTTTTCCAAGTCCGTTCGCAAGCTTCTGCGATGTTGAAACAGAAGGATTGGCCTTCCCATGTTCAAGCTTGCTGATATTCGCCTGATTTATTCCGGATTTCCTTGAGAGCTCTTCCTGGGTGAGACCTGAACTTGTTCTTGCCTCTATGATTGCTCTTACTATTGCGAATTCCGGATCAAGCTTCTCCATCTCTTTTCTTATCTCAGGATCTTTAATGTCTTCCGATAGAAGTTCCTCGTATCTTGTCATTCTGGATTGCTCCTTTTCTGTTTTATATGCTTTTCAGGCCTGCTCTGAATAACCACATCGATTCCTGACGCTGGCAGTGCACGGAGATGCGATAATCCCGCATTCTGGTTTTTTCAGCCATGATTTCCGAATACAGCTTCCCTGAGAATTGAGTTGATCCTAGTCTGATATCCTCTGCCTTCTGACTTGAGTGTTTCTTCGATAATATCAACATCGATGAGGATGGATATCAGCTTTTTTCTTTGGGTTTATCATAAACATTCCGGATGGATTTCCTTGGCTGGACGGAATCCATCAAGCTCCGCATCTGAGAGTTCGGGTGAATCATCATCGTAGACAATAGGCGCTGCCTCTATCTTCCTGATTCTTTTATCGGATAATCGCTTGGAAATTCTTGGAATAAACCTTCTTCTTTCTAAGATTATAGCGTCTTGCACCGCCTTGCTGTATCCTGCCGATAACCAGCTTGCCGTGAATGGGCCTGTCCAGGGAAAACTTGCTTATTCCCATGAGAATGACAGCCTCCTTTTCTTCTCCGCACAGTCTCTGAGATAAAGATTGATAAGATTCTGGTAGGATATTCCGACATCAGCTGCCTGTTCTTTGAAGTATTCTATTGCATCCGCATCGATGCGAATCGTAATCTGCTTCTTGAGCTTCTTTGCATATGGGTTCTTGATGCCTTTGCTGAAATCATAGTTATCCTTCATTTTCATCTCCTTCCTATCAGCTTTTCGTATTGCTTCTTTTCCTCGCTGTTTGCCTTGCGTGCTGATATGATCCTGATTTCATCATCTTCTCTGCGATAGCAGTGGCAGACAACAAGAATCCGGAACAGGTTGCTCATTCCTATCATCACGAAACGGTCCTCTTCATTTGAATGCTCATCATCGGATATCAGCAATGCCTCCTCATCATAAAACACAGTCAATGCCTCTTCGAATGATACGGAATGCTTCCTCTCATTTGATTTGTTCTTCTGTGCATCCCAGGAAAATGAGATGTCCTTATTCATTCGTCCTCCTTAATTATAATATAATTAAAAATTATTGCAAATATATTCACATCAGCCCATGCTCAAGGAATGAATAGTACTTCTCATCCGTGAACACTATGTGATCCAGGAGCCTGATTCCGAGGAGCTCTCCGCATTCTGCGATACGGACAGTGACTTCCTTGTCATCTGATGATGGCTCGGTGTTTCCTGAAGGGTGGTTATGGGCAATGGCCACTGCTGCCGCTCTCATGCGTATCACCGGTGCGAATATCTCGCGGGGATGGACGATCGTCCTGTTCAGAAGACCGACTGTCGCAACGAATGTCTCCATCACTTCATGGGCTCCGTTAAGAGGAATCACGATCAGCGATTCCTGTTCACGGGAGGCGTAGTGCCTTATCTCGCGGAATATATCCGATGGACTGGATATCACCCTTCCTCTGTTCCGGACGCGCCTTCTTCCAAGTTCGAGAGCTGCGGCTATCGCCGATGCCTTTGCCTTCCCGATGCCTGGTATGCGCATTATCTCATCGGTATCCATCCCAGGATTGCGGTCGAGCTTTTCCTCGAGATCGCGGGCAATGATCTCAACCGGCCGTCCCTGGAAGCCAGAGCCTATGATGAGTATCAGCAGCTCCTCATCCGATAATGCCCCTGATCCGAGACGTTCCATTCTCTCCCTCGGCCTGTCCGCTGCCGGTGTTTCCTTCATTGTGCCGTGCTCCGGCCTGATTCTGTAGCTTCTCATGCCATCGTATACGCGCTGAGTATCCTTTTCTGCCAGACTTTTCACCCGTTCTCATGTAGAATCAGGGCCATGAGGCGCTACAGGATAGGCGAGATGGCTTCGCTCAGCTCTCTTTCGGAGCGGACGATCAGATACTATGAGGAACAGGGCTTGATAAAAGCCGGACGGTCAGAAGGCGGCCAGAGATGGTACACCGATGAGGATCTTGTCTATCTCAGGAGGATAATAGAGCTCAAGGGGCTAGGCTTCTCCCTTGTTGAGATCAGGCGTATCTTCGAGCTGAAGGATTCGGACCGGTCCGGGAACCTCCGCAGGAAAGCGCTTCTCAGCGAGTACCGGAAGAAGCTGGATGAGGATCTCGGGAAGCTGGAAGCGCTGCAGAAGCATATCGATGAGCTTGAATGGCATATCCATCAGCTTGAGAAAGCCGAGGATGGCTTCACCGAGTGCCCCGGGGCTCTCTGCGCCTCCTGTCAGTACAGGACACGCTGCACCTTCTTCCGGTCAGAGGGAGAGAAGCCATCTGCCGATTGAAAGCGAAAGGCTTATGATCTCCCCGGAGAGCAGCTGTGGCAGGTGCCCTGAGAAGAACATGCATTCATAGTTGAGGTATCCTCCGTAGCTTTCCTTCAGCGCTTCCATGACGCGTTCCCACTCTATCGTACCGAAGCCTGGAAGCAGATGCTGGTCTTCCTTGCCATTGTTGTCTGCCGCATGGAGTCCTATCAGGCGGCTTCCTGCCGTCCTTATGAAATCCGGTATATCGGCACCCGCCATATGCGCATGTCCGGTATCGAGGCAGATTCCCGCCATAGGGGACAGCGCCTCCGTTATTTCAATTAGTGTGTCCGCATCCCAGATTTCCCCGCGTGTCTCCATATTCTCGATGGCTATGACGATGGGTGTTTCCTGCCTTTCAAGAAGCGATGAGAAATATGCTGCGTTGTCTCTGGCAGTACCGCGTATGGGATGGACCACGATATGAGGGATCCCGAGCGCCGAAGCAAACTCCATCGATCTTAGTACAGCTTCATCGGAGGCTTTCCTGCCAGCGGTATCCAGCGCGGCATAATCCCTTGGATAGGGAGCATGGGCCTGGATATATTCCAGTCCATGCTCGTCTCTGAGGGCTCTGAGCCTGTCTATGTATTCCCATGCATCCGGCCCATTCAGGATGGATGCGGGGTTCATCATCTCGCAGAAGTTCAGATCTAGCACCTCGTATCCGTTCCGGGCATAGAGCGGAATGAGCTGGTCCATCGTGCGTTTGCCATTCCGCGAGAAAGCGACGAGATTCGTGTTAGTCGAGATTCTGGGCTGCATAATCGTCAAGGGCCTTCTGTACCGTTCGCTCCATGTCACTTACGGCTGCATCGATATCCTTTCCATTCTCGGTGACGTTCCTTATCTCCGTCTGGAATGAGTAGTAGATCTGGTATGCCGAAGGGATCCATACGCCTGTTACCTTCGGGTTCGAGGCCTCCGTCTGCTCCATTGCGATGCGGAACTGCGGATTCCTCTCAAGGAATGCCTGGTATTCCGGATTGTCGTCAAGTCCTGTGCATACAGGCATGTATCCTGTCTTCTCCGCCCACTCAAGCTGCGTGTCTTCGGATATCAGGTATTCGAGGACGGTCTTCACAGCCTCACTGGATGTGAATGAGAAGAGCGCGCCTCCGCCTATATTGACGCCGCCAGTGGCTTCTTCATCCGTCTTCGGCACGAATGCCGTACCGACGCTGAAGCGCCCGCCTACGGTGTTCATCACTGTTGAGAGGTTGGAGGATGAGGCGAGCATCGAGGCAGTGCGTCCTGCCGCGAACTCAGTGCTGATTCCCGATGTTATGCTGTTTACATAGCCTGTGTCATACAGATTCTTCCAGTGCTCGAGGAAATTCCTGAACGTCCCTTCTTCCCCGAAAAGCACCTTGCGTGGAGTTCCTGTATGCCCGTTCTCCTCATCGACCATGTATGACAGTCCCTTCTGTGCGCCTATGAATGCGCCGAGCTCGTATGTGGCGGGAACGCCGGCGAATGCATATCTTGTTATTCTGCCGCTGCTGTCCTTCTCGCCCAGAAGCGGCGCGATGGCTGCGAAATCATCCAGCGTCTCAGGCGGTTCAAGCCCCAGCGAATCAAAGAGCGTCTTATTGTAATAGAAGAGCAGGGAGGAGGCATTGAACGGGACAGCGAGGAGCCCGCGTTCCGAGCTCAGTGACTCAAGTGCTGACGGCATGACGGATGAGGTGTCAGCACCGATTGCGGCAGGAAGCACAAGGTAGTCCGAATTCTTCATATCAAGAGCTGCGGTCGCATCCAGCTGTGCGATATCCGGAAGGGTCGCTGTATCCGCAGCAGCTGCTGCCTTGACTTTCGTGAGCACATCATTGGCTTCACCCTGATAGATGGCTTCGATCGTTATTCCTTTCTCTTCGCCGATCGTGCTGTTGAAGCGTTCCACGATGTCATCGAATGCTGTTCCTATGGCACCTGAGTTCGAATGCCAGATGATGACCGTCCCTTCATCCTGTTCGGTGCTTCCTCCTGCTGCCAGAAGCGAGGCGCATAGGATTGCGGCAAGCAGTGCTGTGAATCTTCTCATTTCATCCCTCCAGATAGCGTGGGTATCATCTGATACCTCCTGCAAGAGCTTTCATTATCGGTTTCCTTCCAAGAAGGATTGCGGCGGCGAATGGCATGGTTGCAATCACGATTGAGGCAAACTGAGCTCCTGTCTCGCCGGCTTCAGCGAATCCAAGCATCGTTATCCCTACCTGTACGGTCCTCATCGATGGCCTTGATGTGACCAGAAGCGGCCACAGATAGCTGTTGAATGATGATATGAAGGCCTGTATGAAGACAGCTGCGGAAACAGGCGCTGTAAGCGGAAGCAGAATGGATGATATGTAGCGTATGTCGCCGGCTCCATCGATCA
>CALXKY010000117.1 GCA_944389055.1 uncultured Spirochaetaceae bacterium | reverse complement strand
TAGGCCGGTCTGTGGTCCTCGAACTCGAGGGTGCAGATCGAGTGCGTGATTCCTTCGATCGCATCCGAGATGGGGTGGGTGTAGTCATACATCGGATAGATGCACCACTTGTTTCCCGTCCTCGGGTGCTCAGCGTACTTGATGCGGTAGAGGGCAGGATCGCGCATGTTGATGTTCGGGCTTGCCATATCGATCTTGGCCCTGAGCGTATACTTGCCTTCAGGGAATTCGCCGTTCCTCATTCTCATGAAGAGGTCGAGGTTCTCCTCGATGGGCCTGTCGCGGTCAGGGGAATTCTTTCCAGGCTCCGTGAGCGTTCCGCGGTATTCCTTCATCTCCTCAGGAGAGAGGGAATCGACATAGGCCTTGCCTTCCTTTATGAGGCGCACCGCGATATCGAAGAGCTGGTCATAGTAATCGGAAGCGTAGTATGTCTTCTCTCCCCAGTCAAAGCCGAGCCAGTGGATCGTGTCCTTTATTGAGTCGATGTACTCCTGCTCTTCCTTCGCTGGGTTCGTGTCATCGAGCCTGAGATGGCATGTGCCGCCATACTTCTCAGCCAGTCCGAAATTGATGCAGATTGCCTTGATGTGCCCGATATGAAGGTATCCGTTGGGCTCGGGAGGGAAGCGTGTGACGATCTTGTTGCCGGGAACCCTTCCTGCCTTGAGGTCATCCTCGATGATCTTCTCGATGAAGTTCAGAGGCCGCTCTTCTTTGTTTTCCATATTCACCATCCTTTTAGGCCTTCCAAAGGGCCTTCGAGATGATGAGAGTCTATCATAACACCGATTGTTTAGAATACCTCGAGCGAGACTTCTCCTTCACCTTTTGATGAGAGTCCGAAGGAAACGGATGTCCTGAAGGCATCCTTTGAGATGGAAAGCAGATGCCGCTCTCCAGAGAAGAAAGAGAGATCCGGCCCGTTTTTCACGAGACGTACTGAATCCACCCCTTCTTCCGGGATTTCCGCGCGTACTCCCGAGAAGACCGTCACGATCCTGTCAGGATGGAAGGCAATGTATTCATCTGGCGTGTGCAGCAGCATGATTGCGGCGGAGGCCTCTGCTTTGTAGGAGATCGTCATCTCTCCTTCCTCTCCGAGGATGAAGAAAACGGAATGCTGATCCTCCGAGCGGAATGATAGCGAGTGAAGCGTTGCCTTCATCTTCCCCGGCTTTCCGATCCATGCTGCCTTCTTCGTGTTCATGCTGCGATTATATCCCGACTTGCATGCCTCAATCCACAGGGGTTAGACTCATTCTCATGATCGCAGTAATCGGAGAGATGGCCGTCTCATTCAGAAGGGATGGCGACGTCTGGAACAGGAGCTATACTGGACTTGGCTACAGCTGGGCTGTTTCGCTGAAGGAGAAAGGGGAGAGCGTCGTGCTTCTTTCCGTTCTCCCTTCCGGCAGAACCGGGAAGGAGATGGCAGAGGAGCTTGTGAGAAGGCAGATCCTCTTCGATCCGGATATGCTCACGCCCCTGAATCCCGCATTCGAGATAGACGGTGAGTGGTTCATGAAGGGCAGCGCTCCTGCTGCGATGGAGACGGAGAAGCTCTCGGATGCGTTCACGTACTTCAATGATATCAGGAGCATTGTCATATCCTCGAGGCTGCTGTCATACAACCCCGCAGCATCAGCGGTTCTTGATGCCGTGTCATTCCTCTCTCCGCTTCCGAAGGTGTTCATAGATGCATCGGCAGGGGAGGATACGATAGGGCAGAAGGCAATCCTTGACAGAACGCTGAGGGAGTTCAGCGCGTGCGTGCCAGGTACGGTCATTTCATCCGATCCCGGAGAGATCCTCGCGGCGCTCAGATGATCCCGTATTCCCGGAGGGCATGGGCAATGCCGTCCTCGTCATTCGAAAGCGTGACATGACCGGCAGCTGCCTTTGCCTTCTCCGAGCCGTTTGCCATTGCGATTCCGAGCCCTGCTCTGCTTAGCATTCCCGCATCATTGTCCCAGTCGCCGAATGCCACCGTTTCCGATACAGGGATCCCAAGGTGGCCAGAGATGATCCTGATGGCATCGCTCTTGTCTATCCCAGGCGGAAGGACTTCTATGTTGTTCCTGCCCGATGAAATCACGCGCGCGCTATCGCCGAGCATGGATCTGAGCTCAGCAATGAGCCTCGAGAGCTTCTCCTCATCATTGTCCTTCACGAGGATCTTATAGGGGCGCTCGCCTGTAACGCGTTCAACCTCATCGGCATCGGATATGTCCATCCTGAAGCCTATGTCTCCGCATATCCTGTTCTGGCGTTCGTACCAGCTGTCATCGGCATCTATCGCGAACCTTGTCTCGCAGAATGCGATGATGGAGGAAGCCTTGCCTTTCAGGAATGAGGCAGCCTCATTGTATGGCTTCTTCCCGATCATTTCCTCCCGGAGGTATTCGTCCCCGTCCTTGATGAGGGCACCGTTTATCGCGGAGTAGATGACAGGTATCCCCAGCTGTTCCTGGGCTTTTACCATTCCCGTGATGTACCTGCCGGAGCAGAGCACGATGCGTATTCCCTTTCCTGCCGCTTCCCGTACTGCTTCGCGCGTGGCATCCCCTATAGTGAGATCGGATCTGAAGAGCGTTCCATCTATATCGGTGAATATGGCTGAGTACATGGCTTTACTATATCGGGATGCGGGAGGAGGGAAAAGTACAGCTGCATATGCCGTTGCCCTGCCATACTGGGCAATCCGGATTACGTTCATATTCCTTTCAGGCGGAAGCGAAGGAAACGGCTGATCCCGCGCGGCCTGTTGCGGTTATCCTCTCTCTGTGGTAATCCTCAGCATGTGAGAAAAGCTGCGGTCACGATCATGATACTTGCCATGCTCCTTCTCGCTTCCTGCAGCGAGCGCACGGTTTCCGATTCGCGCATTGCCATGGGGACGCTGGTTTCAGTGGTTCTCCCAGAGAAGGACGCAGAGCATATGGATGATATCTTCTCCCTCATATATGAGATCGACAGGGAGATATCCAGGTATAACCCTGATTCCTTCATAAGCCGCATAAACAGCAGCGCAGGCATCGCCCCTGTTTCCGTTCCTGAGGATATCTACGCTCTCATAAAAGCTTCATTCGATATGGCCTATGCGACGGATGGCGTCTTCAATCCGGCTGTAGGCCCGCTTTCATCTCTCTGGGGATTCGGTACCGAAGATGCGAGGGTCCCTTCGGACTATGAGATAGAAGAGGTCCTTCCGCTCCTGGATTACCGCCTGGCCGTTCTATCCGATGAGGAGAGGAGCGTATTCCTTCCCATCGCGGGAATGTCCCTCGACCTCGGGGGCGTCGGCAAAGGCTATGCTGCCGATAAGGTCAGGGATCTCCTTGTCTCTCTTGGCGTGGACCACGCGCTCGTCAATCTCGGAGGCAATGTCCTGGCCTTCGGGGAGAAGAGCGGGAAGGAGCCATGGCAGATCGGGATACGCAATCCCGATGACGCCTCGTCCTCATTCGCCAGGGCAGGTGTCTCGGACATGACCGTCATAACTTCCGGGGGTTATCAGAGGTATGTCGAAGAGGATGGCGTGAGATACCATCACATCCTCGATTCATCCACGGGCTATCCCTTCAGAAGCGATCTTGCATCCGCGACCGTGATCTCCCGCTCCGGAACGCTCGGCGATATGCTCTCGACGGTGCTTTTCGCTGAAGGCGCGGAGAAAGCAGCGGAGAGTGCGGAGTCATTCGGTGTCTCATTCATCCTCCTCACCGTGGATGGCTCAGTCATCAGCTCTGACAGCCCTGATTGCGAGATAGCAGTCATGGAGGAATGAGTCCACCGGTTCGAATGATGTCCCGTCCGTGAAGAATCCCGTGATCGAGAAGCCGCAGCGGCAGAGACCTCCCAGGATATCCTCAAGCGTGTGGGAATACTCGACAGTATCGCCCTTGGCTATGCGTCTCCTGAGCTCCTTTGACGACAGGCTTTTCTCATCGGAGAAGGGGATGGTGTACTTTATCTTCATCCTTCCACTGGCGAGGAGCCTGTCATCGAAGATGTAGAGAGCCGGGTTGGCGACCCCGAGGATATAGATCCCTCCTGGTCTGAGGATCCTTGCAGCCTCCCTGTAGACTGCCTCCGCATCGCTGACGAAATTCAGCGATACCGGGGAGACGATCCCATCGAAGGAACGCTCCGGGAACGCGCTGAGGTCCCGCATATCCATCATGTGGAGTGCCGCCTCGAGTCCGTATCTCTCCAGCGCCTCTCGGTCCCTTTCAAGCATCACGCGGCTGATGTCAGCGCATTCGGTTCTGCAGCCATATGCTGCAATGACAGGAGTCTGTTGTCCTCCTGCGCCTCCGAGGACAAGCACATGCTTTCCTCTCAGCGCGCTGATCCAGGAGAGGGGCACGTTCCTGTCTATCGTCACCCTGATGCCAGGGTTCCCGCGCCTCGCCGCGTCTATCTCATCCTCTCCGGCGATACGGGCCCATGCACTGCCGTTCTCAGCCTCCATGTCCCATGCTCTGCTGTTTGCTTCCGCTGCATCCATATCAAGAGCATCAGCTCACCGGGCAGAGCTGTCAAGAGATTGGAAACACAGCGCTATCGTGCTAGACTCAGCATATGCTGGCATTCAGAAGGATCCTCGCATTCTCATCGCGCGTGCACACGTATCTCCTTGCGCTGTACCTTTTCTTTGCGCTCCTCTTTGCCCTTTTCCTCTACTTCCCGGTAAGCGAGGATCTGGTCTCATTCGTCACGCTCGCGCAGAGGCTCCTTGGCTGGACGATATTCCTTGAAGGCGCGTGGATAATCCTTGCAAGCATCTATCAGGTCTTCTATTCGCGCGTGATGTGCCTGCAGCCTATAATAATGACTGTCCTGAGGATGGCTGTCTATTTTGCTATATCGATAGTCCTTGATATCCTCAACAAGATAATCCTTGAAGGTTTCTCATTCGGAGGAGGTGTCTGATGGAAGAGTCCGTATATGCGATCAGGGGAGCGACGACCGTCGTCCATGACTCCCCGGCGGAAGTCGATGAGGCAGTAGGGGAGCTCATGGCAGAGCTCTACAGGGAGAATGGCATCACAGACAGCGATGCCGCATTCATCCTCTTCTCGCAGACAAGGGATATACGCACGCGCAATGCCGCTGCGGCATGCCGCAGGAGCGGGTATGGTGTCCTCACTCCGCTGTTCTGCGTGCAGGAAGCTGATATAGCAGGAGGGCTCAGGCTCGCTATAAGGGTCATGGTGCTGGTGAATCACAGGAAGGAGAGGGAGGCGAGGATGGTATATCTCAGAGGCGCATCCTCGCTCCGTCCTGAATACAATAAGGAGAAGGAAGAATGATCAGGAGAATCGAGAACGAGGCATTCATCGCCGAGGTGAACACCCTGGGAGCACAGCTTACCAGGATCTACCGCAAGGATAACGATACCGAGTATCTCTGGAACGGGGACGTGAGTGTCTGGAAGAAGCATGCACCGGTGCTTTTCCCATTCGTCGGAAGACTCTATGAGGGAACCTATCAGTATCAGGGGAATGTCTACGAGATGGCCTGCCACGGATTCTGCGAGCAGGCGGAGTTCTCCGTCGAGGCGGATGCCGGTGATTCAATCACGTTCACCATCGCATCGGACGAGGCAAGGAAGGCAATCTATCCATTTGATTTCGTCTTCTCCGTCACATATGCGCTTACCTCTGAAGGGG
>CALXKY010000116.1 GCA_944389055.1 uncultured Spirochaetaceae bacterium | reverse complement strand
CGGTCTTGAGCGTTACAAGGAGCGTAAGATCATCGTACTTATCGTAGATATCGCTGATTATCTCATAGTCAAACCCCTCACCTACGATGATGCCCTTATCGGCAAGACCCTTCTCCACCAGTTCCTGCTCAAGGCGTGCCGGAAAGCCCCGGAAGATGTTTCCCGCACCGAAATGAACCCATACAGGTTCATCATGGGTGCGCTTCATAAGCGCTTCCCTGTCATATCCGAAGAGCTTGTATCCCTTCGCTTTCCATTCAGGGCTCTGAAGCCCTTTGCTGCTGAGTTTCATATTTCTGCCTTCCTGTTGGTGAAGTATTCGGGATTCGATTCTATGATCGCATCCGTCTGGTACTTGAGCTTCGAGAGATGCTCGGTCTCAAGCGTGACCGCAAGAGGGAAATCCTTGCGGCGGAGAGCCTCGACCAGCTCCTCATGCTGAGCGATGTTCTTATCCAGGACATCCTTGGAGCCCATGCTGAGGATCCTCATTCTCCTATGATTGCCTGTCTCCCTCTGGATGAGCTGCCAGATCCTCATAAGGCCGGTAGCCTCGAAGAAGATCGAGTGCATATCATCATCGGCATTATAGAAAGCAACAGGATCCGATGCGGCTGAAGCTTCCTTCTGGAGAGCGATGAAGTACTCAAGCCTCGTGATATCCGAAGGCTTCATATACTCCCTGTAGCGGTCGATCACGCTCTTCTCGAGCGCAAGGCGGAAGAAGCACTCATCATCGACGCGGGAGAGATCGATCTTCGACACCCAGCACCCGCGCTGAGGCCTCATCACCACAAGCCCTTCGGATCTGAGGCGCATGAGCGCATCGCGCACGGGTGAGCGCGATACGTCATACTTAGAGGAAATATCAGCCTGCGAGATCTCCTCGCCCGGCTTCAGCCGAAGGAAGATTATATCATCCTTCAGCTCATCATAGATTGTCTCGCTTGATGTGCGCCTCATCATCTTCCAAGCCTCTTCTCGCTCTTCTCCACAGCCTCCCAGAGACCGAGGATGTACTCAGCACCGAGTGCTCTGTCATACAGTCCGTACCCAGGCATCGAAACCTCTCCCCAGATTGCCCTTCCATGATCAGGTCTGATCGGGCCATCGAACCCTGTCTCATAGAGAGCACGTACCATCTCATAGAGATCGAAGGATCCATCCGATGAGAGATGGGCGGCTTCCTCGAAGACACCGGGGCCGAAATGATGCAGATTCCTCACATGCGCGAAGTGGATGCGGCCGGGAAGCGCACGGATGATTCCGGGAAGATCATTCTTCGGATTCGATCCGAATGAACCTGCGCAGAATGTCAGTCCGTTGAACGGGGAATCGACAGCCTTCATGACACGGAGGATCTTCTCCTTCGATGTGATGATCCTCGGAAGCCCGAATACAGGCCATGCTGGATCATCCGGATGGATTGCCATCTTTATACCGTATTTCTCGCATACCGGCTGGATCGCCTTGAGGAAGTAGACGAGATTATTGAAGAGCTTCTCCTCATCGACATCCTTGTATGCCTCGAAGAGCTCCTTGACCTTTGCAAGCCTCTCAGGCTCCCAGCCAGGCATCACGAAACCATTGGAATTGCTGTTCGTCTGGTCGAAGAACTTCTGGGGATCGATTGAATCGACGACCTTCTGATCGTAGGCGAGCACCGTAGAGCCATCTGGACGGACCTTCGCAAGATCGGTGCGCGTCCAGTCGAAGACGGGCATGAAATTGTAGCAGACAAGCTTTATATCGCACTTGGCGAGATTCTCAAGCGTCTGGATATAGTTCTCGATGTACTTGTCGCGCGAAGGCTTTCCGATCTTGATATCATCATGGATGTTGACGCTCTCGATACCAGCGATCGTGAGGCCTGCATCCTCAACTTCCTTCTTCAGCGCCTGTATGCGCTCAATAGGCCAGAGCTCCCCCGCGGGGAGATCATAGAGAGTCGTGATGACTCCCGTAACCCCCGGCACCTGCCTTATCTGCCACAGCTTGACGGAATCGAACTTGTCGCCGAACCATCTCATCGTCATCTGCATAGCTGATCCACTCCTTTTCCTGTTGTGATATACTAGTATTTTAGAGCATGGGCCGCTGGAAGTAAAGGAGAATATGTTCCACGCCTGAAAGATTCCTCCGATTGCACTAAAACGCCAAAGCCTATATATTGCGAAGCGTTAGGAGACAAGCGATGCGGATCAATATTTGCGAGAACAAGATAGAGCTCGGACAGCAGGCAGCCTCCCTCGGAAGGCACTGCATCAAATCCACGATAGAGAAATATGGAAGAGCCAATGTCGCATTCGTCACTGGTACCAGCCAGCTCGGGCTGCTTACAGCGCTCAGGGAGAAGGATCTGCAGTGGGATAAGGTCAATGTCTTCCTCCTTGATGAGTTCGTGGGACTCCCCGATGGGCATAAGGCATCTTCTGAGACATTCCTGAAGGAGAATTTCCTGGATCACCTTCCCGCAATCGGATCATTCCATCCGATTTCGCGCAGCAATGATACGAAGGCGACGCTGAAGGAGATGAACAGACTGATGAAGGATTATCCGCTCGATGTCGCTTTCATCTGCATAGGAGAGAACGGACATCTTGCATTCAATGACCCACCTGCGGATTTCGATGCCCGCGATGCATATATCCAGGTGGAGCTTGAAAGAAGATCGAGAAGGCAGCAGGTGGGCGAAGGATGGTTCAGTACGATCGATGAGGTTCCATCCAAGGCAATCACGATGTCCGTATTCGAGATACTCACCGCTCGCCATATCATATGCGCATGCCCCGACCAGAGGAAGGCAAAGGCCGTGGCATCCTGCATCTTCGATGACATCTCCCCATCCTCGCCTGCAGCTTCGATCAGACGGAGGACGGAGTGCACGCTCTTCCTCGACAGGCAGTCGAGCTGCCTCGTGTTCGACGATTTCAGAGCACGCTGATCACACCAATGCACCAAAGGAAGTCCATATGCAGCATGGGCTTCCTCTTTTTTTTTCATCTTCAGATGTTACACTCGGCCGCATTATGTTGCATCACAGTGACGTTTTCTTCCCAAAAATTCACAAAAGCAACAGATTAAGCTAACGACATACAGCAAGAGAATTCATTAGCATCATAAGCGAAAAGAAGAGACAGGGGGTCCTTCTTTGCTGACAGATACAAGGAGACAGAGAATATGAAGATCCTACCGAAGGTCCTGGTCCTGATGGCACTTGCATTGCCTGCAGGAGCAGAGAGCCTTCCTGTCGTCACGCTCAGCGATGCGATCGCGGCAGCTTCGGAGAACAACATCTCCCTGAAGCAGGCAGCGATATCCATGAACCAGACGATCAGGAACGAGAACAACTACGTAGCCGATTACCTACCAACATTCGGCCTTTCCGCTACCGCCGATACAGGATGGGACTTCCCTGACGACGGCACCGCCCCTGAATTCAATGGGTTCGGACTCAATCTCGGAGCTGCGGCGTCATTCTCATACACGCTGAGCGGGTCAAAGATAACAGGAGCCGAATCAAGGAAGCTTGCAAAGGAAGGAGCAGCCCTCACTTACGAGAGCGCATATGACTCAGTCGAGTCGCTCATAACATCTTCCTACTGGACGCTCTCCTCTTATGATGTGGCCATCGAGAATGCGAAGGCCTCTCTTGAGGATGCAAAGGCAAGCTATGAATCCACGCTCTCTATGTACAACGCAGGCATGGTCGACGAGCTTACGCTCTCGAATATGGAGCTGGCGCTCAGCAATGCGGAGATGGCACTGACGGAGGCGGAGAATGACAAAGCCCTGGCAATGGCTTCATTCAAGGCAGCCACTGGCCTCACCGATGACTTCGCGACAGAGCCGCTGCCGGAGACGGTAATGCTGTCACTTCCCTCCCCTGAGGAGCTCTTCAGAGAGTATGCGGAGGGATCTTCCGCTATAAGAAGCGCCCGCAATACGCTTGCAACGGCAAAGAATGCAGAGACAACGGCCACGCTCACGCAGTATATGCCGACGGTCACTGCAACCATCGGATACACATACGCCGGAGGTATTTCCAGTAAAGACCAGATGATGGAGATCCTTGGCACTCCGGTAACTACACAGAAGGCAGGCGAATACAGCACATCGGCGCACAGCCTCACAGGATCTGTTGCAGTGAATATCCCGCTGAGCTCATACATCCCTGGGAGCACAGCGGATGAGGCGAGAAGGAATGCCTCGGATGCAGTGCAGATAGCAGCCCTCTCGCTCCAGAATGAGCAGAACACGCTTCTTGATTCGATCAGGCAGAGCGTCATCTCAATCAATCAACAGCAGGCAACGCTCGGGATGCTCAGGCAGAGCCTTGCCATCGCAGAGCGCACATATGCGCTTGCAGAGGACTCATATGAGGCAGGACTGATCACGGCGGACGATCTCTCTGACAGGAGGACATTGCTCCTTTCCGTCCAGAACAATCTGCTAACAGCACGCCTCGGGCACCTCCTTTCATCATATACTCTCGCCGATACGCTCGGCATCGATCTGCAGGAACTGCAGGATAAATATCCTTCAACGGAAAAGGAAACAGAATAATATGAGCGACGAAAACAAGAAGACAGTCGAAGAGCCTGATTTCGAGAAACTGGCCAGGACCACAGCTCCAAGCAGATTCAACAAGGTGGTAACGATCATACTCGTTGCAATCTGCGTCGTGCTTGCTGCATTCATCATCTTCAGGATGACGTCCTCTTCGGACAGTTCGCAGCTGGCCATGCCCGTAGCAGAGAACACGTCATCTGCGGTGAACGTATCAGTCCAGAGCGCAGAGATAAAGGATTTCTCGCGCATCTCCAAGCTCAATGGAGAGATCAGGCGCTCAGGCGACAGCCTTGCTGTCTATCCTGATATCACATCATCGGGAACAGTCACGGAGATACTCGTCTCGAGAGGCGACACAGTGAAGGCAGGAGATACGGTCGCATACATTGATCCATCGCGTCCCGGTGCTGTCTATAAGATCAGCCCCGTCGTCTCGAAGGCGGACGGAATCGTAACGGATATACCTGTATCAGTCGGGCAGACAGTCACGGCGTCCCAAGCGATCATCACGATTGCTGGCACATCCGATCTTGTCGTGGAGGCAAGCATCCCGGAGAAGTTCCTCGGAACAGTCAGGGAAGGCATGTCAGCTGAGATGGAATCCGTCGCTTATCCTGGAAGGATCTACGAGGGAACCCTCACCTACATTGCCCCCACGGTGAACACAACTACAAGGTCTTCTGATATAGAGATCCGCTTCACCGGTGATACGGCAGGTCTCAAGGAAGGCATGTATATCCGTCTGAACCTCGAAACAGAGCACATCAGCGATGCGCTCATCGTTCCTGAGGCCGCGCTCGACACATATCTTGGCGATGACATCGTCTATGTCGCCGATGGCAATACGGCACGCCGCGTGATCGTGACAACCGGCAGCTCGAATGGAACCGAAACGGTCATCACATCAGGACTCTCCGAAGGAGATCTGGTCATAACAGCTGGAAATGTTATGGATGGCACAGCCATCAGCGTAGTCAATCAGGAGAACTAAATGACACTTTCTGAATTATCGGTAAGACGCCCTGTTCTGATGACGATGGTCTACGTGCTGATCTGCGTCATCTGCGTCGTCTTCCTTCCCCGCCTCGATATGGCGCTCTATCCGGATGTCGATCTTCCCGTCATCTC
>CALXKY010000115.1 GCA_944389055.1 uncultured Spirochaetaceae bacterium | reverse complement strand
GTCTATATTGTCTCCAGGCCCAATTCGGTATTATCTTTTTCCGACAGGAGGTATTCCCATGGAAGAGATCAGTTTCGGAGATGTGTTGAATTCGGGGGATATCGGGATGGCTTTCCTCGATGCGATTACGGGGGCAGCCAGGACGGAAGGGGTCCAGATAGGGATCCCATGGACAAAGGAAGTCTATGACTACCTTTTCGAAGCCTCCCCTGAAGCCGATATCGAGGAGATACTCGGACTCGTTCCTGCATCCTCGTTCGGCGATACGGATATGTTCTGATGATAGTTCTAGGCATAGAGACAAGCTGCGATGAATGCAGCGCGGCAGTGGTTAAGGATGGGCATGAGATCATGTCCAATGTCATAGCGACCCAGATTGAGCTGCATAAGCCCTATCAGGGAGTCGTGCCTGAGCTTGCCTCAAGACTCCACACGGAATGGATACAGCAGGTCGTGGAGGCTGCTCTGAGGCAGGCCGGGATCAATAAGGAAGATCTCGATGCTGTCGCTGTCACCTCGCGGCCGGGGCTTCTTGGATCGCTGCTGGTGGGTGTCAGCTTTGCCAAGTGCTATGCCACCGCACTGGGCATCCCGTTCATAGGCATCGATCATATACGCGCGCATCTATATGCATCCCAGATCGAGACGCCTCTTGAGTATCCCTATCTCGGAGTGCTCGTATCAGGGGGACACACCGTCATATGCCGCGTGGAAGGCTACGATAAGGTCGAAGTGCTTGGAACGACGATCGACGATGCCATCGGCGAAGCCTTCGATAAAGTCGCGAAATTCTATGACCTCGGATTTCCGGGCGGCGTTGTCATCGACAGGCTCTCGCAGAACGGGGATCCGACAGCATTCCTCTTCCCCGGCCCATCCCTCGAAGGCGATGAGCATCGCTATGATATGAGCTACTCAGGCCTGAAGACAGCGGTCATCAACCAGAAGGAGAGATTCCGCCGTCCGGATGCGGAGGATACGCCGGAGAATCTTGCTGCATCATTCCAGAGACAGGCAGTCGGCATCCTCATGAAGAGGGTGAAGCTTGCGCTGAAGGATACAGGCCTCATGCGCGTGTCGGCAGGCGGCGGCGTCGCGGCCAATTCCCTGCTGCGCTCAGAGCTGAAGGCGCTTGAGAAGCAAGGGTATACGGTGACATTCCCCTCCCTCAAACTCTGCACGGATAACGGCGCAATGGTCGCGGGGCTTGGCTGCAAGTATCTCGAAGATGGAATCACAAGCGATCAGTATCTCTCTGCCTCAGCAAGAGTTACTGCTTTCAAGAAAAGCTGAGTGAAGTTTTTTCTGAAAAATTTTGCGCAAGATTGTTGACATACTCTCCGAGTTCCTTTAGTATGTCGAAGGATTCGGAAAATTGGGATGTGGTGTAACGGTAACACTGCAGATTCTGGTTCTGCCTTTGGGGGTTCGAGTCCCTCCATCCCAGGAGTAAAATGGTCCCTTCGTCTAACGGTTAGGACGGGAGATTCTCAGTCTCTAAATAGCGGTTCGATTCCGCTAGGGACTATCGGCGGCTGGAAACAGCCGCTTTTTCTATGCAATTATCCTGCGGATTATTCCTTTTAATATATTATTAGAATATTTCTGTTTATTTCATATCGGACCTATTGTAGAATGGATGCAGATAACAAACAGGAGGTTATCATGCTGAGAAAGCTTTCAGTATCATTGCTGATTATGCTCATGCTTCTTGTTCCTGCATTTGCAGGCGGGAGCCAGGAAAAAGCTTCTGTCGTCGGCGATGACGGACTTGTCGACATCGATCTCTGGTATGGTGCAGCTGTCACCGAAGCCGGCCCTATTCCTGAGGACTGGGTGGGATATGATATCGTCCGCGATAAGCTCGGAATCGATCTCCACCTCACCGTTCTCCCCTCCTCCGACCAGGATCAGGATGTGAAGATCCAGGCAGCAGGAGCCGGAAACAATCTTCCGGATGTCTTCATGGTTTCGCGCCCGGTGCTCGTAAACCTTGTGCAGCAGGGCCTTGTCGCACCGCTCAGCGAGGAATTCTTCGCTTCGATGCCGACGCGTACGGCAGCTGTCCATGATCAGGATTCGATCAACCATGCATCGGTTGACGGCGTATGCTATGGCATGGCAAAAGCCTCCGATTCAGTCGGCGTTGAGCTTCTTGCGATCAGAAAGGACTGGCTTGATAACCTCGGTCTCGAAGCACCGACAACGCTCGATGAGTTCTTCGATGTCATGTATGCATTCACATATGACGATCCCGATGGCAATGGCCTCGACGATACATATGGATATGGCGGATTCATCGAGACGAACAGCACATTCAAGGGATATCCAGGTGCTCGCACATGGCCGATCATGGGAGCCTTCGGTGTTCCCGGTCTCTGGGATCTTCATGCAGAGACTCTTGGACTCTCCGTCCTCGAACCTGAGTTCTATGACTTCATGCAGTTCATGCTGAAGATGATCGACGCCGGCGTCATCGATCCGAACTGGATGTCATATAAGAAAGATGATTTCCGCGCTGCATGGAAGCAGGGCAAGTTCGGATGCATGTATGAGTCATGGGCAGCGCTCTCCGCTGAATCGAACTACATGCCGTTCGACATGAATTTCCCCGAGGGTGAGTGGATTCCGCTTGATCCTCCTGTCGGACCGGACGGCGATGCATATGTCGGAGCTCTCGACAAGACATACCGCATCTATGCTGTTTCCTACAAGGCAGCAGAACAGGGCAAGCTTCCGTACATCGCCAAGCTCTTCGAATGGATCGGATCCGAAGAAGGCTATTACCTCCTCGGCTTCGGCGTTGAAGGCGAGAACTATGTCTTCGATGAGAATGGCAGAGTCTCCACAGGCGATCTCGGCGACAACTCGTTCACCGGTGCTGTCGGACAGGTCATGACGCAGCTCAGGAACATGGTCTACACCAACTCCGAAGAGGAGACGATGATCAGATTCCCTGACTACATCACTGCCAACTCCAAGAAGCTCATGTCCCCGATCATCTACTGCAATGCAGCTGCAGCTGGTCCGTGGAAGAACGCAGTCGGATCCGGAATCATGCCTACTCCGAATGCTGATGTCCTCAGGTTCCTCGAGCAGGGTCTTGCAGAGTTCCTCTCGAAGCAGAAGCCGCTTACTCCGGAAAACTGGGATAAGTTCATCTCGGATTTCCTCAGGATCGGCGGTGAAGGCTGGAACGAGGAAGGCATCGAGTTCGCTGAGAGCCAGAATCTCGTGATCATATGATCATCAATCGATGATAATGCATCAGGCCGGGGATATCCCGGCCTTCATTATGGAGGTGATTCCATGCATGGATTTGCTGATATGAAAGCAGTACGGCCGGAGGATGAAGGCCTCTCGAGCCTGACGATAAGGAAAGCCATCAGGCGTCTGACGGAGGAAGGTGTGCCGATGCACAGCCTTCTCATTGCAAAAAACGGCAAGCTCGTTAGCGAGACATACTGGAAGCCATGGGATAGGGAGAAGCTCCACCGGCTCTATTCCATTACAAAGAGCTTCGTATCGCTCGGAACAGGATGTCTCGTCAAGGATGGGCTCGTGACTCTGGATGACCGCATCGCTTCCTATTTCCCTGGGTACCTGCCCTCCCCCGTGCCTGAGGAGATTTCCTCGATGACGATACGCGATATGCTCATGATGCGTACATGCCACAGGCGTACGACCTACAAGGAAGGCAGCTCGAGCTGGGACTATGTCCCCTCCTACCGTGATAACTGGACTGAGTCATTCTTCCAGGTAAAACCTGATCACGATCCAGGAACTCTCTTCTTCTATGATACCTCCTCCCCTCATACGCTCGGTGCCCTGATCGAGGAGCTGACGGGCATGGAGCTCGTGGATTATCTGAGGAAGCATTTCCTGGATGCTCTCGGGGCCTCGGAGCGCACATACTGCGTCAAGGATCCTACAGGCACTTCCGTCGGCGGCAGCGGCCTCATGATGCGGCCTATTGACCTCCTTTCCGTGATCCAGATGGTGATGGACGGAGGATACGGCCTTGTTCCGGAAGAATATCTTAAGGAAGCCACATCAAGGCTCTCTGAGACGGAGACAGGTTCACGCGGCCTCCGGGATACTGACCAGAACTGCGGCTATGGCTTCCAGTTCTGGCGCATGAGCCATGACTCATATGCGATGCTCGGCCTCGGCGGGCAGATTGCGCTTGCGATACCCGAGAAGAGGATCGTAGCCGTCACCACTGCCGATACGCAGGCAGACAGATCATGGGAACGCCTCATCCTTGATTCACTCTGGGATATAGCGGGCTATTCCGATGATGGTGATGAAGACGCTGAGCTGGAGATCCCGAAGCTGAGCACCCCGGTGAGGAAGGATTTCCCTGAAGCGGAGTATGCCTTCAATGAAAACATGCTCGGGTTCAGGAACCTCAGGGTACGTGTATCCGGGGAATGCGGGGAGATCGGTATCCGGCGGAATGATGATATCTTCAGCTTCACCTTCACGTTCGGAGAGAATACGCTCAATCCCTTCCCCATCGCACCTATGTCGCCTGCTTATGTCTCTGCAGCATGGCTTGAGGATGGTACGCTCGGAGTTCTCGTGCAGTTCTCCGGAGAGGAGCTGGGAACGCTGAAGCTCCAGCTTGCTTTCAGCGGCAGCCGTCTGACTGTGAAATCCTTGCTTCATGGAGAGCTCCATCTCGATGGATTCACAGGTACTGCTGCTGGCTGCCGTGTCAGGTGATCACATGACGTTATAATGCAAAAATATGACGTAAAAGGGAATGGACAGGGATTTAAAATACGCCTGACGGAGGTTTGAAATGAAGAAACTTTCAATATTGCTTATTGCCGCTATGGTACTCTCCTTCCCCGTCTTTGCAGGAGGATCCAGCGAGGCCTCGGTGGTAAATGAGGACGGCACGGTCGACATCGATCTCTGGTATGGTGCAGCTGTAACCGAAGCAGGCCCGATTCCTGAGGACTGGGTCGGATATGACATCATCCGCGATGAGCTCGGGATCAATCTCCACCTCACCGTCCTTCCTTCATCGGATCAGGACCAGAATGTGAAGATCCAGGCAGCAGGAGCGGGAAACAACCTTCCTGATGTCTTCCTTGTCCAGCGCCCTGTTCTCATCAACCTTGTGAACCAGGGACTGATCGCACCGCTTGATGAGGAATTCTTTGCTGCAATGCCCACGAGGACGGCGAAGTATCACGATGCGGATTCAATTAACCACGCAACGATCGATGGAACATGCTGGGGCATGGCAGTGCCAGCAGAGTCCGTCGGTATCGAATTCCTCTGCGTCAGGCAGGACTGGCTCGATAACCTCGGGCTCGAGGTTCCTACCACGCTCGACGAGTTCTTCGACGTGATGTATGCATTCACCTATGATGATCCTGATGGGAACGGTCTTGACGATACATATGGATTCGGCGCTTTCATCGAGTCAAATGCAACGCTCAAGGGCTATCCCGGATCACGCCTCTGGCCGATCATGGGTGCATTCAATGTTCCGGGACTCTGGGATTTCCACAGGGATAACCTCGGACTCTCGCTCCTCAATCCGGACTTCTATGACTTCATGCAGTTCATGAAGAAGTGCATCGATGCCGGCGTCATCGATCCCAACTGGCTTTCCTACAAGAAGGATGATTTCCGTGCCGCATGGAAGCAGGGAAGATTCGGAATGATGTATGAGCAGTGGGCAGCGCTCTCAGCTGAGGCCAACTATGCTCCGTTCGATGCCAACTTCCCTGATGGCGAAT
>CALXKY010000114.1 GCA_944389055.1 uncultured Spirochaetaceae bacterium | reverse complement strand
CTCATCGAGGGTAAGCTGGTTCTCAGCCTCGATCGGGCGGTATGATCCAACCTCATCGATCGTCTTTGAGGATGTTGCAAGACGATTGTCCTGTACGACGACCCTGTAGTAAGGTCTCTTCTTCGTTCCGAAGCGCTTAAGTCTCATTGTTGTGCTCACGGTATTCTCCTTATACTGCTTGAAAGCTACATGCCGAACTGCTTCAGCATTGCAGCCTGTAATTTCTTATTCGTCATCACCTTCTTCATCATGAGGCGGGATTTCTCGAATTTCTTGAGAAGCCTGTTGACCTCAGCAACGGACGTTCCCGAACCCTTCGCGATCCTCTTTCTCCTCGATGGTCCGATGATCCTGTAATTCCCTCTCTCGAAACGTGTCATGGAGCGTATGATCGCCTTCTCCTTCTCGAGTTCCTCGAGGTGGAGATCCTCCTCCGAGATATTTCCCTTTGCGCCGGGAATCATCTCAAGAAGCTTGTCGGCGGAACCCATCTTCTTCAGGTTCTCGAGCTGGTCGAGATAATCCTGGAGATCGAATGTGTTCTTCTCCATCTTCTTCTGCAGCTTCTCCGCCTCTGCGGCATCGAACTGCTCCTGGGCCTTCTCGACAAGCGATACGATATCCCCCATGCCGAGGATGCGTGTTGCTATCCTCTCCGGGTGGAAGACCTCGAGGTCCTCCATCTTCTCGCCTGTTCCGATGAATTTGATCGGCTTGCCTACGACGGAGCGGAGCGAGAGAGCTGCACCGCCTCGTGTATCTGAATCGAACTTCGTGAGGATCACGCCGGAGATTCCGACCTTCTCCTCGAATTCCTTCGCGATATCTACGGCACTCTGTCCCGTCATCGCATCGGCGACGAAGAGCGTCTCATCCGGACGGGATACCTTTGCGACGCGCTGTATCTCCTCCATCAGTGCCTCATCGAGGTGCATTCTTCCGGAGGTATCAATGATGACGGTATCGATCAGGTCGTGCTTTGCCCTGGAGATAGCAGCTTCCGCAACTTTCGCAGGATCCTTCTCCCCTGGAATCGTGAATACGGGAACGCCCGCCTTCTCTCCGAGGACCTGGAGCTGCGTGATGGCAGCAGGACGGACGAGGTCGGCCGCAACGAGCATGACCTTCCTTCCGTCCTTCTTCAGCCTGTATGCCAGCTTATGGGCAGCCGTCGTCTTTCCTGATCCCTGGAGACCCATGAGAAGAATGACAGAGGTGGCATCCTTTCCTTTGAGGTTAAGCGCTGTGCTGCCTGCCCCGCCGAGGAGCTCAACCATCTTGTCATAGACGATCTTCGTGAACTGCTGCCCGGGGTCGACGGATGACAGGACCTTCTCGCCAAGAGCTTCGTCCAGAGTTGAATTGACGAAGCGGCGAACGACACGGAGATTGACATCGGCATCGAGCAGAGCTTCCTTGATCTGATCGACCGCGTCACGTACGTTCTTCTCCGAGATCTTCCCCTTGCCGGAGAGCGTTCTCATTATCCCTGTGAATTTTCCTGCTATACTATCAAACATCGCATTACCGGGCCGGTATTCCAGCCTTTATGCTTATACAATAATGCAAGGGAGCTGTCAACGTCACGAACGCCTCCCCTCGCTGTCGAAATCGACGACCGAATCATCGTCATTCATGATGACCGGCTGTCCTGCAATGCGTCCGAGGCGGTAGCTGATTGTCTTAGAGACGCCGGCTTCCTCCTGGGTAACGCCCAGGAGAGTCTCGGATCCAGTCACGGTGTGCTTGTTGTGCGTTATGATGATGAACTGGCTTGTCCTGCCGAAATCGGTGAGAACGTCGAGGAAGTATCCGATATTCTTGTCATCGAGCGCTGCATCAAGCTCGTCGAGGATGCAGAACGGCGATGGCTTCACCTGATAAGTCGCGAACAGGAGCGCAACTGCTGTCATGCTCCTCTCTCCTCCGGAGAGAAGCGAGAGCGTGACAAGCTTCTTTCCCGGCGGCTGCGCGAATATCTCGATGCCTGATGTCAGCACATTCTCCGGATCCTCGAGCGTAAGCTTCGCGATACCGCCTCCGAAGAGGCGTGTGAACATCGCCTGGAAATTGCTGTTTATGTCATTGTAGGTGCGGAGGAAGAGATCCTCGGCCTTCCCTTCGATCTCCTCCAGTACCTTCTCGAGATCGGCCCGCGCCTTTCCAAGGTCCTCAAGATGGCGCGCATAGAAGTCGAACTGCTCCTTCGCGGCATTGTAATCGTCCTCCGCAAGGGGGTTCACCGTACCGAGCTTCTCAAGCTCCTTGGTAGCCTCCCCAAGCTCGTTGAGAAGGAGCGTATCATCGGGAAGATCCTCTTCCTCCATGATCTTCGCGAATTCACCGAGGTTCCTGGAATACTGCTTGAAGAATGACTGCACGACGTTCTGTATCAGCTCATCCGTCGAGCTGATGTTCGCGTCCTGCTCGGACAGGATCCTGTTGGCTTCCGTGAGATCGCGGAAGGCCTCATCCTTTGCGGAGCGTTTCTCCTGGAGGGCGATGGTATGTGCCGCTACCGACTCCTTCATGCTGCTGAATGAGCTGTTGCGCCTTGCAAGCTCGCTCCGGAGCTCAGCCTTCCTCTCCTCAGAGGCTTTTATCCTGTCATTGAGATCCACGACGCTCCGCCTGTCATTCTCGGAACCGCTCCTTGCATCCTCGAGCTCGGCTTCCTTCTCTGCGATTGCCTGGAGCGTGCTGCTCTGCCGCCCCTCTGTGACCTCTATCGAGGCAAGGAGGTGCCTGTAGTGCTCCTTCTGCTGATCGAGGGCTTCGGAAAGGGACCCGGAATCGGTGCGCAGGACAGCCTGCTCATCCCTTGCCTTCTGGATGGCTTCCCTGTTGCTGCTGCTTTCCTTCCTTGTCTTCTCCTCTCTCTCCTCGATATCCCTTTTGCGGGCGATCATGCCATCGGCCGAAAGAAGGCTGTCGATGATCGGAGGAATGGAAGCCTTGTATTCGCCGTATAGCGCTATGAGCTCATCCGTCATCTCTGAAAAGCGCGTGAAATCCTTGATCGTGATCTCCCTCGATACAAGCGCTTCCTTCTCAAGCCCCTCAAGGAATGAGATCCTGTTCCGGATCATTCCCCTGAGCTCCTCGGCTTTCGCCAGGAAAGCCGCATCGGCACTGTCACGGCGCTGGGCGGAGTATGCGGTATCCGTATTCCTGTCGACTTCGGAGATGAGATCCTCTATGACGCTCTTGAGCTCGCCGGAGAGCGTGACAAGCTCATCATCAAGCTCGCTGTTCCTTTCCTCGCATCTCTCTATCTCCTTGTCAAGGAACTCGATGCGTGCCTTCTTCTGCTCGAGCATCTGCGTGATGGCAGCAATCTGCTTCATCTCCTCGTCAGCCTGCTCCTCCTTGAGGGACAGACTGTCCTGGATTTCCTCAAGCTCCGTTCTGTTTCTTGCAATCGAGCTTTCGATGCTGCTGATCCTCTCATCTGCGCTCCTGAGACGCATCGAGGCCTGCTGGAAAGATTCCGTCAGGACATCAATGAGCGATGACTCCTTGTCGATCTCATTCTCGATCTTCCCGATCTCCACCTGCTCCTGATAGAACGCTTCATTCTCGGCCTTGAGGGATTCCTGCGCTGCCGCGATCTCATCCGTAAGCGTAGCCATAAGCTCATTGAGCCGTGCTATCTCAGCCTCTGCATTGGCCTTCCATTTCGTTCTCTGGTCCTTGAGGAGATTGTATGTCCGGATCCTGGCAAGGTTGTAGCGCACGTCAAGGTCGAATACCTTGTTCTCCAGTTCCCTTGCCTTCTTCGCTTTCTCTGCCTGCGAGCGCGATCTGTCGCACGCGCGCTTCGCTTCATTGTATGAGCGTGTTATATCCTCGATGTTCTGTGCAGTCTTCTCGAGATCGAGCTCGGCGCTGTGGCACTGGTCCTTGTATCTCGAGATGCCTGCGGCTTCCTCGAAGAGGTACCTTCTGTCCTCCGGCTTCGTGGAGAGGATCTGGTCGATCTTTCCCTGCTCGAGTATGGAGTAAGCGCTCTTTCCGACTCCGGTATCGAAGAAAAGCTCCCTTATGTTCCTCAGAAGGCACTTCTGGCCATTGATGAAATACTCATTCTCACCGGTACGGAAGTAGCGTCTGCGTATAGCGACCTCCGCAAGATCGGTAGGAAGCTGATGCTCCGTGTTGTCAATTGTAAGCTCGACCTCTGCGAAAGGCATCGGCTTCCTTGTGTCAGTGCCATTGAAGATGACATCCTCCATCTTGCTGGCACGGAGCGATCTGGTGCTCTTCTCTCCGAGTACCCATTTTATTGAATCAACGATGTTGGATTTGCCGCATCCGTTCGGTCCGAGAAGCGACGTGATGCCATCCGCGAAATCGATGTGCGTCCTGTCAGCGAAGCTCTTGAAGCCGTAGATGTCGAGGGACTTGAGGAACAAGCGCCATCCTCCTTGAAACGAATTCCCGTTGATTATAGCATCGATGGCTGATATGGAAAACGGGCTTTTCGATCACCTTCCGGATGAGGATTATGGAATCATATGCGGTATTGATGAAGCGGGGCGCGGTCCCATCGCAGGACCTGTCACAGCTGCTGCTGTGATCCTTCCTCCCGGCTTTCCCATCGGGATCCTGGATGACTCCAAGCGCATGAGCGCCGCAGAAAGGGAGGAGGCTGCCCGTGTGATAAAAGCACAGGCCACTGCCTGGGCAGCTGCTTCCGTAAGCCACGTCATCATCGACAGGATCAACATACTTCAGGCTACGATGGAGGCTATGACCAGGGCTTATGAGAATGTCATGCGCATAGCCGTGCCCGATACAGTGATGATAGATGGCAACAGGAGTCCTGACCTAGGCGTCCGCACGATAACGGTCGTCAAGGGCGATCAGAAGATACCTGAGATCATGGCGGCCTCGATCATCGCGAAGACCGAACGTGACAGGATCATGGATCTGTGCGACCTCAGATGGCCTGAATACGGTTACAGCCGTCATAAGGGATACCCGACGAAGGAGCACAGGGCTGCAGTGCTTAAGTACGGGCCATCCCCTATCGAGCGCATGTCATTCAGGGTGAAGGATGAAGAAGGATCACTCCTTCTCTGAATCCCTGCCCTCTGTGTTCTGCTGACGGCGGCGCTGGAAACCTGTGTTCCTCGGCTTCCTCGTGCCGTTCATCTTTATGAAGTCTATTGATTTCTGGAATTCCTTGATGAACTCGCCCATATCCTCCTGATAGACGATGATGGACTGCCTGAGGTATCTGCCTTCGGTATCAGTCGGCCTTGACTCGACGATGTTGAGAAAGAGATCTCCGTAGATGTTCTCCTTCACGTTGAAGAAATATGTCCTGTCATCCTTGACCAGCTTGGTCGAGAAGACCTCTCCGCGCTCTCCCATAATGGAACCCTCCGCTTTATCATTCAAAGAAAAACTCCTTTCAGAGAAAGGAGCACTGTAAGCGACCGACGGGAATCGAACCCGCATCTTCAGCTTGGAAGGCTGAGGTAATAGCCATTATACCACAGTCGCATTGAAGCTAACGGACAGCACTTTACACCAGATGGATGAGGCATGTCAATAATGCCTGAATACTTTCTGAAGAACATGCTGTCTGATATAATCCGGGGCATGAACATGCTCATGGAACGATATGCGGATATCATTCTCCGCCGCGCCCTCCGTCTGAGGGAGGGGGATGTCCTTTCGATCAATGCGGAATCGGAGAACAGCGATTTCGCCCATCTCATCGCAAGGAAGGCCCGTGAGATCACAGGCAATGGAAGCTACATACAGAATATAGAGAACGGAAAGGTCACCGATA
>CALXKY010000113.1 GCA_944389055.1 uncultured Spirochaetaceae bacterium | reverse complement strand
AGGTCAACGGGCAATCCCGGGGTCATCACGGACCCCAAGCATATCAGCGACGCACTCAGCGGGAACGGCGGGACGAAGATAGTTTCATGACAGCTATCTCCGCTGCATATGCAGCGAGCGCTATCGCATAGTATGCGATATTATCCTGGGTGTATCCTGTCATCATGATGCACCCTTTCATCACAAGAAGGACTGCCGCAACGGCAAAGAGAACCGCCGAGAGCCTGCCTATGGCATTCCTTCTTTCCTTCTTCCCGATTGAGGCTGCATGAAGCACTGCAAGCGCAAGCACCGCCGGAGATATGATGAATGCGTTGAAGTTGTAGTACGTCACGTCATGGTTCGTCGCCGTCATTACGAAGACGAGTATGAGGGACAGCACTCCCATGAACAGCCATCCCAGCGCGCTGATGATGTCGCCGGCGACGCGTATGGCCTTATGTTTTGATGCAGTGAGCAGTATGGCGCATGCTGCGATGGCTGCGATGCCGAAGCAGCGTGCCGTGAGATTGTACTTCAGCGGGGCTGGCGTCCTTGTCTTCGTCAGGTAGACTGTGTCCGCCTCCTTTCCCTCATAGATTTCGGTCGCCTGCATGAGGATGTCAGGAAGGAAGCATGCATCCCAGAGCGTGACAGGCCTGTCGATAGACGGTCCCTGGAGGTAGTTTAGTATGAATGCGAAGAAGAATGATGGTGCCATGTATGGTGTTGACCAGGCGCGGAAGCTCCTTCCTTGACCTATGCTTTCGGCCCATTCCCTGAATTCTCCGCCTGTAGCAGCGTTATAGATATCCCTGAGTCTTGTCGCGCAGTTGTCCGTATAGTAGTTGTAGAGATATGTCTCATTCTCAGGCAGTACGTTATAGGAAAGGAATCCGATTGTTGCCTTCTTGGCCTCCGGCGTCATAGTCAGCTCAATGCGCTCGACAGTGCGGTCATCCATGATGAATGAAGCCATCCTGTAGGATTCATATGTCTCTATGACCCTGTAATAAAGCCGCCCCAGAACGAAATTGACATAGAAGCTGTCATCGAAGCTGAACGAGCCGTAATCGAACATCACCGGTTCGTTATCCGGTGTATCCACGACAATGCCGGCGTGCCCGAAGAAGACATAGACTGGCTCTGACGGGGATGCGGTGACAAGATAGATGTGCGTATTCTCGTAATATTCCCTCTCTTCATCCTCAAGAGGGGCGGAGAAATCCACTTTATCCAGTTCCTCTTCGCTCCAGAAGAGATCTTCCCTGATGGAGAGTCCTCCCGTGACAGATGCGGCTGAAAGCACCTGGACAAGAAGGAGCAGCACCGCTGATAAACACAATCTGCGCATATCCGGATGATAGCACCATCGCATTCCTTGTCCAACAGCGCGTTCCGGATGCTTTGTTGACTTACTTTTCCTCTATTCCTATCCTCAGGATATGGACAGGGACAGCAAAGGACTTGCGATAGTGATACGCAGCACCGCGATCAGGGAGAATGACCGGCTTCTGACGCTGTTCTCTCCATCGCTTGGATTCGTCAGCGCTGTCTCATATGGTGCAAGAAAGAGCATCAAGGGTGTCAAGGCGCCTCTCTATACGGAGGGGACTTTCTCGCTTGAGAAAGGACGGCGCGGCATGACTCTCAAGGATGTGGATGTCATCTCAACGCATGATTATATTGCCGAGGATCTCGACAGGACCCAGGCTGCAATGCTCTTCTCGGATCTCGTGCTGACAGGACGGAGCGCGGAGCCCGAGCTCTATTCCCTTTATGCGTCAGCTCTCGATGCGCTGGAGGATACAGCATTCGAGAAGGTCACGGTCCAGTTCATCGTGCACTTCCTTGCGATAGAAGGCCTGAGCGGCGATTACGTCTCCTGCCCTGTCTGCGGACGGCCATATGGCAGCACCGAGATACTGGGGTTTTCCGCTTCGGAGGGTGTTGCTGTCTGCCATGACTGTGATACTATGGACGGAGCGCTGCTGCTGCCTCCGAATGCGAGGGCTTATCTGAGAAGATCGCTTGAGATGGACCTTCCAGCCTCCCTTTCCCTCGGTGTATCAAGCGAGCAGGAGCATCGCATATTCAGATATCTTCTGAGAACGCTGCCGTATTCCTTTCCGGGAAAGCTGCGCAGCCTTGAATACGGTATCTGGAAGCTATAGGGGATGATATTGTGGATATAAGAATACCTCAGTCCGATCCGCAGAAGGTCAGGGCGCTGAAGGAGCGTTTCTCCCTCGACCTTCTCTCCGCAACGATTCTTGAGCGCCGCGGTCTGGAGAAGGCGGAGGATGCCGTCTATTACCTTGAGACAGACACGATATACCAGCATTCTCCGTTCGAATGCGAGGATGTGTATACGGCTGTGGACAGGATCAGCCAGGCGATAGAGGAGGGGGAACGCATACTCATATTCGGTGACAGGGATGTCGATGGCGTCACCGGAGCCGCTATTCTCTTCAGAGGTCTCAGGAAGCTGGGTGCGAAGGATGTCACCGTAAGGCTTCCGGAAGGTGATGAGCCGTATGGCCTCACTGCCGATACGGTTGCGGAGATCTTCAGCCATGAGTACTCGCTCGTCATCACCGTGGATAACGGCATTTCTGCAGTCGAAGAGATACGCGAGCTGGAAAGGAACGGCGTTGATGTCGTTGTCCTTGATCATCATATTCCTGGCGATGAGCTCCCCGGTGCCGTTGCGCTCTTCGATCCCCGCATCGGCGGGTCAGGATATCCATTCAGCAGCCTTGCAGGATGCGCTGTGGCTGCCAAGATGATCTGGGCGCTCGAATTCTCGCGCACGCCGCTCTACGGCAGCGAATGCATCGTGCTTCATGCAGAGCCGCGGAATGGATCGGTACGCATCAATGCTGTGAGGCTGGAGAACCTCATCGAGATCGACAGGATAACCGAGGAGGTGCCGGAGGAGGCTGGATTCTCCGCCGCCAAGGACCGCCTTATGGATTTCCTTGCCGTGAATCTTCCCATCATGGTGCTTGATGCCGATACAGAGAAGAAGATGCTCCGCCGTGCCTTCGGGAATGGCGTGGATATTTCCCTTGTTGATATAAGGCAGAAGCTTGAAGCTCTGATGCCGCGTGCCAGGAACCACTCGCTCTTCGATCTCGCGATGCTCTCGCGTGCGGCAAAGTACCGCGATGGGGATAAGGAGATAGAGACGCTCGTCTCGCTCTTCCGTTCCATCTCGATCTATTCGTATCCTTCGCTCTCAAAGGATTATGACAGCCTCATGCAGCTGGCTGCCATCGGTACGGTTGCCGATCTGATGCCGATGAAGGATGAGAACAGGATCATCGTCAAGCGCGGGCTCCGTCTTCTTTCCGAGAATCCGCTGCCATGCCTTAGATCCCTCATTGGACGTCAGAATCTCTATGGCAAGAGAATCAATACGAGGGATATCTCATTCTATGTTGCGCCTGTGCTGAATGCGGCAGGTAGGATGGGACACCCCATGGATGCATTCTCTCTCCTTATCTCAGAGGATCCTGCGGAGGCGGAGGGCCTTACAGAGAATCTCATTGCCCTCAACAGGCAGAGGCAGATGAATGAGGAGAATGCGATAGCCGCCGTGCGCGATAAAGCCAGGGAAAGCTATGATAAGCTCGATGGCAGATTCGTCATCGTCTCCGATGAGAGCATACCGCGTGGCCTTACCGGTGCCATTGCCTCGAAGCTTTCCAAGGAGTATTCAGTGCCATCTCTTGTGCTTGCTGATGTCGGGGACAGAGTGTCTGGCTCGATGCGATGCTCTGACAGATATGATGCGAAGGCGTTCCTTTCGTCTTTCGCTTCGTTCTTCGATGATTATGGCGGACATCAGTGCGCAGCAGGATTCTCGATGCCGTCGGAGCGTAAGGATTCCCTTCTGTCTGCGATGGAAGCCGTCATAATGGCGATGGATGGTGCTGCTGCGGCCGCTCCGGAAGGAACGGATGCCGATGCCGTCATTCCCCCCGAGTATATGACCACGGGAATCTGGAGGCTCTCCTCGATGCTGGAGCCATACGGGCAGGAGAATGCCGAACTCAGGCTCTACATAAAGGATGCTGTGATATCCGACATCATTCCTTCGAAGCAGGACCAGAAGTTCATGCGCTTTTCCCTCCGTTTCGGTACGTACGCATGGCCCGCTGTCTGGTGGGCTCCCCATGACAGGGAGAGCTTCAGGAAGGGCATGCATGTCAATGCGGTGTTCACTCCGGATATCAATTTCTGGAAGGGTACTGAGAAGGAGCAGCTCCTGATCGTCGAGATGGAGGAGGCCGCGGATGAGTGATCCGGAGAAACTCATCCAGCTCCTTTCCGATGGTGGATCTGCGGATTCACTGATCAGGGAGGCGATGGAAAGCCTTTCAGAGGATGAGGCCTGCCGCGATTACGCCGCTATTGCATCCGCTATTGCCGCAAGCAGCCATGGGGATGCGGAGCTTCAGCTTCTTTTCCAGGCAAAGACCGGCGCTCTTTCGGATTCTTCACCTCTCTGGAACCATATGTCCGCGCTATCCCTTATAACGATGGTGCCGGGAACAGTGACTCCTGACAGCTGGGAGAAGACAGATGGGCTTCTCAGGGACGCAAGGCGCTTCGAGCGCCATGCGCTTGAGCTTATCGGATCTTCCGATGAAGGCGGAGAGACGCTGCATTCCATATGCCATTTCCTCGATGATCTTCTGACGCGTACGCTCATAAGGCTCAGGCATATCGTACGTGACAGTGGCGAAAGCGAGGATATGGAGGAATCATTCCATGGCCGCATCGCTGCTTTCTCAGCTTATATGACGGGGAATATGCATTGATGATGATTGACACCTGCGGAGCAAAATGGTAGTCTGCCGTAGGATTCTGACCCTGATGGGAGAGGAGGTGATAAACATGGCATACGTAAAAGTAGATGAGAACGAGCCGCTCGAGAAGTCGATCAAGCGTTTCAAGAGAATGGTCGAGAAGGAAGGCATCATCCGCGAGTGGAAGAAGAGAGAATATTACGAGAAGCCCTCTACCATCCAGAACCGCAAGAACAAGGCTCTTGCACGCAAGCAGATGAAGAAGGTCAGGAAGATGCATGCTTCAAAGGCATACTGATTCCATTAATATCCTCAGAGGGCAGCGGATTACCCCGAAGGTGTCCGCTGTTTTTTTCTGCGCGCTCTCCTGAATGCAGGCCGGGAATCGGCATTGCCCGGGATTGCCGCGGTATCCCGAGGGAAAGGATATCGCTGCCGGCAGGCGGCACTTGCTTGATCAGGGCTGTACCATGATGACGATACTTAGCCAGAATGGCCTGGATGTGATTTTTCTGGACAGCAATTTGTTTCAGGGCGTTATAATGAATCAGATCATAAATCAATTCGGAGGTTGTTTATGAAAAAGGCAGTAGCAGTTCTTGCTGTTCTCATGGTTCTCTCCGGCGCGCTTTTCGCCGCAGAGGGAAGGATCGGTTTATCCGTTGCGCCGGAATGGATGTGGAATATAGGTACGGACGCAAATGATGGGTCAGCCAGCCTTGCGCTTATGGCGGAAGGTGCGAACTATTTCGGAAAGGAAGGCGGCTTCGGTATCGAATACGGTCTTGGAACAAGCATCCCTCTCAGC
Organism: uncultured Spirochaetaceae bacterium; assembly: GCA_944389055.1. Classification (GTDB taxonomy): domain Bacteria; phylum Spirochaetota; class Spirochaetia; order Sphaerochaetales; family Sphaerochaetaceae; genus Ornithospirochaeta. Next base: position 578 of record CALXKY010000113.1, on the reverse strand, counting down.
GCATGGGCAGGGGATCTCAAGGTTGATGCCGATTCTGGCACTGCATTCCTCTTCAAGGCAGGTCTTGGCTACAAGTATGCATTCGGAGATCTCTTCGGACTGACCGCAGGACTCGGTGTCAGGGGAACGGTTGCTCCTTATAAGCTGTGGGGCGATTCCGTCAAGGCTACGCTCTTCAAGCTTGATATGTACGGAAGCGTCGGTGCAGAGCTTTCGGTTCTCGAGTTCCTCGGAATCAATGCTGGCGTCATGCTTGGCGGGCCTGTCTACTCAAGTGCAAAGATCGATAGCGCGCTTGGCAGTGCCGGACATACCTATGATCCTATCAAGGCTTTCTCGCTCGCTCCATATGTAATCGTTTCATTCCTGTACTGAGCTGGCAGCGCAGCAGCCGTGCTGAAGGCCATCTGCCCGGATCGGAACCGGACGGATGGTCTTTTTCATCCAGCCGTGCCATGCGGTGTTCACTGCTTCATCCGTTCCTGCTATCATCGTGGAGTGGGCGTTTTCCTTAAGACCAAATTCACCATAGAGCCTGGCCTGGGCATGGGAAGCCTTTCGCCGGGGCATTTCTTCTG
>CALXKY010000112.1 GCA_944389055.1 uncultured Spirochaetaceae bacterium | reverse complement strand
CGTATGGCCTTCAGCATTGAGTGCATGGAAAAGCTCCATGACCTCATGGCCGGTAACGGAATCAAGGGCACCGGTAGGCTCATCGGCAAGGAGGATCGACGGGTTGCAGACAAGAGCACGGGCTATTGCGACGCGCTGTTTCTGCCCTCCTGACAGCTCATTGGGGCGATGCCGCATCCTATCGGAAAGCCCGACACGGCAGAGCATCTCCTCCGCCCTCTCCCTTCTCTCCTTCAGAGGCATACCGCTGTATAGGAGCGGAAGCGCAGCGTTATCGAGAGCATTGAGCTTCGGAAGAAGCGAGAAGTGCTGGAACACGAAGCCGATCTTCCTGTTGCGGAGATATGCAAGCTCATTCTCATCCATTCCGGCAGTCTCCTCCCCATCGATACGGATTGTTCCGGAAGTCGGCACATCGAGGCATCCTATCAATGACATGAGCGTGGACTTGCCAGATCCGGAAGGCCCCATGATCGCGGTGAATGAACCCTCCTCTATCGACAACGATACGCCATCGAGAGCCCTGACGACGGTATCACCTACGATATAGAGACGGCTGACATCCTCAAGCTCTATGACAGACTTCACCGCATGAATCCTCCAAGCTGGCTTCTCGTCTCATAGACAAGCGTGTCCCCTTCCTCGATATCCCCGGAAAGAAGCTCAGCAAGCCCTTCCCCCAGATACTCGGTCCTGACGCTTACCGTGCGGGTGCTGCCATCCTCCTGCCTTACATCAACGGTCTGGGAGCCGCCGCGCCCGCGCGTTATGGCATTCTGCGGGATAAGGAGCATCGAAACCTCCTCCTCAGCCTCAAGCGTACCTTCAAACGTGAAGCCCGGCATGATTCCCTCAGGAGGATCCTCTATCAGCAGTTCGACATCAGCAACTCCTATGCCCTGATCGGTATAGCGGCCCAGCATGGGTATGTACGAAACGACAGCTTCTACCACTATATCCGGACGGGACTCGAATACAAGCTCCGCTTTCTGTCCGAGACGCACATACTGCATATCGATCTCATCGATCTCAACCGTTGCCTTGAGCCTTGATCTGTCGACTATGGTGATGACCGAGTCCCCTGCCTCGAAATAGTCATTCTCGGAGACATCGACTGAAGCGACCTCACCATCGAACGCAGCGTAGAGATTTGTGTAGTCAAGCGCATTCTCCGCGCTTGTTTCCTGAAGCTTCAGGAGCTCAAGCGTGCGCTTTGAACCGGAGAGCTCAGCTTCCTCTATCTGATCGCGTATCTCCTGCAGCGCCGCAAGCTGCGATGTGCTGTCGATGGAAGCGAGGAGATCCCCCTGTGAAACATGATCGCCTTCGCTGACATATACACCGGTGACAGCTCCGGTGGAACGGAACTTCGTCTCCTGCGTATCATATGGTTCCACATATCCCGAGAGGTCGATGATCTGCGTATATGTATTGGAGACGACCTTGGCCTCGCGCATGGAAACAGCAGCTTCCGGAACATCTTTCTCCGGGGCGGAGAGCAGCAGCACGATTCCTGCGGAGACTGCAACGACTGCAATGGCTGCAATCAGGATGGCGCGCCGTCTCCTCCGTCTTCTCTTCCTGTCCCTTTCGTTCAGCAATGCTTTATCATCCATAATGAACCTCACAGAATATGCATCTCTGCCTCAGATTCGAGCGAAAGCCCGCTGAGTATGAGGATGCTGCGCTCAATACCGAGCGTGGCGAGAAGGTGCTCAGCATCATGAACGTCCTCCTCTGCAGCCAGGCCGCGGCTGTACCTTGTCCGTATATTTTCAAGGAGGGCCTCACGGTATCTGATCTCCGCCTCCAGCTCGTCCCACTCCATCTGCCAGGAAAGGATGCGGTTCCAGATATCCGCACCTTCCTCAGCTAAGGAAACCTCTGCGTCCCTGAGATCATTCCGCTTGATGACAGCTTCATTCATAAGCTGCCTCAGCTCCAGCCTGTCCCGCTCGTCTGTGGGATTGCTCGTCCAGCTTCCGGCTATCGTCAGCGATGGCGTGAATGTCCAGTCGCGGTCCCATGCACCACCTCCAGATACGGAAATGGAAACAGAGCGTCCGCTCCAGCCTGCCGTTCCCGTGACAGCGATTCCCTCATCGCCGGTACTGCTTCCAGCATGGACAGAAGATGAGACATCACCGCCGACAGTAAGCTTCGATGGGCTGAGCTCGGACTCAGCGATCAGCAGGTTCTCGGAAGCGATCCTGGCCTCGATCGCGGCGGCCTCGAGGGATGAAGAGCTTTCTGCCGAAAGCATATCAGGGAAAACAGGCAGGGGAATGTCCTCGACACCATCCCACTCAAGCCCAGTCAGATTGGAGAAAACCAGGAGAAGGGCTTCCCTCTCCTCATCCAGATTATCCAGCGTATCCTCCGCTCTCCGTATCTCAAGAAGCATCTCCTCATGCAGGAGGGAGCCTTCGGTGATATCCCCCAGAGAGACAGCATCCGACATCTCCTTCTCAAGGTCACGGAGTGTCTCTTCCGCATCCGCGATGCTGAGATCGGAAGAGAGTATGGAAGAGATAGCTGAGATCACACGGCTGCGGAAGGAAAGGAGCGATGACTGATACCCCGTTTCTGCGGAAAGCCTCAGCTGGGCGGCCTGCAGATCCATCAGCGCATCATCGCCGTGTCCCCAGTCGAAGACATGCTCAGCTGAAAGCGATGGGTAGAAATCGGCAGAACTCCCGTCATAGGAGACCCTCATGGGAATGGATGCACGGATGGTCGTATCCCCGTCAGGAAGCACTGCGGAAAATGAGAGATCGCCGATATCCACAGATGATAAATCATCATCAAGCGGGCTCACTGCTGCCGATACCGTAAAGGAAAGCTTGTCATCAAGGGAGGCAAGATAGGCTCCGATCATACCGCTCTCATACTCCTCCGCAGCGCTTGATACAGCAGTCCCATGCGTCTGGGCAGCAGTCATGATATCGCTGAATGAAGCTGCGTTCAGGAACGCAGGAAGCAGCATTATGATTGCAGCAGCAAATCCTTTCATGGGGAAATGCTACCATAAAAAGGGGCAAGCAATAAGGCTCAGAACGTTGTTGCAAATAAAATGCATTTCCTTTATTACTCATAGCCATGGAAAATGAAGTCAGAGAAAACATAATGGGGTATGAATCCATACCCAAGCTCATCATGAAGCTTTCACTTCCGCTGATGCTATCGATGCTCATCCAGGCACTTTACAATGTCGTCGACAGCATCTTCGTCGCGAGGGTATCCGAAGCCTCGCTCACCGCAGTTTCGCTGGCATATCCCCTGCAGAACCTGATGATAGCATTCGGGATCGGCACGGCAGTCGGCGTCAATTCATATCTGGCAAGGAAGCTCGGGGAGAAACGGCATGACGAAGCGGAAGCAGCAGCTGACAACGGCTTCTTCCTCGCAATCCTCACATGGCTCGCATTCGCCATCTTCGGCCTGTTCGGGACACGCCCTTTCCTTTCGATATTCACCGATGATCCAGAGCTTCTCAAGCTCTCGGTCGATTACGCATCGATCTGCCTCATCTTCTCCTTCGGCATCTTCGTGGACATCACCGCAGAGAGGATCATGCAGGCAACAGGGGACTCGATCCACCCGATGATCACCCAGTCCCTCGGAGCCATCACGAACATCATACTCGATCCTGTCTTCATCTTCGTGTTCGGCATGGGAGTAAAAGGTGCTGCTATCGCAACAGTCATCGGGCAGATCGTGTCCATGATAGCCGCGCTCTATTTCGTCAGCAGGAATCAGTACGTCAGGCTCCACTTCTCGCTCAAAGGATTCAGACCCTCAGGAAGAATCATAAAGGAAATCTACGTAGTCGGCGTCCCGACGATCATCATGAACAGCGTCAGTACCGTAATGGTCAGCGCGCTCAACTCGATCCTCATCGCATTCACAGCAACAGCCGTATCCGTTCTCGGCGTCTACTTCAAGCTCCAGTCATTCGTCTTCATGCCGGTATTCGGCCTGCAGGCTGGCATGATCCCGATCATCGCCTACAACTACGGAGCACATAAGCGCCACAGAATGACGAATACACTGAAGACCGGCGGCCTCATTGCAGTGTCGATCATGATAATAGGATTCGCCATCTTCCAGTTCCTTCCGGATCTTCTTCTGTCATTCTTCGCAGCATCGGAGGAGATGCTTTCGATCGGACACCCCGCTCTCAGGATCATCTCAATCTGTTTCATACCGGCAGCCATCTCGATAAGCCTCACATCGGCTTTCCAGGCAACGGGAGTCGGCTATGCCGCGATGGTCGTCTCAATCGTCCGTCAGCTTGCTGTGCTCCTTCCTGTAGCTTCGCTTCTCGCGGCAACAGGTGTGCTCGACAACGTCTGGCTTTCATTCACTGTCGCGGAAGCTGTGGGACTTACGCTCTCAATCTGCTTCTACGCATATGTATACAAGAAGAAGATCAAGCCGATTCCCGCTTGATCATGATACAAATACATGCAGGATTATTGACACGATTCTGCATAAATATTACTGTTACCCGCAGAAAGAGGCAAAGAAATGAAAAAATATGCAGTTATAGCTCTTGTAATGCTTCTCGTACCGTTCATGGCAGCAGCCAGCGGCACAGAAGAGAAGACGGAATATGTATTCGCAACCGATGCCACATGGCCGCCGTTCGAGTACATCGATGAAAATGGCAACCTCACAGGTTTCGAGGTCGAGCTCGTCCCGATGATCGGAGAAGCTGTCGGAGAGACATTCGTCGTGGAGAACATCCCATGGGATACAATCTTCGCAGGCCTCAGGAACGGCCAGTATGACGGCGTCGCCTCCGGTGTCACGATCACAGAGGAAAGGAAGGCAACAATCGACTTCTCCACCCCGATCAACAACCAGGGACAGGTGCTGATCATTCCTACGGCGAAGGCAGCTTCCATCGCTTCCATCGAGGATCTTCCGGAGGGAGCAAAGGTCGGAGTCCAGATCGGAACAACCGGTGACTTCGCTCTCGAGGCTTATCCTGTAGAGATCAGAAGGTATGATGACATCGGCCTTGCAATCGAAGATATGCTCAATGGCAACCTCGACGGAGCAGTATGCGACTCCCTCATCGCCTCTGACTTCGTGCTCAAGAACGAGAACTATGCGGATCTTCTCACGGTAGCAGGTGAGCCGTTCACATCGGAAGAGATCGCAATCGGCGTCCAGAAGGGCAACACGGAGCTTCTCGACATGATCAATGAAGGTCTCCAGATCCTCATGGACAACGGAGAGTTCGATGCTCTCAAGGCAAAGTGGGGAATCATCTGATCCAGGCACTGGATCGATACAGCCACCGGCGCACGTCCGGTGGCTTTCTTTTTGTCATCACGCATAGAGTCATATGGTATCATTCAGGACAATGATCAGCTGGATGTTCCAACAGTGAGGTTGATGAGATGAGGAGAAACACTCCGGTGCTGCTTGCGGTGCTTGCAGCAGCACTGTATGCGCTGAATTCGCCTTTGTCCAAGCTGCTCCTTTCCGAGGCGGACCCGATGATGATGGCGGGCCTCCTCTACTCCGGAGCGGGAATCGGCATGCTGATCATCCGGATCTGCGGAAGGAACACGGCGCTGCTGAAGAAGGAGAAACCCCTGACGAAGAAGGATCTTCCATATACAGCCGGCATGGTCATGCTTGATACCGCAGCTCCCATCCTGATGATGTACGGACTGAAGATGACGGACAGCGCCTCAGCTTCGCTCCTGAACAACTTTGAGATCGTGGCAACGGCTCTCATAGCGCTCCTTGTATTCCGGGAAAGGATATCAAAACGGCTATGGGCGGCCATTGTGCTTATCACAGCCGCGAGCATCATGCTCTCATCTGAAGGGATTGAGTCCCTCGATTTCTCCATCGGATCGGTTCTCGTTCTCCTTGCATGCACCTGCTGGGGGCTTGAGAACAACTGCACGAGGATGATCTCAGGAAGCAGTCCGTTCGAAATCGTCATCATCAAGGGATTCGTGGCCGGCGCCTCATCGCTGGTGCTGGCACTTGCCACGGGCAAGGCCATTCCCGCAGCTGACACGATCATTGCAGCGCTTGTCCTGGGATTCGCATCCTATGGCCTGAGCGTGTTCTTCTATGTGTATTGCGCAGCGCTGGCTCGGAGCCGCACGCACAAGCGCATGGTATGCAGTCTCTCCCTTCATCGGTGCAGCACTCTCTTTCCT
>CALXKY010000111.1 GCA_944389055.1 uncultured Spirochaetaceae bacterium | reverse complement strand
GTCCCTGCAGCAGCGTCATTTTCCCATCCTCATCCTCGACAGCCTTGCACTGCCAGGGAGAGAGGATGACGAACTTCATGCCTTCCTCTGCAAGCAGCTGGATTACATCCGCATTGACGCCGCATTCAGGCAGCCAGAGGCCTTCTGCCTTCCGTCCGAAGAAATGCTCGAAATCCATCGCACCCCATTCGATCTGGAGCCTTGCATCCCTGACATGGTCAAGTGGCAGGATGGTATGGTTGAATCCCTGGGCAATGGCATTTCCATGCCCGAGACGCTTTATCGATGATCTGTCGGCTTCTACAAGGAGGTCTATCGCATCCGGATGCGTTTCCCTCATCCAGTGCAGCAGGGTCGCGCCGAAGTTGTATGATATGTATGAGAAGTTATTCGTTATGGAGATTATCCTTCCATCTGAGTCGAGATACCTTGAATGGAGGTTCGCTCCGTAGCAGTCGTGGAATATCCTTTCATTCCAGTCGCTGTATGGAGCTGCAGAGCTCTGCTTCGGAACGATCCCCGTGAACGGGTTCTCGCGGGGCGGCTGATAGAAATGCCCATGCAGTATTATGGAGGTCCTCTTGCTTTCCTGTTTCATAGCGACAGTTTAGCATAAGGCGCAATGTTTTGGGAGAAGCTCCGGGTGTCCTGCAAAACACGTTTTAAATGCTCTGAAACGCGGTTTATTGACTAAAACGGCTGTTTTTTCTAGGATTCAGACAATACAGGAAAAGGGGTTGCGATGATACTTGTGAACGTCGACTCCCTGTCGGTCTCCGAGCTGCGCAGCATAGCCGGGCAGGAAGGCATCGACGGGGCGGATGCTCTGTCTCGAGAAGATATTATTTCCCTGCTGGAGGAGAAATACGGGGAAGATGATGGCGATTCTGACCAGAAGGATCCGAATCTCCGTTACATGTCCGGACTCACGGATTACAGGGATATCAGCAAGTATGTGGAGGATCTGCCCGGAGTGGAGGAGCTTCCGCAGAGCTATCCCGATACCGAGATCCATCTGATCAAGAAGAACGGTACATGGCTGTATGCTTTCTGGTCCATATCCCCGAATGACAGCGATTCCCTTCAGGATGCAGGTTCATCCCTTCTGCTTGCAGTCACGATAGAGAACAACGGGAAGAGGGAGGAGTATGATATCCCTGTTTCCTTTACCGATAGCGAGTGGAATGTCGGAATCCCGTATGGTGATGGCTTCTGCCGCGTCTCCCTTGTTGCCGTGGACAAAGACGGCAAGCGTACCGTGCTGTCCGTTTCGAAGTCCGAGGATCTCACCGATTCTTACTGGCTTACCCATACTGACGAGATGAAATACAGCGAATCGCTATACAGGCTCTACCTCTCTCTTATCACCAATAAGGAAGGGGAGCTTGTCGATACCCCTGTCGTACGCGAGATCGTCCAGCTTTTCAGGAAGGAGGATTCACGGGATGAATAAGCTCAATCTGATCCTCCAGGCGCATCTGCCTTACGTAAGGCATCTGGAGTACCCGAAGTTCCTTGAGGAGAACTGGCTTTTCGAATCGCTCAACGAGACATATATCCCGATGCTCAGGATGCTGGAGCGTCTTGAGCGCGATGGTGTTGATTTCCGCCTCACTATCTGCTTCTCGCCGACGCTGGTGACGATGCTTACCGATCCGGCCCTTCAGGAGAGATTCGTCGGATATATGAACGGGCGGATCGAGCTTGGCGAGCTTGAGAAGGCCAGGACAGCGAAGGATGAGCCAGCGTGCTACGATATGGCATGCCGCTATCTCGATGAGGCCCAGAAGAACCTCAGCCGCTTCGAGGAGCTCGGGCGCAATATACTTTCAGGCTATAAGGCACTCCATGAGAAGAACCGCATCGAGCTGGTGACGTCAGCGGCTACGCATGCATACCTGCCTCTCTATAAGGATTACCCGTCCGCCGTCAATGCCCAGATCGCAATGGGCCTCAGAACGCACGACCGTATCTTCGGTGAGAGCGCAAGGGGCTTCTGGCTTCCGGAGTGCGGCTATTATCCAGGACTTGACAGCATGCTTGCGGATAACGGCGTCTCATGGTGCCAGCTTGCTTCCCATTCCGTCATAACGGCAAAGGATAAGTCCATATATTCAGGCTACAAGCCTGTCGAGCTGCCTTCCGGTGTCTATGGCTTTGTCCGGGACTGGAGCGTGACAGCGCTTGTCTGGTCATCCGTATCCGGCTATCCCTGTGACAGCGACTACCGTGATTTCTACCGCGATATCGGCTACTATCTCCCGATGGATTATGTCAGGCCGTATATCCATGAACCTGAGGTCCGCGTCTTCACCGGCTACAAGTACCATGCCATCACCGGCAGGACTGAGGATAAGGCATACTATTCGAGGCCTCGTGCGATGGAGAAGGTCGCGCTGCATGCGGACAACTTCCTCTACAGCATAAAGAGGAGGGGATTCACGATCCAGAGTGCTGGCATCAATGACCCGATCTTCAATCTCTGCTTCGATGCAGAGCTCTTCGGCCATAGGTGGTATGAAGGCATCGAGTTCCTTGAAGCGGTGATGAGGAAGGTGAGCGGTTCCGAGTGCTTTGCTTTCACGACGCCTACTTCTATAATACTTGAGAACGGTCCTACCGAGAAGCTCAGGCTGAATGAATCCTCCTGGGGCAGCGGCGGATACTCGGATATCTGGCTTGACAGCAGCAATGCCTGGATCTACCGCCATATCTTCAAGGCAATCGAGAGGATGGAGGAGCTGACGAGGCGCTTCCCCGATCAGGGATCCCTGAAAGGCCGCTTCCTGAACCAGGCCTCACGCGAGCTGCTGCTTGCCATGGCTTCTGACTGGCCATGCATCATGCATGATGGCACATCTGTCTCCTATGCTGAGAAGAGGCTCCGCAATCATCTTGGCTCGTTCAATGTCGTCTACTCTGCGATGAGCCGCAACACGGTCAATACCGAATGGCTCATCAATGCAGAGAAGAGCAGCGAGATCTTCCCTGATATCGATTACCATCTGTTCGAGAATCCTGATAAGGAGTGAGGAAAGCGGCTTCGGCCGCTTTTCTTATTCCCTTCTGCGTGAGCGAAATGTCCGGCTTTTTCCCGGACATTTTCCGTAATTCTGTAATTATCAAAAAAAATATTGCGATTGTTTCCGTACTGGTGTAAAGTTGTGGCATAAAGTGGGATGATTTCCCACGAAATGGGTGGTGAGGATGCAGCTTCTTACAGGGATGTACAATGCAAGGATTGACGATAAAGGGCGTCTATCCCTGCCTGCAAGACTAAGGACTGCGCTCGCCGCTGAGCAGGTTGTTGTTCTCCCCGGACTGGATGAGAATCACCTGATGATCATGAGACCTGAGTATTTTGAGAAGGATTTTTCCGAGCCTATTCTCTCATCCCCAATGGCTATGCTCGATAAGAAAAAGCGCAACCTGATCAGAAAGCTCATAGCTCCTGCCATCTATGTTGATATCGACAGCTCGGGGAGGATCAACATTCCTCCCCAGATGAGAGAGAAGTATTCGCTTCCGAACAAGTCGGATGCCCTCCTCGTCGGTGCAGGTTTCACGGTTGAGCTCTGGAACCCGGCAGTATTCGATGCTGCCGATGACGGAGAACCTCTGGCGGACCTGGCTCAGAGCCTGTATGAGGAGAAAGAGTGATGGAAGTGGTCCACTACCCGGTAATGCACAGAGAAGTCCTTGAGAATCTCCCGATCCCTGAGGGTGATTCTCTTCTCATTGACTGCACGACGGGTGAGGGGGGCCATACATCGCTTTTCCTCAGCTCATATCCATCACTGACTGTCATCGGCATCGACAGGGATAGCGTTATTCAGAAGAAGGCGATTGAACGCCTCAGCGGTTTCGGAGGCCGCTTCCATCCTGTCAATGCCTGGTTCGACGATTACCTTTCCGAGGCCCCGTCGGTATAGGCTCATGCCCTTCTCGTCGCCCTTGCGATCTCCATGTTCCATTACCTGGAGAGCGACAGAGGGTTCTCTTTCAGGAATGATGAGCCCCTGGACATGCGCCTGAACCCGGAAGCGGGACTGAGTGCTGCTGACATCGTCAACGGCTACAGCGAGGAAAACCTTGCCGACGTCATATACAGATATGGCGAGGAGAGGTACTCAAGGCGCATTGCGCGTGCCATCGCCGAGAAGAGGGAGAGCGCGCCCATCGAAAGCTCCAGTGCCCTTGCGGAGATCATCCGCGCTGCAGTTCCTAAGGATTACCGGTATGGGAGGATCCATCCCGCTACACGGACATTCCAGGCACTGAGAATAGAGGTGAACAAGGAGCTTGACAGGATAACCCCTGCGCTTGGTGACGCTATCCGGGTGCTGAAGAAAGGCGGGAGGATCGCTGTGATCACCTTCCATTCCCTTGAGGACAGGAAGGTGAAGTGGTTCTTCAAGGATGAGGCTCAGAAGGAGAATCCCAGGATAAGGATACTCACCAAGAAGCCTATCGTCCCTTCCGCGGAGGAAGAGGCGGAGAATTCCCCATCCAGAAGCGCTAAGCTCAGGGTGGTGGAAAGGATTTAGGAGGGCCGGATACACCGGCAGCGTGCTATGAACGATTTTGAAGTTTCGAGGAATATTTCCATGCCCGTGAGGGGCGCGATCATCGTGATGCTCGTTCTTGCCTTCATCGTGGCATTCATCCCTTTGTGGCAGATGGGAGCATCCAGCTCAGGTCCTGCTGTCACAGCGTCAGAGGTTTCCGGAGAGGATTCGCCGGCTGCCTACAGAGCTCTGCGTGCGGCAATTGCGGCAAGCACACCGTATGATTCAGAGGCAATTGCTTCAGACAGCTATCAAAGCTGAGCGCTCTCGGTTATAATCCTGTATATGCCGAAAAGCGATATAAGAAGCTATGATGATTTCACCTATGCTGCAGGGAATAAGGAGAAAGAGGGTGCAGGCTCTCTTTCTCCCTTCACGTTTCTCTGCACGGTGCTCATCATTGCGCTGCTCGGCCTTATAGTACTCTATTCTTCATCATACCGCCTTGCCATATCGCAGGGCCTTGAGCATTACTGGTATTTCTTCCGCAGCTTCATTGCTGCTGTCTCAGGTTTTGCCGTCGGTGCCATCCTGAAGCTGATGCCCATGAAGACAATGAGGAAAAGCTGGATCGTGCTGCTCCCGCTTACCCTGATTGCCCTCGCGCTTTCATTCATTCCGCAGATTTCCCATGATGGCTGGATTGTCATAAAAGGCATACGGATCATCGAACCCGCATCGTTATCGCTCTGGACCTTCCCGTTCATCGCAGGCGGTATCATACGCGAACGTGATGAGGCAACGCTCAGGAACTCACTGCTGCCCGGTGCGGCAATTGCGGCAATAATGGCAGCTTCGCTTTTCTCTGGCGGCCTCGCATGGTTCGTGATGATGGTCATGATCCTTGCTTCTGCCGTACGTGTGAAGGGCGCAGGGATAATAGGCACGCTTCTTGCCTTCATCATTCCCGCCGGAGCTGGAGCGCTTCTCTGCTTCCTGCTGCCCGGAAAGCTCCTTTCTCCTGTCATTGCATCATTATCGCTTCAGCCAGGCACCGCGCTGGCAGCCTCAGCTGAAACCATACGCAGCAGCCAGGTAGCAGGTGCAGGGCTCGGGCTCGGCTCCGGGCTTCTCGGCGGCATCCAGGATCCGGCAGGAGCCTTCATCTTCGCATCCTACGCTGAGGAACTCGGCCTCATCGGAATCCTTGCGCTTCTCTTTCTCATCTTCCTCGTCGCTATACTCGGCGCAAGGACTGTTTCCAGGGCAAAGGAGCGCGGTGACTATGTATCTGCCGTGATCGTCTCCGGGATAGTGCTCTCGGTAATCCTGAGGTTTATCATCAGCATGGCGTACTGTGCTGGATTCCTGCCGCTTCCCGGCGTGCTTCTTCCGTTCTTCAGCTATGCGCCTTCAGAGGAATTCATCGCGGTCATGCTTTCCGTAATCCTGTACAGGCTCATACATCTGATGGGGAGGGAACATGAGAAGAAGTGAAGCCATTTCCCTTTCCGCATTCACGATTGTGTCAGCTCTTGCGCTGTATGCTGCGATCAGGACACTGCCAGTCATGCCCATCAGGGAAGTATCGGCAGAAGGTCTCCGCACAGCATCCGTTTCAAGGATCCTGCAGAAAAGAATCGGCAGATATCTTCCGGCCTCCGACCCGGGAAAGCTCAGAAAGGAGCTCTCATCGCTGCCATATGTCAGGAATTGCCTGATTTCATACAGCGGAGGAATGCTGACAGCTTCCATCGAGGCGGAAAACGGCCTCTGCATCATCACTGATGGTGAGTCATACTTCTATG
>CALXKY010000110.1 GCA_944389055.1 uncultured Spirochaetaceae bacterium | reverse complement strand
CTATGAGGTTCCTCACGCCCTCCACCGCCACCTTTATCGCAGGTGATGTGTCATGGAGCTTGGGGTTATCGAGACCGGCCTTCTCCCGTTCCTGGTTCGCAACGACGAAGAATGCGGATCCGCAGCGTGCGCCGAGACGGGCGGCGACGGTGAAGAGCGTTGCGCTTTCCATCTCTGAGGCAAGCACGCCGAGCCTCTTCCACGCCTCCCATTTCTGAAGGAGCTCATAGCTCACGGGCATCTCCTCAGGATCATGCTGTCCATAGAATGAATCCTTGCACTGAACGACGCCCAGATGATGCGGAAGGCCAAGCGTCTCCGCTGCGCTCTTAAGCGCAGAGACAACCGAGAAGTCCGCGACCGCCGGGAATTCTATAGGGGCATACTCACGGCTGGTGCCATCCATCCTCACGGCCCCTGTCGCTATCACGATATCGCCGCTCGTGACAGGAAGAGCGATGCCTCCGCAGGTTCCCATCCTGATGAATGTATCCGTCCCGCACTTATAAAGCTCCTCCATCGCTATGGCAGCCGAGGGCCCGCCGATTCCCGTTGACGTCACGGTCACCCTCTCCCCATCAAGGAAGCCTGTATATGTAACGAACTCACGGCTATCGGCAACAAGCACCGCATCATCCAGGTACGCTGCAATAAGCGGCACTCTCTTCGGATCCCCTGGAAGGATCGCATAGCGCCCGGTATCGCCCTTCTTCGTATGAATATGGTACTGAAGTCCTGTTCCGTCGGTGTAATCGGTCATATCGGCATCTCCTCTGGATAATATTCTTGCATATTTCCTCGATTGTCTCCACAAAAACGCCTGAAATGCCTAGAATCTGCAACCATGAAAGAACAGAAAGCAATACTTCTCCTGCTGCTTACCTCGCTGATCTGGGGACTGTCATTCGTTGCACAGTCCGTCTCCTCCGAGAGCGTGGGACCATTCACGTTCAACGGCATCAGGATGCTCATCGGAGCTCTGGTGCTCATCCCGTTCGCGCTTCCGTATATAAGGAAGCACAAAGGTGACCGGGAATACTGGGAGAATGCGGTCAGAGGCGGAATCCTCTGCGGACTCTGCCTGGGTGCGGCATCGGTCACGCAGCAGATCGGCGTCGGCGAGTCAGGCGCGGGAAAAGGCGGATTCATCACGAGTCTCTATATCGTGATCGTTCCATTCATGTCGCTCGCCGTGGGACAGAAGATCCGGCGCACGACATGGCTGAGCGCGCTTATAGCCATGATAGGAATGTATCTGATCTCGATAAAGGAAGGATTCACCGTCTCATCGGGAGATCTCTGGCTCATTGCATGCGCAGTGCTCTTTGCGCTCCACATCATGATGATCGACCGCACCGGCAAGGATACGGATGGAATCATACTCTCGCTTTTCCAGTTCCTTACAGCCGGGATACTCTGCTCAGCGGGCATGATAGCGGAGAAGCCTGAGCCTTCGGCAATTCTCTCCGCATGGCTCCCCATACTCTACGCCGGCGCATTCTCATGCGGCATCGCCTACACGCTGCAGGTCATCGGACAGCGCTATGTGCGCCCGAGCAGGGCAGTCTTCGCCCTCTCGCTTGAGAGCGTCTGGGCCGCGATAGGAGGCATGCTGCTGCTTTCTGAGAAGCTCTCGCTGAGGGAAGCCATCGGATGCGCGCTTGTATTCGCGGCAGTCCTCATAGCGGAGATGCCTCAGAAGAGCTCCACGTAAGTCTTGCCCATCCCGCCATCCTCAGGACGGGCGAAGCGGTAATCCTTCACTTCCTTCCGCTTCTTCAGATGCTCATGGATACCGCGCGAAAGGATCCCATCTCCATAGCCATGGATGACTGAAAAGGACTGAAGGGATGAAAGAAGCGCTGCCTCGATCTGATCATCCAGGCGTTCAAGCGCTTCGCTCAGGGTCATCCCCCTCACATCGATGGTGTAGTCCGCCCTGCCTGCTGTTATTCCCGAGTATTCAGCGACTGCCTTCCGCTCCTCCGCTGGTGCGCGGCGCACCATGGAGCGGCGGAGCTCCATCCTCAGGCCGTTATCAAGAAGAACCGCAACCTTGCTGCCGGAAACCGAAAGGACCTTACCCCTTGTCTTCGCGCTTCCGCAGAGAACAGCTTCTCCGGGAGTGAGCGGAGACGAGTCATCAGCAGGCTCCTCATCTTCCTTCACAAGTGCCTCCTCGCTCTCCTTCTTCTCCTCGACGGACTTCATATAGCTCTTGACGCGCTTCGTCTTCTCCGGCGTGAGGCGGCCGGTACGGACATCCATGACGAGACGCTCCAGCTCCTTCCTGGCCGAGGAAAGGTACTCCCCGATCTCCCGGATGCCTTCCTTCCTGAGCTCATTCTCCTTCCTCTCGAGTTCCTTCTCCTTCCTCGCGATCTCCTCAGCCTTCTTCTCCTCGCCCTTCTTCAGGATCCCGATTTCCGTGATCTTCCTGTCGAGCGCACGCTCTTTGGAGATCAGCGCCCTGATGATTCTTCCGGACTCAGCCTCCCCGCCTCTGAGCTCAGCGGAAGCCGCATCGGTTATCTCCTTCGGGATCCTCATCCTCACAGCAGTCGCGATTGCATGGCTGTCGCCGGGGATGCCCTCAAGCACCCTGTATGTCGGCATCCCTGAACGCTCATCGAACTCCATAGAGGCATTCATCATCCCCTCCTGGGAGTATGCGTAGCTCTTTACCTGCGAGTAGTGGGAGGTGATGCATATCAGGGCTGCATGCTTTGAAAGATACGAGAGTATCGCACGGGAGAGAGCAGCACCCTCCTCGGGATCGGTGCCCGACCCGAGCTCATCGAGGATGATGAGGGAACGGCTGTCGGCATGGCGGCAGATGAAGGCGATGTTCTTCATGTGCGATGAGAATGTGGAGGCCGCATCAAGGATCGACTGACCGTCCCCGATATCCGTAAAGACGGAGGAGAAGACAGGCATCACCGAGTGGCTGTCTGCAGGGATGTATCCAGCTATCTGATTGAGAAGCGCAAAAAGCGCTATGGTCTTCATCGTTACTGTCTTTCCGCCGGCGTTCGCACCTGAAAGCACAAGAGCCCTGACATCCTCCGGAAGCTTGATCGTGACAGGTACGGCAGCATCGCCGAGAAGCGGATGCCGCGCGGCGACGAGGGAAAGGGAACTGCCAGACATCGGATGATGGGCCTTCACCCGCCTCGCCCAGGAGGCGAATGAGTAATGGAAATCGAAATCGATGACGGCATCGAGCATCTTCTCCATCACGGGGACAAGCGCCCTGACCTTATCTGAAAGATCATGGAGAATGCGGGCTTTCTCAGCCCTGATCCTCTCCTCTGCGATAACAGCCTCATTGTTATAGGCAAGAAGCTCCTGCGGCTCAGCGAAAAGCGTATTGCCAGACGCCGAAGCACCGGAGATGCAGCAGCCTGGGATCCTCTTCTGATCGCTTCTTATCGCGATGACGACGCGTCCGTTCCGGTAGAGAGCTTCGCTCTGCTGCACCACTGCGCGATGCTCGGAGATGAAACGCTGCGAGAAACGCTCGCGCTCTGCTCTTATCTCATCACGCTTCCTGAGAAGCGGCATAAGACGCGGATGATCCTCGAAGACATTGCCATCCTGATCTATCGATGAGAGTATCTCCTCGGAAAGCTCCCTGTCCTCGCTGTGGATATCCTCCTCCTTCTCAAGGAAGACGAGCATCGCGACATACGACCGCAGGAAGGATCCGGCACGCCATACGGCTTCACCGGGAATGTCCGCATGAGTCGAGGATACATAGCTGAATAAATCGGATATGGGAGGGAATGGGTCGGGAGCCGTGCCGGAGAGGAGATTCATATATGCCTCTATCCTGGCAGCCCTCTTTTCGATGACAGCGCTCTCAGAAGTTATCAGAGAGGGTGTTATCGCATCGCGCCCCTCCGGAGAGAGAGCGCTCCTTCTTATCATATCGAGAACCTTGTCAAGCTCGGTGTCCCTTACAGTCCTGCTGTCAATCATTTCCTTCTGTTCCTGAGATACTGCGGCTTCCTCTCCTCCAGCGTCTGGAGGATCCTGAGGTAGCTCTCATAGCGATCGGCGCTGACAGTCCCGGCCTCAACCATCGCAGGCACAGCGCATCCATCCTCGCCACGATGAAGGCAGCCTGGGTATGCGCAGCGGACGCCGCCGATCTCCGGGAACGCCGACACAGCAAGAGATACGTCCTCGAACGGCACCTCTATCTCCCTCACGCCGGGCGTGTCTATAACGGAGATATCCCCCGCCTCAATAAAGAGCGAATGGTTCGTCGTATGGCGGCCCCTGTTGTATTTCCTTGAGACATCCCCCGTCGTCTGCTGGGTTCCGAGAAGCGTATTCACGAGCGTGGATTTGCCGACCCCGCTCTGTCCGACGAAAGCAGTGATACGCCCCCGCAGCTCCTGCCTGAGCCTCTCTATACCCTCCCCTGTCCTGGAAGACACGGGTATGACGGTGAAGCCGATATCGCTGTAGAGCTGGAGTCCGTCAGGGATGCCCTGATCGGATTTATTCATCACGATTATGATCCTTGCCCCTGAGGAGCATGCGATTGCCCTGTCTAGGAAGCGCGGACGGAACGGAGGGGACTCCGGGGAGACGACGATCGCTGTCTGATCCTGGTTCGCTGCAATCGTCTGGTTCATCTCCTTCTTGAGATTCCAGCGCTGGAACGCGCTCCGCCTCGGCTCGACGGATACAAGCAGGGCCTCGCTTTCCGAATAAGGCTCACCCACCGCGATATCCCCGACCGCGACAGGACTGTATTCAGCCTCATCCTTCTTCATCACCTTTCCCTTGATCCTGGCTGTATATGTAACGCCGTCATCGAGGGAATAAGCTGTATAGATATTGTTGATCGCGCGTCTTATCTGGAAGCGCATCACGCTTCCCCCTGCATACTGTCCATCGTATTAACAATACACTACCGAAAGCAGTTTTTCCACATATGTAAGAATCATATCTAAACTGTCAGGCAGTAATATCTGAATTATTATTAAAATATATTTTTCTTTATATATTTCTGTATTGTTCAGATATGATATTTAAGCAGAACACAATCATTACAGATACTTATCCGGAACAATTGACAATGGCAATCCTATATATGAGTATTCAGATATGTTCTCATTGAAGCGGTGCAAAGCTCCTGAATGCGGAGCATATACTTTCTCAGGAGGAGACTGGTGCTTCCACCACTCGCCTGACCGCAGCAGGCTGAAGACGGAGACCATCCGGAAGCTCGAGGAAGATGGCAGCCTCTCGGATATCTCGATCGTCGCTGCCGATTTCCGCGGAGTGAACGTCAAGCCGGGGGCGAAGATCGTGGGCGTGAATTTCTCCTTCTGCATCTTCGACAGCTGCGTTTTCAGCAATGCAGCGATCTATTCCGTATTCTTCGACTACTCCGTATTCATCAACTGCCGCTTCATCTCCAGCGATATCCGCTACGCGGTATTCGCAGGCTCTGCATTCATAAGCTGCAGCATCTCGGACTCAACGGTAATACACTCCAATTTCATGGGAGCGGAAGCCGAGAACTGCGATTTCAGCGGCAATGATTTCTACTACAGCAATTTCTCGCTATCGCGCCTCGTATCAACATCGATGGAAGACTGCAATCTCAAGCGTACGAGCTTCCGCTCATCCATAACGAAGAATGTCTCATTCAGATATTCGAATCCAGAGGAAGCGTATCTCAGGCAGGGTGAATGATGAGGATAGTGCCGTATTTCTCCGCAGAAGGTCTTTCGAATGTATATCTCATCGCAGACAGCGAGGGAAACGGGATCATAGTCGATCCCGCGAATGTCGACGGAAAGCTCCTTGAGGGAATCGAACGGATCTGCAGCCGCCTTGTGGGCGTTCTTATAACGCACAGGCATCAGTCCCATACAGCCGGACTCGGAACGCTGATGAAGATATACAGCCCAGTGGTCTATGCCTGGGAAAACAGCATCAACGGATTTGCGGCAGAGACATTCAGAGACGGAGAGACCAAGAGAATCGGCAATCTCAGCGTGACGGCAATCCATGTTCCAGGCCATTCGACGGATTCGCTTGTATACAGGATCGACAGCGTTCTATTCACAGGTGACACGATATATTCCGGATCCATCGCGATGACGCACAGCTTCGTTGAGCGCGCACTCCTGATACGCTCTATCGAGGAGAAGATCATGGTGCTTGAGGAGAACACGCTGCTCTACCCCGGGCATGGGACGCTGTCGAAGATAAGGATAGAGAAGATGCTCAATCAGGATCTCCTGCAGTTCGAGTCGGAGGTCAAGGCCGCACGTGCAAGCGAAGGCATCTTCCTATGAGAGCCGCCTGATCATCTCCTGGAAGCGCTCTGGAAGCGGAGAGGAGAAAAGCATCCGCTCACCCGTAACGGGATGATCGATCTCGAGCGAAGCGGCATGGAGCATCAGCGTCGCTTCCGGATAGCGCGGATCGAAGACACCATAGACAGGATCCCCGAGGAT
>CALXKY010000109.1 GCA_944389055.1 uncultured Spirochaetaceae bacterium | reverse complement strand
GGAAAGTACAGCGGTTCATTCAGTCCGATGCATCACTTCTTCGGATATGAAGGCAGAGCCGCATTCCCGTCCAACTTCGATGCCGATTACTGCTATTCCCTCGGATACACGGCATATCTCCTCATCAGATACGGGTACACCGGCTACCTCTCTTCGATAAGAGGGCTGGCGAAGGGCATCGAAGAGTGGAAGGCAGGAGGCATGCCGATCACGAAGATGATGGATATCGAGCGCAGGGGCGGCGAGGACAAACCCGTCATAAAGAAAGCCCTTGTCGATCTCGAGGGCAAGCCTTTCAGATACTTCGGGAAGCATCGCGAGAAGTGGTCACGCGAGACATGCTATGTCAATCCCGGAGCAGTCCAGTACTTCGGACCGCCAGAGATCGCGGACAGGCCCACGATGACGCTGATGCTTGAGAACGAGGAATGAGATGACAGGCCCCACGCGGGCCTGTTCTCATGAATGATTGAAATCCGCTTCCTCCCCTGCCATCCGTTATGGCCTCAGCCCCGTGCGGGCTGCTCTCACTCAAGTTCGTCGAAATGGGATACATCATCCATCTGATACGTGATGAGAACCGAACGGCCTGAGCATCCGGAGGCTATGATCGGGAATGCTTCGTCATGCGCTGCAGGATGCACGCCAGGGTACGAGGGATCATCCAGGAGATCATACGCCTGATATAAGGAAGGATGAATAACGAAATACTGTCATATTCATTCTTCGCATCATTTTTTCTTACAAGATATATGATTAAGTATAGAATATGGAAAATATGTATTCATTAAACGGCAAGCCGCAATCTTTCCGGAAAGAGTCTTTCTGATAGATCATGGCTGCCTGCAATAATGTAAGCCCGCCTTCCTTTCACGTATTGGCACTCAGCAGCCTGCCGAAGAGCATTGCAGCCTACCCCTGAGACTATGATATCTCCCGCGATGATTCCAGCTTCCTCATCTTGATGGCGAATAAGCACATCGATCATACATGAAGCTTCATCTCTGGATCATTGCTTATGCGCACGTCCGGACAAACGCTTCAAACAGTGCTATATTCAAGCCATGAACGGTGAAATGAATGAATTCCAGAAGATGGTCGTCCTCATCGATGCGGACAATACCCAGCTTTCAAAGCTTGAAGGGATACTCCATGAAGTATCAACATACGGGCGCATCGTCGTAAAGAAGGCATACGGAAACTGGAAGAAGAGACTCCTGGCGAAGTGGGAGGATCAGATAAAGAGGCTTGCCATCAAGGCTGAGCAGCAGTTCGACTATGTCGCTGGAAAGAATACAACGGATATCGCGATAGTAATCGATGCGATGGATCTCCTTCACACTGGCATGTATGATGCATTCGTGCTTGTCTCATCCGACAGCGACTTCACGCCTCTTGCCGTAAGACTGAAGGAATCCGGAATCTACGTCATCGGCGTCGGCGAGAAGAAGACACCCGAGGCATTCTGCTCCGCGTGCGATAACTTCATCTACCTCGAATACCTCGATTCCGCAGAGGAGAAGAAAGCACAGCCCCAGCAGAAGCCTAAGAAGTCCGAGAAGAAAGGAAGGAAAACCGAGGATGATGAGCCGCTCACACTCCGCATCGGCTATATCGATCCGGATATCGAGGAGATCCATGCCCTTCTCAGGATCGCATGCGAGAAATTCCAGGACGACGACGGATTCACGCCACTTACATCGGCAGGAAACTACATCAAGAGGGTCAAGCCGGAATTCAACACGAAGACCTACGGCTATTCAAAGCTCTCCGATCTCATAAAGGCATTCCCGGAGCTATATGACGTGAAGCGCTACAGCTCTGGGAACTCATCAATCATCGTCTACCGCTGCAAGTAGGAAAGAATATCGGGGAAAGGCCCAAGGGAACGGCGGAGTATTCCATGGAGGAAGGCGATGAGGATGCCGTAATTCGTTATCGGAATGCCTTCCTCCTCTGCTTCCCTGTATCTATGCTGCATCTCCTTCTCAGTGAGCATGCAGCCGCCGCAATGTATGATGAGCGAATATGGGGAGAGATCATCGGGGAACCCCGTTCCAGAAGAGAATTCATAGCAGAAATCATGGCCGGTGAAGTTCCTTATCCACCCGGGGATCCTGACGCTCCCGATATCCCCGCACTGCCTGTGATGGGTACAGCCTTCGGATATGAGGATGCGCTCCCCTCCTTTCAATGAGCTGATTGCGGCGGCTCCTCTGACAGCGCTGCTGAGGTTTCCCTTGTAACGCGCCATGAGAATCGAGAATGACGTAAGGGGGATATCCTCCGGAACTGCTTTCGCAACAGAACCGAACACCTGGCTGTCGGTAATGACAAGATGCGGCTTCATCCCGGGCTCTGACAGCGTGCGGCTGACCTCATCCTCGCGGACGGCAATGCACCTTCCGCCACCTTCGAGGATGTCCCGGATGGTCTGCTGCTGAGGCAGTATGAGACGCCCCTTCGGCGCGGCCTTGTCGATGGGGATCACAAGCATGACGGCATCGCCGGGCGAAAGCAGATCGCGGACAATCGGCCGATCATCATCCCTCTGCACTGCGCCTGCAATAAGCTCCTTCAGCCTGTCAGCACCACGGCCATCAGCAGCGCTCACGAGCACCGCTGAGGAACCGGGAAAGATTTCCAGCACAGAAGAGAGAACCTTCTCAGGCTCAGGTATGGCATCGGCTTTATTAATTGCAATCACAAATGGAATATTCCGTTTACGGATTGATTCTACAATACTTATTACCTCTTTGCTGACTTTCTCAGTTCCATCGATGACAACCACTGCAGCATCGCACCTGCTAAGCTCTCGCCTGGCTTTCCCGACACGAAGCTTCCCGAGTTCACCATCATCATCAAGTCCCGGTGTATCAATCATGACAGCAGGCCCCAGAGGAAGAAGCTCCATGGCTTTGCGGACAGGATCGGTCGTTGTACCTTTCTCCGGCGATACAATGGCAAGATCCTGTCCGATGATGCGGTTCATGAGGCTCGACTTGCCCGCATTCCTCATTCCGACGAATACGATATGGGCTCTTTCGGACGATGGCGTTGAATTAAGGCTCATTCCCTCCTCCTAGAATCTGAAATCACGTTCTCCATTCTCTATATCCGCAAGATGGCGGATAGCGATCTCACGTGTCCTCAAATTGGTGATGCCACTGACCTGCTCGCTTATGACTCTGTCACCGATCCGTCTCGTGTCGGGCGAAGCATAATCCATAAGATACTCCTTCAGAGTCATCAGCGCATTCGGAAGGCAGCAGTTCTGGATCTGCCCCGACTTGCAGAGCGACATGAATCTATCACCTGTCCTTCCCTCACGGTAGCAGGCAGTGCAGAATGAAGGAACATAACCAAGTTCCATAAGCCACTTCACAACCTCGTCAAGAGTACGGTTATCGCTCACATCGAACTGAGCTGAATTGTCATCATCATCCTCAGGCTCGACGTAACCACCGACACTTGTACGCGAGCCGCCGGAAATCTGGGAGATGCCGAGCTTCAGAGCTTTTTCCCTCACGCTTTTGCTTTCGCGTGTCGAGATTATCATCCCGGTGTATGGAACAGCAATGCGTATGCAGGCGATGATCTTCAGGAACGTGTCGTCGTCGATACCGTTGTCGAAGGCGTCCGGATCGATATCATCCGCATGCTTTATGCGCGGCACGGAGATTGTATGCGGGCCGACTCCGTGCACGGCTTCCAGGTGCTCGGCATGCATCAGGAGTCCCGCGAACTCATAGCGGTACAGCTCGAGACCGAAGAGCACCCCGCATCCGACATCATCGATGCCGCCTTCCATAGCCCTGTCCATCGCTTCAGTATGATAAGAATAGTCATGCTTCGGCCCGGTAGGATGAAGCTTGAGATAGCTTTCCTTATGGTAGGTCTCCTGGAAGAGGATGTATGTACCGATGCCGGCATCCTTGAGCTTCCTGTAATTCCCGACTGTCGTTGCAGCGATGTTCACATTCACCCTTCTGATGGCGCCGTTGCGATGCTTGATCGAATAGATTGTCCGTATCGATTCAAGAACATAGTCTATCGGACAGTTCACGGGATCCTCTCCCGTCTCGATCGCAAGCCTCTTGTGTCCCATATCCTGCAGCGCGGTCACTTCCGCCCGGATCTCCTCCTGTGTGAGCTTCTTCCGCGAAATATGCTTGTTCTTTGCATGGTATGGACAGTAGACGCATCCATTCACACAGTAATTTGAAATATAGAGCGGTGCGAACATAACGATCCTGTCGCCGTAGAAATCACGCTTGATCTCTCCCGCAAGCTCATAGATCTCATCATTGAGCTCAGGGATATCGCAGGCAAGGAGGACGGAAGCCTCCCTGTGATCAAGTCCTTTGCGGAGCTTTGCTTTCCCGATGATCGTCTTTATGAGTTCTGCGTTATGCTTATTTGCATCCGCATATGCAAGCGTATCCCTGATCTCATCATCATTGATGAAATCATCAGCAGTCATTGAATATCTGTCGTACATTCTTTCTCCTTCGGGTCAGAACATCTTCCCCATCAGTCAGTATCGGAGTCACAGCCTCGGCCATCCTCGGCGCAACAGATGTATTCTAGCAGAGTGCAATATGATTTCTCAATAACGTAGCAAATATAAGAATTTCATATTTATTAGATATTATTAATATAGAATATTAATATAATATCAATATCATATACAGCTAGTCAGATACAGAATATAGCTGATCCGAAACAAGAAAGAAATATAATACTGATAAAGCCATACAGTACCGATTGTCAGGAAAGGTAATCACCGCGCTCAAGCGCAGCTATATACCCATGAGCTTCAAGCTCAGCTTTCAGATATCCGAGATTCTCTGCAGCCTCATCACCGGATATCTTCTTATTGTCATATATGGAATACTTCCGTCTCGCATCCATCGGAGTGATGTTTGGCATTATCACATTAGCGCCGGCATCGAGGCCACGGATCTGCCCGTTCTCATCTGCAGTACCGAGAGCTGTGGTCGATGGAAGCAGCACATGAGGATCAAGAAGCCTCACAAGGGAAAGCATCCTCAGCGTCAGATCGACACTGCCCTGCGGCTCATTCCTGAAAGGTGTGTCATGATGCGGGATGAATGGCCCGATACCGACCATCTGCGGTCTGAGATCCTGCAGGAACAGCATATCCTCAGCAAGTGTCCGATACGATGAACCAGGGCTTCCTATCATCATACCAGCGCCCGTCTGGTATCCGAGGCGCTTAAGCACACGAAGGCAGTTCTTTCTGTTCTCAAGGGACATCGAAGCCGGATGCAATACTTTGTAATGCGAACTGTCAGCTGTCTCATGGCGGAGAAGATAGCGGTCGGCTCCCGCTTCCTTCATCCGCCGGTAGCTTTCCTCGCTTCTCTCCCCGATGCTGATTGTTATGGCAGCCTCGGGAAAGGAACTGCGGATATCGCAGATGAGGCTTGCCATGCGTTCATCCGTGAAATACGGATCCTCGCCACCCTGAAGAACGAATGTGCGGAAACCAAGATCATATGCGAGGCTGCAGGCAGAGAGGATTCCGTCATGGCTCAGCCGGTAACGCTCCGCTGAGCTGCTGCGCCTCAGGCCGCAGTAATAGGAGTCATTCCGGCAGTATGAGGTGAATTCTATGAGTGCACGGAGAAACACCTTCCTGCCATAGACGCGGTCACGTGCCGAAGCAGCCTGCGACTTCAGCTCCTCGCTGAAATCCGGATCCTCGCAGGATATCAGAGACTCCCACTCATCTGCAGAGAGGGAGCCGTTCTCAATAAGCTTCCAGAGAAGCGTTCTCACGCTTTTGTGTACAGAGCCTGGCTGGAGACTCCAGGAAGGCGTCCGAGCTTACCTGAAAGAGCAGAGATGACATCGGATGGCGCATCGACTACAACGCTGATGATGCTCATGTTCCTCTTCTGGTAAGGCAGCCCCACCCTGCCGATGATGTACTCTGAATACTGATGAAGGAGGCTGTTCACGTCCTCAGCCCTTTCCTTATCCTCGACAATGATTCCAACTACCGCCACGCGGTTTTCCTGTGTATTTTCCATGCCCTGGATTATACAGCAATCCGCATGATGGCTTCCACCCTCATGCAGACAAGGCATGGCACACAGGAGGTCTCTGCCTCAGAGAATCCGCCTTCCCTTCACGAACTTTGCCATGGCCCTGCTCTCAGGTGCTCTGTAGACAAGGAGCTCAAGGCGTTCAGGGACGGAAAGGCCAGGACGCAGCACAGTCCTGATGACGCTGTCATCGAAGACAACGATATCAGCATCATATCCGGGCTCGAATGAACCGGTCATGCCGAAATATGCACCGCCGCCCTTTGAGGCAAGATAGAATGCCTCGGGGAATGTCAGCGGCCTGCCTGCACTGCTGTCCGATCGCCAGAGAAGCTTGCTGACACCTATCGCATCCTCGATCATGCGGAGCATCGAGATCGACGACCCTCCTGCGACATCGGTGGAAAGCCCTGCATTGATACCATATTCCAGATACTTCCTCATCGGGGCAATGCC
>CALXKY010000108.1 GCA_944389055.1 uncultured Spirochaetaceae bacterium | reverse complement strand
GGAGCAGAAAACACACCATCTGAGTGCAGATGGGGATGGATAACAAGGAGGTCTGCTTCTGATACAGCATCCAGACAGGAGGCATCCATCCAGCAGCCTTCCATGTCCTTCCACCTGGTTCCGGAGATTCCATCGGACGGATGTGAATATCCGGCACATACGCATGATGAGATGTACGATAGCCTCAGCGTCCATGGTCCCTCCAGAAACAGAAAAAGGCGCCGCAGATACCACTCTGCAGCGCCTTTGCTGTTCTTGGCTGAATATTAGGAATCTCCAGCCTCACAGTCAAGAGGCATTATGCATAAAAACGGATTTTTATTCTGATTATATCCATACAGGCAATTGACAAGCTGAGCCGATATATCGTAAAAGACGGCATAGAACAAGGACGTTCTAAGAGAGATCTTAGTGCGTCCTTTTCTTTTTTCCAGAGGTTTGCGATGAAGAAAGAAGGAGAAGTGAGGATCAGTTCCGGATGTGCTATCAGCGGAATATTCTGCCGTGATGGCCGGCGCCTCACGGGAGAGGCGATAAAGAAAAGCATCTCTGTGATGCATAACAGATCGAACGGCCTCGGAGGAGGCTTTGCAGCATATGGCATATATCCGCA
Source organism: uncultured Spirochaetaceae bacterium (assembly GCA_944389055.1). GTDB lineage: Bacteria > Spirochaetota > Spirochaetia > Sphaerochaetales > Sphaerochaetaceae > Ornithospirochaeta. The sequence goes on along the minus strand of CALXKY010000108.1, from coordinate 5,949 downwards.
ATATAAGGATTTCTTTGCTCTGCATATATTCTATGATTCGCCATCGGCAAGAGAGGAGGCGGAACGGTTCCTCGACAGGCGCTTCGACATAATAAACCTGTCGAAGATTCCTGTGAGGCAGACTCCGAGGATTCCGGATGCCCCTCTGATCTGGCGCTACTTCATCACCCCGCTTCCGCATCTTCTCCACGATAGCCAGCTCGATGAGGATGAATACACATCACGGGCCATGATCAGGATCAATGACTCTATAAAAGGCGCATACGTTGTTTCATGCGGGAAGGACATGGGAGTATTCAAGGCTGTAGGCTACCCCGAGGATGTTGCGGATTTCTACCGTCTCGAGGAATATGAAGGCTATTCATGGACAGCCCACGGACGCTACCCTACCAACACACCGGGATGGTGGGCAGGCTCCCATCCTTTCTCCCTTCTTGACCTTTCTGTCGTTCATAACGGGGAGATCTCTTCCTATGATGCCAACAGAAGAGCCGTAGAGATGTACGGCTATTCCTGCAACCTGCTTACTGACACAGAAGTGATCACATACATACTGGACTATCTCACAAGAAAGCAGGGACTCACGCTGGAGGAGTGCTCGAAAGTAATCGCAGCGCCTTTCTGGACAACCATTTCCATCAAGGATGAGAAAGAGCGGAAGACGCTATCGTACCTGAGGAAGATGTTCTCATCCTTTCTCATCACAGGGCCATTCTCGATACTTGTCGGATTCAGCGGCGGAATGATGGCGCTCAATGACAGGCTGAAGCTCCGGAGCCTTGTCGCTGCGGAAAAAGGAAATACTGTCTATTTCAGCTCCGAGGAAGCCGCGATCAGAGCCATAGAGAAGGATCCGGACAGAATCTGGGCCCCGCGCGGCGGCGAAGCCGTGATCGTCACGCTCGTCAAGGAGGAAGGAAGATGATGAGAAGATACAGGATCAGAAAGGATGACAGCTGCATCCTGTGCCTCAGATGCGCAAGGGAGTGCTCATTCGGGGCGATAACGGCGGAACAGGATGGATCCCTTGCATTCCACCATGAGAAATGCACGGATTGCCAGCGATGCGCCTCATTCTGCCCTACCGGAGCAATCTTCATCACGGAGGATGAGAACACATTCAGGAAGAATGGCGTCTTCAGCCATGATGACATAACAGAGATACTCCTGCAGGCAGAGACGGGAGGCGTGCTTCTTTCATCGATGGGGGCTTCAGGGAAAAACGTCCCGATTTACTTCGACAAGATGCTCCTCAATGCAAGCCAGGTCACGAACCCATCGATTGATCCGCTCAGGGAACCAATGGAGACAGCTGTATTCCTTGGGCAGAGACCGGAGAAGATACAGCGGGATGCGGAAGGAAGGATAACCGACAATCTCCCACCGCATCTTGAACTCTCATCCCCGATAATGTTCTCGGCAATGAGCTATGGAGCGATAAGCCTCAATGTCCAGAAAGCACTCGCTGCCGCAGCAGAGGAAATCGGCACATACTGGAACACAGGGGAAGGTGGTCTCCATGAAAGCCTCTATCCCTACAAGAGGAATACGATAGTACAGGTTGCCTCAGGACGGTTCGGCGTGCATGAGACATATCTCAATGCGGCAGCAGCTATCGAGATAAAGATCGGACAGGGTGCAAAACCGGGAATCGGAGGACATCTGACGGGCAAGAAGATAATCGGGGATGTATCCAGGACAAGGATGGTTCCAGAAGGGCTCGATGCCATCAGCCCTGCCCCGCATCACGATATCTACTCAATCGAGGATCTGGCCCAGCTTGTCATGTCGATAAAGGAAGCTACCGGTTTCAGAAAGCCAGTAATCGTGAAGGTTGCGGCTGTCCATAACATCGCTCCGATAGCCTCAGGCATCGCAAGGAGCGGGGCGGACATCATCTCAATAGATGGCTACAGAGGCGGCACAGGTGCCGCTCCAAAACGCATACGAGATAACGTCGGAATCCCGATCGAACTTGCAATAGCCGCTGTCGACCAGCGTCTCAGGGAGGAAAGGATCAGGGACCGTGTCAGCATTATAGCCTCCGGCGGGATCAGGAATTCATCCGATGCCATCAAGGCTATCGCCCTGGGAGCAGATGCCGTCTCGATCGGAACCGCTGCGCTCTGCGCTCTGGGCTGCCATATCTGTGCCTCCTGCCACACAGGCAGGTGTGCATGGGGGCTGGCAACACAGGACCCGGATCTCACAAAAAGGCTTGATCCGGAAAAGGGGGCCAGACGCCTGGTGAACCTTGTGAATGCGTGGACGCGGGAAATCAAGGAAATCATGGGTGGAATGGGAATAAACAGCATTGAGGCGCTGAGAGGCAACCGGATGGCCCTAAGAGGCGTAGACCTCAACGCGAAGGAACTTGCGATCCTCGGAATCGGATATGCGGGAGAATGAGATGAAGGTATTTGATATCAGGAACAACGGACTCGAGGAAATGAGGAAATGCAGCGGCGAGGAAATCACGCTGACCGGCTGCCTCGGCGAACGATATATAGGCTGCGGAATGAAGGATGGGATCCTCCATGTCGAAGGAACTCCTGGCAATGCGCTTGCTTCCTACCTTGATGGAGGCACTGTCTATGTGGATGGGAATGCGCAGGATGCTGCCGCGGATACGATGAATGCGGGACTTCTGGCAGTGAAAGGATCAGCTGGCGATGCCCTGGCATACGGAATGCGCGGCGGACGCGTTTATGTGCTTGGCGATGCCGGCTACAGGGCCGGTGTCCACATGAAGGCATACGAGGAGCACAGGAGCATACTCGTCATCGGAGGAAGGGCGGGATCATTCCTGGGTGAGTATCTTGCAGGAGGGATCATCATCGTTCTCGGCATGGGATACGAAGGAAGAAGCATCACAGGCTACTTCTGCGGGAACGGCATGTATGCGGGAACAATCTACCTGAGGACAGAGACAGAGCCTCTCAACCTTTCCGACAAGCTTATCAGGCGCAGTGTCGGAGAAAAGGAGAAGGAGGATATCCTCCGTCCGATCATAACGGACTTCGCTTCTGTTTTCTCCATTCCTGCAGAACAATGCATTGAAGGCAGTTTCATTGCCATCGAAGCAGACAAATCCAAATCTTACAGCCAGCTATACGCTGCGGTATGAGGTATTAATATGTGTACGGTATTTGCTTACAGCGGAAGATCGATCGGCCTTCCGCAGATCAGAAAGATTCTTGAGAGGACCAGGAGAAGAGGCCCGGACGCGGAAAAGACGATCTCCCCGGAGAAAGAGGTATTCCTCGCTTTCCAGCGGCTGTCGATCATGGGTATAGATGAAAGGGGAATGCAGCCTTTTGAGTACAAGGGCATGTACAGCATAACAAACGGCGAGATATACGGATTCCGCAGCATCCGCCGCGAGCTTGAAGCAGAAGGCTATGAATTCCATTCCGATTCCGACTGCGAAACCATCCTGTATCTCTACGAAAAGCATGGGGAGAAGATGTTCTCCATGCTCGATGCGGAATTCGCGGCAGTCATATATGACAAGGATGATGGTTTCATCGCAGCTCGTGACCCCATCGGAATAAGGCCCCTCTTCTATGGATATGATGAAGACGGCATGATTGCTTTCGCCAGCGAGGCATGCCTTCTCACCCCGTTCTGCGGGGAAGTGCTCCCCTTCCCTCCTGGCCACTATTACAGGAAAGGCGAATTCATCTGCTACCGGGATATATCCAAGGTGGAATGCTATACCAGCGGGAGCATCGGGAAGATAACGGAGAATATAAGGGAAAAGCTGATAAAGGCTGTAGAGAAAAGGCTCGACTCCGATACCCCGGTCGCATTCCTCCTTTCAGGCGGTCTGGACAGTTCCCTCGTATGCTCGATTGCCTCGAGGATGCTGGGCAAACCGATCCGCACATTTTCCATAGGCATGGACAAGGATCCGATAGATTCAAAGTACGCGGAACGCACTGCCGCGTATCTGGGATCCATCCATACGAATGTGACGATGACAGAGGATGATGTGATCTCCGTACTTCCTGAAGTCATAAATGCGCTGGCAACCTATGACATAACGACAATACGCGCAAGCATCGGAATGTTCCTTCTCTGCAGATATATCCATGAGCATACTGATGTCAGGGTGCTGCTTACAGGAGAGGTATCCGATGAGCTCTTCGGCTACAAATACACTGATTTTGCTCCAGATGCGGAATCATTTGAGAAGGAAAGCCAGAAACGTGTCCACGAGCTATATGCATATGATGTCCTCCGTGCCGACCGCTGCATTGCCGACAACAGCCTTGAGGCAAGAGTGCCTTTCGGAGATCTCGATTTCGCCTCCTATGTCCTATCCATTGACCCGCAGCTGAAAATGAACCACTCAGGACATGGGAAATATCTTCTCCGCAAGGCATTCGAGGACGGGGAATGGCTTCCCGATGATATCCTCTGGAGAGAAAAGGCAGCATTCAGCGATGCGGTCGGACACAGCATGGTCGATGACCTGAAAGCTTATGCGGAAAGATACTATGCAGGCCGCGATCTTGAATCCGAATACCGCAAATATCCGGCAGAAGGCAGGCCTTTCACACCCGAATCCCTTCTGTACAGGGAAATCTTCGAAAGCTTCTATCCAGGCCAGTACAGAATGATCCCGGGATTCTGGATGCCTAACAGCACCTGGCCAGGCTGCCATGTCTCTGATCCCTCCGCCAGAGTTCTATCAAACTATGGCAAGAGCGGAGAGTGAAAATGTCCAGAAAGAAGTGCCCTTGGGCTGCCACATAAACCAGTTTCATTGATGCCATGCCAATAGGCAGCGGAAGCCATCAGCTGCTTCCGTGGCTCCCTAGGGCATGGCAGAATTGTCTGACACTATCAGCGGCATATAGATCCGAACACCTTGCCCTATCTGATAAGACATCAAGGGCCGTTCATGGCCTCATCCATGAAAAGCAAAGAGATAATCATCCCATCTCGCAAAATACTGGCAGCAGAGACAACACAGAGAGGCTTTCCGCTTACTGGAATAATTGGAGGCTCACTGCCGAGGATGAACAGAAGAATCAGGAAAGAGCACACTATGGAGATCGGACGCTGAAACATATATCAAAACATCTTAAAGCAGAACCTGAAAAAGGGTTTCCTGTTTCCAATCTTCAGTTTATGCACCGTCTATTCCTTGCCAATCAAAATCAGCAGACACTGCCTGTTAAATTGAGCTGTTCTCATTACTGTGAGCTTCTGACAAGCTCTGATGATAGTAAATGCAGCTTATATGATAAGTAATGCATTGCTTCAGAATGGTCTGTCCGGGAACTCAGATGACAGCTTGATTCATCTCTCTATGAACGTCTTCTCCTCTCCCGTGGAAAAGAGAATAAGGAAGAAGTACAAAGACTTGCTGAGAAGAATCAGGAGACATAGAGACCGGAGGATATCCTCAGCGATCCCTATGTATCTGGGTCCGCGGGGATACCTGCGAACAAGCCAGTAATGGAAGCTGATCTCTGCTGCGGTCTGATGATAATGATTCTGTCGGTATCATTCTCTGTACTGATAAGTATACTGCCCTGCCGTTGCACCATCACGGAGAATGAGTGCAGTCTCATCTTCTGCAAGAGTGTTTTCAATCGCATTTGAGCTCCAGACATTCGGGACTCTGCAGAAATCCTTGATCTGGCTGAAAGTGAATGAATCAGAGAAGGGCTTTTTTCAGAAACAGCTTCCTTTCCCGCCATGTATTCATTAATTATCTCTATTGAATACATTACTCTCACTCCACTTCCCAATCCATTCTGAAGAACACACAGAATAGCATGTGCAACAATGCGGGATATTCTCCCATCCCCTCAAAATTGCATATAACATCTGACCCCATTCTCTGAGAGTATCATACAAACAAAAAAAAGCTCATCCGATTCCTTATCTGGAATAGAATAAGCCTTAGTGGGCGATGGCAGGATCGAACTGCCG
>CALXKY010000107.1 GCA_944389055.1 uncultured Spirochaetaceae bacterium | reverse complement strand
TCCCTCTCGAACTCATCGAATACCTTCACAGGATCCTTTCCCTGCTGGAGTATGTTGTGATGCCTGAGGCACTCCTGCAGGCGCTGGGAGTCAGCGTACTTGAGCTTGAGCGTCTCCACGAGCGTTTTCCTGGCATCCATATCATCGGGGGCTATCATGAGCAGACGGCGGGAGATCTCAGCCGTGTTGTCGAGATTCCTCCTGTACTCCGAGGATGAGGGATCATGCTTCTCCCTCTCCTTCAGGAGGTATGCTGACAGGAGCCTGTAGAGCTCGGGTGCGAGCTGCGGGTCCTTCTCCGTCTCCTTCTCCGTGAAGGATGAGTAGAATGGATAGCTGCTCCTGCCGTTGTCGAGGAGCTTGCGGAATGTTTCGAGAATCTTCTGGCTGTCATCAGCCTTCTGCATCCTCAGAAGCGCTCTCTGATAGTAGTTCATGGCCTTCTGCCTGTCGCCTTCGGCCTCGAAATGATATGCGACGAGGATGATGATCTCCCTGTCAGTGCTGTCGGAACGGACGAGGCGCTCGTAATAATCCCACTTCGCGGCTTCATCGCCCTGCTGGTCAGCCACATCGCCGAGGACCCTGAGAGCCTTCGATGATTCTCCTGCGGAGAGAATGAGAGCACCGATGTACTTCACTACATCCCAGTTGCCAGCCTCATAGAATGAGAGCAGGAGGTTGTTCATCCTCATGCTGTATTCATGCGGACGGAGCATCAGGCCGATCCTTCCAGCTACATAGCTGAGCAGGATCGAGTCCTCATTGGTCTCCAGCTCCTTCTTCGCCTCATCGCGGAGATCCATCTTCTTCTCGTCATCCGCAATAAGCGTGAGTTCCTTATCTATGTTCTCCAGCGCTGCCACCTTGCAGGCTGCTGCGGGATTCTTCCCGAGGTTCTTCTCCTCGGCCAGAAGCTGCTTGAAATCTATCATATGACCCTCCGAATCTGGGAATCAGACTGAAAATAAAAGCCGGGCAGGCATAATCCCTGCTCGGATACCTATATCAATATACCATACCTCAGTCGATTTGGCAAACTTTCATTTCCCTGCAGCACGATACAAGATACTGCTGATATGCTATAATCCGCAGCATGAGAGATAGAAGCCTGATGTTCTCTCCTTCCATGCTCGGCGGCGATTTCTCGCGGGCAAGGGAGGATCTTGAAGCTGTCTCCGCAGCTGGAGCCGATTACGTTCATTTCGATGTCATGGATGGATCATTCGTCCCGGAGATCACCTTCGGTGCCAAGTTCATCGAGGATCTGCGGCCATGGTCCGATCTCGTATTCGACGTGCATCTGATGGTAGAGAAGCCAGAGAGGCACATCGCGCGATTCGCTTCCGCCGGTGCCGGCATAATAACGGTGCATGCGGAGGCTACCTCGCATCTATGGCGTGTGATCACGATGATCAAGGAATCCGGTGCCGATGCAGGTGTTGCCATCAACCCAGGAACGCCTGTCTCGTTCATCGAGCCGGTCCTGTCGATCGCGGATTACATCCTTGTGATGACAGTCAATCCGGGATGGGGCGGGCAGCGCTTCATACCTCAGGCTGCCGAGAAGATCGAGGAGCTTGATTCAAGACGCCGTGAAAGCGGATACGGCTACCTCATCGAAGCCGATGGCGGAATCGGGAGGAAGAATATCGGTGAGCTCTATTCGATGGGAATGGATCTCGCGGTCATGGGCTCCGCATTCTTCGGCGAGGATGACAAGGCCTCATTCCTGCGCTCGATAGAGGAGAGCCTCTGATGAAAGCCGTGATCCAGCGTGTCCTGAACGCATCATGCACCGTTGACGGCAAGGTGACAGGTTCCATCGGCCAGGGGCTTCTTGTCTACTTCGGTGTCGACAGGGGGGACAGCGAGGCCATGCTGCCCCGTTTCCTGGATAAGATCGCGAAGCTGCGATGCTTTCATGATGAGAAGGGAAAGATGAACCTCTCCGTCTCCGATGCCGGAGGCTCGGTTCTCTTCATAAGCCAGTTCACGCTCTCTGCCGATGTCTACCATGGCAACCGTCCGTCCTTCGACAGTGCTGAGGAGCCGGGGAAGGCTAAGGCTATGTATGAGGCTGCGGTTTCGTATCTCAGGGAAAAAGGGCTGAGGACAGAGACAGGGGTATTCGGCGCTCATATGGAAATAAGCTATATTAATGATGGTCCGGTGACTTTCGTCCTCGATTCCGATGGCTTCCCAAAGGGCTGCTGACAGGAATCAGAGGATGCTGCGTATGGATATACAGGAGGTGCCGCTATGGCAAAGACAGCAGATACAGAGAATATGAAAGGAAAGAGAGAAGCATTGGAGGCAGCACGCCTGCAGATAGATAAGCAGTTCGGGAAGGGGTCGCTGATGAAGCTCGGCGATAACCGGGAGACGCTCGATGTGGAGGTCATCCCATCCGGTTCGATCATGCTGGATGAGGCTCTGGGAGTAGGTGGGTATCCGAAGGGAAGGATCATCGAGATCTACGGACCTGAGTCATCGGGCAAGACAACGCTCGCGCTCCATGCGATCGCGGAGAGCCAGAAGAGGGGAGGCATCGCCGCTTTCATCGATGCCGAGCATGCTCTCGATCCTGGTTACGCCAAGGCGCTGGGAGTCAATATCGATGAGCTCTGGATCTCCCAGCCTGACAATGGTGAGCAGGCGCTTGAGATCACTGAATCGCTCGTGCGCTCGGGTGCTGTGGATATCATCGTTGTCGATTCCGTGGCAGCCCTTACGCCCCAGGCCGAGATCGAGGGCGACATGGGGGACAGCCATGTCGGTCTTCAGGCCAGGCTGATGAGCCAGGCTCTGAGGAAGCTTACGGGCATACTCTCCAAGAGCAATACGACGATCATATTCATCAACCAGATAAGGATGAAGATCGGCGTCATGTTCGGCAATCCTGAGACGACGACGGGCGGCAATGCGCTGAAGTTCTATGCCTCTGTGAGGATGGATGTGCGCCGCATAGAGAGCATCGGCAAGAATGCCGATGAGGTCACAGGCAACCGCGTGAGGGTGAAGATCGTCAAGAACAAGGTCGCGCCCCCGTTCCGCAAGTGCGAGCTCGACCTCATGTTCGGCACCGGCATCTCCTATACCGGATCCCTTCTTGATGCTGCGCTCAAGTACGGCCTGATAGAAAAGGCCGGGGCCTGGTATTCCTACGGCGGTGAGAAGATCGGGCAGGGACGAGACAAGACAGTGGAGTACATCAGCCAGAACAGGGAATTCGCCGACGAGCTTGATGAGAAGCTCCGTGCCATCATGTTCCCGAAGAAGGGCGGCGCGCCGGACGAAGCTGCAGAGCCTGTTGTTGAGTAATTGACGTGCGGTGATTATAATCGCCTCTGATGGGCGAGGAACGTGACCGCATTCTTGAAGCGGAGAAGAAGCATGAGTATCACGTGGAAGGCTTTGATGGCCCCCTTGATCTCCTGCTTTTCCTTATCAAGAAGAATGAGCTTAACATCTATAATATCGATATATCGCTCATCACAGGTGAGTTCCTTCAGTATCTTGATGAGCATGGAGCGGAGCTTGGTGAGCTTTCTGATTTCTATGAGATGGCTGCCGAGCTTCTCTATATCAAGAGCAGGATGATTCTTCCTGTCGAGACGGAAGGCGACGATGATGATTTCGAGGACCCGAGGCAGGATCTCGTAGACAGGCTGATCGAATACCAGAAGTACAGGAAGTACACGGAGCTTCTCGTCAGCGGAAGGGATGCCGATACATTCCATGTGGAGCGCGGGGAGAATTTCTTCCTTGTGCCGTTCGAGGGGAAGGATCTGTTCCGCGGCGTTACGCTCGAGATGCTTTCGAAGACCTTCGCCGAGCTGATAGCGAAGGCATCTCCTTCATCGAGGATCTTCAATATCTATGAGGAGGTGTCGCTCGATGAGAAGAAGGCGCTTCTCCTCGAGCTCCTGGAGACGAAGGAACGCTTCACTCTTGAGGATCTCATCGTGCATGTCGATGACAGGATGCATATCATCTGCGCATTCATGGCGATCCTGGAAGCCACGCGCAACCAGCTCATACTCCTCTACCAGAAAGAGGAATTCGATACGATCTATATCATCAGGAGGCCGCAGGACTGGAATCCTGAGCTTGCCGATGAGAACGATGATGAGTATGACCAGATGATAGAGGAGCACCTCGAGGATCCTTCTGATTTCTCCATTCTGACGAAGGAAGCTGAGGAGAAGCTCAGGGCTGAGGAGGCTGAGGAGCGGAAGGATGAGGTTGAGTTCATCGGCGAAGAGGAGGAGATCGACCTTCTCGAGGATGAGATAGAAGGAGACGGAGATGGCGAAGATGATGCTCAGTGAGGAGGCGCGGCTCTGCGAAGCGGTCCTCTTCATAGAGAACCAGCCGCTTTCGGCCGATAGGATAACGGAGCTTACGGGAATCAGGCCTGACAGGGTGGAGGATGCGCTGCAGGAGCTGAGGGATGACTATGCCGAGAGGGGAAGCGGACTCGTGCTTGCAGAGGATGAGGATGAATTCTCCTTCTCTCCGTCGCCCGATCTCTATCCGCAGCTCAAGCAGAACTACGGCAGGAAGATCGACAGGAGACTCTCGAGAGCCGCGCTTGAGACGCTTGCGATCGTTGCATACAAGCAGCCTGTGACCAGGAAGGAAATCAAGGATATACGCGGCGTCGATTCCGATTCGATCGTGAAGCTCCTGAGGGAGAAGGATTATATTAAAGTCGTGGGCAGAAGCAGCCAGCAGGGCCATCCATGCCTGTACAGCACCACGCGCAAGTTCCTTTTTGAGTTCAAGCTGACCTCGATCGCGGATCTTCCGAAGCTTTCGGAAGTCGATCGCAGGCGATTCGAGAAGGAAGAGGAGTACACGGACGAAGATGACGAGCGCCATGTGCGCATAGAGGCGGAGACAGGTCTTGAGGAAAGCATAGATCTCTCCGATGATGATATACCGGCAAGAAGGACGGCCAGGAAGAAGAAGGCGGCTGAGAGTTCTGAAGCAGCGGCACCGGAGGAGAATGAAGATGGCAGAGATGAGGAACAGGGTGAGTGAGATAGCGCATTTCCCGATGAGGCTCCAGGCCTATATGGCGAAATGCGGCGTTGGATCAAGGCGTTCATGCGAGGAGATGATCCGAGACGGGCGTGTCATGGTGAATAACCGCATCGTGCGCGAGATGGGTGTAAAGGTAGGCGAGGATGACATCGTCCAGGTCGATACCGAAACCATTGAGCTTGCTGACAGGGTCTTCTACATCGCGCTAAACAAGCCCCGCGGGTATGTCTGCACGAACTATGATCCGAATGAGGACCGGTATGCACGTGACCTGATTGATATCAGGGAGAACCAGACGCTCTTCAACGTCGGCCGCCTCGATAAGGACTCGAATGGGCTGATTCTCTTCACCAATGATGGCGATTTTGCGAACCGCATGATGCATCCGCGCTACGAGGTTGAGAAGGAATACATAGTCAAGCTTGACAGGAATATCGTGATCGATGATCTCAACAGGGCTCTTGATGGCGTATATATCGATCTTCCGAAGCCATACAGGATAAAGAGATATGATCTTATGCCGCGCACAAGGGAATTCATCCGTGTCACTCTCATCGAAGGAAAGAACAGGGAGATAAGGAAGATCTTCTCCTATCTCGGATACGAGGTGAAGTCGCTCACGAGGATCCGTGTCGGCTGCGTTGAGCTCGGCGACCTCCGCCCCGGCGAATGGCGCAACCTCACGAGGGAGGAGGTCTCCGGCCTTCTTTCGGGAAGGGATGGCTCCAGGAAGGGAGGAAAGAGAAGGATCACCGTCCGTTCAGGGGAGGCTGGCAATGGTAGTGGCAATTGATGGCCCCGCAGGATCCGGGAAGAGCACGATTGCAAGGATGGCTGCAGCGGAGCTTGGCTTCTACTTTCTCAACACAGGTTCATTCTACAGGGCGTATACGCTCTCGGCTCTTGACCGCGGCATCGACCCGCTGGACAGGGATAAGGTTCTTGATAATGCCGTATCGGTCACCATCACCGTGAAGGATGGCGACATCTGCATCGACGGAAGGGACAGCGAGGACAGGCTCCATACGCCGGAAGTCGACAGGTACTGCTCTCCCGTTTCCGCCGATCCCCGGATCAGGGAGATCGTGAACCGCTCCGTCAGGGCGCTTGCCTCCGGCATGGATATCGTGACCGAGGGTCGCGATACGACGACGGTCATATTCCCGGATGCTGATTTCAAGTTCTATTTCGACGCCTCTCCTGCGGTAAGGGCAGAGCGGAGGCTGAAGGAACAGCCCGGCATGGATTACGAGAGCATCCTCTCTTCGATCCTTGAGCGGGACAGGATGGATATGGAGAAGGCTTCCGGAGCACTTAAGATTGCTGATGGAGCGATTTATATAGATACATCTCTATTGACCATCGAACAAGTTTGTGAGAAAGTGATAAGGACTGTCAGGGGTACTCTCTGATAGTATATCAGTTGGTAGGAGCAGAGAAGTGGAAAATGAAACTCAGATGACTGAAAAGCAGTCCTATCTGCAGCAGCATCTTATGTCAATTCCGGAATTAGAAGTCGGTCAGATCGTAACCGGTACTGTAGTA
>CALXKY010000106.1 GCA_944389055.1 uncultured Spirochaetaceae bacterium | reverse complement strand
CGTATCATGTTCGAGAGCCGCAAGCCTCTTCTGGTATACAGATCTCAAAAACCACACAAATTTCTGAACTGATTCTAATAAAAGAAGCCGCTCCTTATTTATTTCCTGCACAGAACCACTATTTTGCGTTTATCTCCGCAGTCCCTGTATTCCCATCGGAATTTCAGCCAGTCCCTTCAGAATTTCGACCAATTGAAAAGACAGCATCAGCCATCTGCATCTGAAAGTCACCAAGAATCAATTATCATTAAATTCATGAAGCACAAAGTCAAAGTAACTGTAATTGATAAGAAACTGTATCCTGAGCTGCAGCAGCAGTTTTTACCATTCTACGTATGACACCGGGCACATCGGCAGCGCTGCATCCAAGCGCATGCCCTATCTCACAATTGAATATCATCTCCGCTTCCCTGAAAATGGTAGCCTCTGTGATTCTGCTTATCGGTCTGCCTTTCCGGACCGTGTCTTCGTTCAGCTGCCATATTTCCATGATGACAGGCAGCAGCATGGCAGGATTGCCGGAATCCACAGCCTCCTTATAACGCTGTGTTCTCTGCCTGTCCTTTACCTTTCTGATTCTGATAGCAGGTATGCTCTTGATCAGATCCAGTGCCTGATCTTCCGTGATCACAGGTCTGAGATGTTCGCTGGATATGCTGCACGGAATATGAATCACGCAATCCTCGCAAAGAGGACGAAGCGTGTAATAATCCACAGATGGATCAGCACAGGGAAGAGATGGATGCCCGACGGAATCGATTCGGCAGACACCATACCTGGATACCACGGCGTAGTCCCCAGGATTATACATGTTATCACCTCGAATAAGATAGGATAATCTTAACGGATTTCATTGGAAAAATCAAGTTTAATAAACTTATCTCTATATTGTATATGTATATATGAGAATACATAGCAAGCAGATACGGTCACAGGAGGCCGTCTGGGAATCACCATCTCTCCCCTGTTTTTTTCACTCAGGATTTCAGCTGCCATGCTCTGGATCATGCCCGATTGAATCATCGGGTACGCCAAAACACATCTTAACACTGAAAGCCGATGCAAAGCCTTTTCTCAGGAAACAAGGAGCAGTATTCGGAATACTCCTGCGAAAATAAAATGTGGCAGAGATTCCCATCATGATCCTAAACGGGCAATCAGATGCTGCATAGCCCTCAGTCTATGATTAACCGAAGGCTATTCTTTATATAATCGTCACAGATCCTGCTCAATTATGACCCTGCGGCGAGAGTGACCCATGTCCGGTACCGCCGCCGAAAATACTGAAAATCCTAAGCACGACAACGAGCACACTCAGCAGTACAGCAAAAATAGTAAAAGGCAGAATCAGCACTGCTATCACAGTATTCTTTGCATTCAGGCCAAGTTTACGGCTCTTGATTAATGTAAACACAACAGCAAGAACATAAACAAAAACACCGACTCCGATACCCACTGGTTTTGATATTGCCAACTCCGGATCAAAAACAGCAACAACAAAGGCTGCATCAAACAGGACCAGGATTGCTGCTATCCATGAAATCGGAAGCTTTCCGTAATCCCTCTTCACCCTGTACATAAAGACAACCAAAGCAACCAGAAGAATGATAAATGCTACGAATGAACAGAGAAAAATAATCAGAATTGTATTATCACTCATGCGAACCCCCTCGTAACGGATTTAAGCGTATCGAAATCACCCCTGTCAATAATTCTGACCGGCCAGCATCATAAAAACCATGAAGAATTGCAGGACTCACCTATTAAAAAGAGAATCAATCAGCAGTCATGAGACTAATTGAAGGGCATTGCTGAGTTCAGCCACCTTTCTCCATATTCCGGCCGATTGCATCATCGGGTGAGCGTGAACGCAGGCATATAGAGAAGAGCAGCCGGCCAAGCTGCTCTTCTGCGTTCATCAGGCAATGACCTTCTCGAGAAGGACGAGATCCACCCCGGCGATGCCGTTGAACGCAGTCGGGACAATGCCGATCTCGCAGTATCCAAGACGCTTGTACATCTGCCGCGCAGCCATATTCCGCGCATTCGTATCCATCCGTAGCGCTGTACAGCCGAGGCTCAGCGCATAAGATTCATAGAAACGGACGAATTCCGTTCCATACCCGCGTCCGGATGCCCCTGGAGCTATGACAAGGGTGTGCAGGACAAGGATACGGCAATCAGAGTCATCGCGAGCCCACTTTCCTTCCCTGTATGCCTCCGGCTGGATATGGTTGATGATAGCGGCACCGATGATAAAACCGGAATCCTCCATGACGAAGAGGTCTCCGCGCCTGAGCGCATCTTCTGCGGTCTTCCGGACGGGATACACCCCGCGCTCCCACCCTATCGTGAGCCTTCCAGCCTCCTCTTCGTCGTGGATGCTGCCGTATATCCCTGCGACTGCATCGATATCGCTGGGAGATGCCTTCCTGATCATCTTGCAAATAGCTCCTTCGTCTTCGCGGCAAAGCGCTGTCCGAAAATGCGGAAGGTCCCGCGGCACTCTTCGTAATGGTTCCCTTCCTTGTCCAGCGCGACGGGACCATGGTGGATTATTGGCATGCCGAAGCTGCTGCCGCTTGAGTAGACGAGCATGCCCTTGGCAAGCATCTGACCGAGGATGTCACGGATTGCGGTATCCTGTCCGCCATGCGCGAAATGGGCAGTGGCGAACGCGCCTCCGAGCTTTCCTCCGAGCTTCAGCGCCCTTGAATCCTCCTGAAGCCATCTGGTTATCTGCCAGACAGATGCGGCAGTATACGTCGGCGTACCGATGATGAGACCATCCGATGACTGGATATAATCCATATCGGCCGCTCCTTCACGGATATTGAATATCCTTGATTCAACACCCGCTTCTGCTATCCCGGCAGCAATCTCCCCGGCCATCTCGGCCGTATGCCCTGTAAGGCTGTAACAGACAATAGCGATTCTCATACCATGATGATACTCCACTGCTGGGAGCCGTGCACGGTTATTCGTCTTTTTCAAGCACACTGCGGATGAAGGACTCGGCAGATTCCAGCGAGGAAAGATCGATGAAGTCAGCAGAGCCGCCATAGCTCTCAAGAACTGCTTCATCCTCGTCTGTCCTGTGATCCTTTGATTTTATATATCTGCAGAGCATCCACATCATCGCACGGTGCCTGAACGTCATCCTGCTGTAATCCAGGGCTCCGCGAAGATGAAATACGGACATACGGCTCCTGACTTCCTCAGGAACAGCTTTCATCACATCATCCCTGATCTTATCCGCATTGGATGGGACTGAAGGATCCGCAATCCCCACGGTGACTGCCACAAGAAGCGATGAATGACCAAGCGCACAGGCAGTCTTCTTAAGTCCGAGCATCGTACCCGCATACAGGCCTCCGAAATGGATAACGATACCTGCAGCTGAGCATTCCGGAGCCCCTGCAGGCAATACGGGAAGCCCAAGCCGCCGGCCGAGTTCGTCCGCATACTGCCGGGATGAGCCATATATGCTCGCACAGGTTATGACACAGCGTCCCATACACCCTCCTCAGAAAGAGTGTACAGGACGGGGCCTGATAAGCAAAGCTGCAGCCTCATGCCTTTCTTCGCGATGTATATTTCCGTTTAGGTGTCTTCTCAGGTGCGGCAGACGCAAGCTCACGCGCGCGCTCAATGCTCATTCCTGCAGCGCCTTCCCTTTCCTCTTTGGGAATCGGGCAGTTCCTGTCACCCCAGCGGAGATACAGGCCATATCGCCCATTAACCAGATGCAGCGGCTTGCCTTCATACTCGCCGAAATCCTTAACGGCCTCGGATGAGGACGGGGCGGCTGAGCAGAGCTCATGGGCTCTGTCGATGCTCATCTCTGCAGCAGCAGCTCTCTCCTCCCGCGGAATCGTTATATTCTTCGTCCCCCATCTGAGGTACGGGCCGTATTTGCCTTTCAGGATCGCGAGCGGCTGGCCTTCATATTCACCGAAATCAGCGAGGCTCTCCTTGTCGCTGCCAGTTGCCTCAGCAGCCGCGGCAATGGCTCCAGCATCGATGCTGAATGGATCGCGGATCGGTATATTCTTTCCTCCCGCCTTTGCATAGAAGCCATATGGACCTGCCATCATCATGATATCGCTGCCATCGCTGCTCTTGCCGATTGCTTTAGGAAGTGAGATGATCAGCGAAGCGAGTTCCGGTGTCACCTTGTTCCTGTACGGCCTCGGTATCATGGCGTTCCTGCCATCCGATGTCTTCAGGTACTGACCATAGCGACCGGTGGCAACGGAGATGCCTTCCGCGATAGCGACATCACTGGAATCAGGGAAGAGAATGACCCTGGCATCATCATCCTGGAATGTTCCGGGAAAATATCTGGTCTGGTCGATGGAGGCCATCCTGTCCTTGCCGGACTCCTTGTCGAAGTAATCCGAAGCGATATAAGGGCCGAACTTGCTTATCCTTATCGAATACTTCACTTCCGCCCCATCGTGACTGAAGCTGTACTTAAGACCAGGAATCGAAAGACTTGTGACATCAGCCTTGCGCACGGATGATGATACAGTCTGAAGATCGGAATCGAGACCATTGAAGCCCTCTCCGCCCTTCCAGAATGAGTCAAGGTACTCCGTCTTGCTCTCATTGCCAGCAGCGATCTTATCCAGACCTTCCTCCATGCGGGAGGTGAAGGCAGTATCGATGTATTCCGGGAACGTGAGCTCAAGGAACGAATCGACGAAGAATCCCGTGAATGTCGGCACCAGCTGCCCGTTCTGCCTTACGGCATACTTCCTGTCGAGCAGCGTCGAGATGATCGCGGCATATGTCGATGGACGTCCGATACCCTCGCTTTCAAGCTTCTGCACGAGGCTGGCCTCCGTATAGCGTGCAGGCGGTTTTGTCATATGCGCGGCCGCGTCAGCGGAAGCTATCATCACGGTATCCCCGCTCACAAGCTGCGGGAGTATGCCCTCTTCGTTCTCTTTTTCATCGCTGTCTGTCGAAACCTCGTAGAGCTTGAGGAATCCTGGGAACCGGATTGTTGTGCCGGATGCGGAGAATGCATAGCGGCCGGATGTCAGGACAGCTGTCGTCGTGCTCTTCTCCGCTTCCTTCATCTGAGTGGCAAGCGTACGCTTCCATATGATCGTATAAAGCTTGAGCTGATCGCCTGAAAGACCGGTCTCCTCAGGTCTCCTGAAGTGGTCACCAGCCGGTCTTATAGCTTCATGGGCTTCCTGCGCCATCTCCGATGAGGCTTTGTAGTTCCGTGGCTTCGATGAAAGATAATCAGCTCCGAAGATATCCTCAACCTGTGCGCGGGCCGCCTTGATGCATTCGGACGACAATGTCGGGGAATCCGTTCTCATATATGTGATGAAGCCATTCTCATACAGCTGCTGGGCAAGCGACATGACTTCCCTCACGCTCTTATGCAGCTTGCGCGCGGCATCCTGCTGGAGCGTTGAAGTGGTGAATGGCATGGCAGGTTTCTGGCTCTTCTCCTGATTCGTTACGCTGAAAACCATCGCTTCCCTGCCTCTGATCTCATCGGCGATGGATGAAGCCTTCTCCTCATCGAGGACGATGGCATCGCGCTTCAGCGCTCCGGTCTCCGGATCGAATGACTGCGAAGAAGCGATGGCTTTGTCATCAATCGACCTGAGATGAGCCTCAAAACGCACTCCACCGGATTCCATTCCCGCCTCAACCGAGTAGTACTCGGCCTCCTTGAATGCCCGCCTCTCCTTCTCGCGCTCGACTACGAGCTTCAGGCCTGGTGACTGCACGCGTCCTGCGGAGTAGCGGCCAGAGAGCTTTCTGGAGAGTATGGGGCTGATGCCATAACCCTGCAGGCGGTCGACCGCACGCCTTGCCTCCTGGGCATGGACAAGGTTCATATCCAGCTCACGGCATGATGAGAACGCATTGAGGATCGCGCTTTTCGTGATTTCGTGGAAGACCATCCTGTACACAGGGCACTTCGGCTTGAGGACATTCAGAAGGTGCCATGATATCGATTCGCCCTCCCGGTCTTCATCAGTTGCGAGCACAAGCTGCTCAGAATCCCTGAGAAGGGACTTCATCTCCTTGATGAGATCCTTCTTCTTCGCATCTATGACGTATTCAAGATTGTAATCGTTATCGACATCGACTCCATATCTGCCGGTCTTCGGCTCCGGAGCGAGATCTGCGATATGCCCCATAGAGGCGATAACCCTGCATGTAGGAGGAAGGAACCTCGAGATAGTCTTAGCCTTAGTCGGCGACTCGACTATGATAAGGGTCTTCTTTCCAGGATCAGCTATCAAACAGGACCTCCTATTCTATCCGCGTGAGAATGAAGGCATCCCCCTCCCCGGGATTCGGATTCCTGAAAAGGACACTTCCTGCAATCCCGCTCCCTTCAGTAAGGAAGGACAGCTTCATCACGCCATCTTCAATGAAGAGCTCATAGCACGACTTCGTGGTGAATACAAGCCCTAAAGCGCTTGTCTGAATGTAAGCGGAACTTGAATCATAGTCAATCACAACCTTATCCACTCTCCAGCGGCCAGGCACAAACGGCGATGTGTTGAAATGCTCGTTCTCAAAACGATAGGCATAGGCGGATGGGGAAGCTGAGCCATAGTCAATCCACTGCCCTGAATCCGGATCG